>JBDKLG010000126.1:0-42518 GCA_039795695.1 Bacteroidota bacterium
CGTATTCAAAGAAGGTATGGCAGATTATGAAAAAAATCGGCCTGTTGAAAAAATCAAGCAACAGGCAGCCCGGTTTAGCTGGGATGCCTGCGCTGCTGAATACATCGACGTATACAAACAAATTTTATTATAGAACCGCTTGTCTCAATCGTAGTATGCACCTACAACGGTGAACGTTTTCTGGAAGCGCAGCTTGATTCATTACTACAACAGACTTATCCAAACATAGAAATAATTGTATCGGATGATTTTTCGACTGATGGTACAAGAACTATCCTTGAAAAATACAGCGGGGACAAAGGTTTCAAACTTTTTTTCCAGTCGGAAAATTTCGGAGCCATAAAGAATTTTGAATTTGCTACCGGAAAAGCTTCGGGGGAATACCTTGCTTTCTGCGACCAGGACGATATCTGGCTGCCCGAAAAAATTACCAGACTTAGAGAAGCAATAGGAGAGTCCTGGCTGGTATATAGCGACAGTATTTTAGTGGATGAAAACGGACAGAGTTTGCAGAAAAATCTGTCGGATTTACGTAAAATGTACAGTGGTGCAGATAGCAGGGGATTTGTATTCAGTAATGTTGTTTGGGGGCATACCATGATGGTTCATAAAAACCTGCTTCCCTATGTATTGCCTATTCCTTTGGGCGTGCCACATGATATCTGGTTTGCTTTAAAATCGACCATTTTTACCGGCATTCAATATGTGAGCGAACCGCTCACGCTGTACAGGCAGCATAGTAAGACTGTAACTACCACCATTTCACAAAAAACAAGCGCAAGAACTTTTGATAAGCGGTACAGGGATTTTGAAGAAAAATTGAACTGGATAGCACTCATTGCGGAGTCGGAACATGGGAACAGGAAGCTTTTTTATGATAAACTCTATCAGTTGTTTTCGATAAAGGCCAACGGTAGGTTTGTGTGGCCCCTTTTCTTTTTCCTGCTGCAATACCAGCAAGAACTCTTTCTTTTTACGCGAAAAAAATATGTAAGCAGGCTGCTTGAAATAAGAAAGTTAAGCAGGGGTGAAAAATCAGGTAAATAGAATTTTATAGGGGTTTGCGCAAACAAATAACAGCAGTGTCGCCATTCTCCTGCTCGTTTTCCTGCTTCATTATTTTACGAAAACGGTTGATATCGTCTTTGCTGAACATACTACTGCCGTCTTTATTAAACATATGGCTTTTAGGGTCGTGCAAGGGCATTCCTTTTTTATATTGTTCACTGCTCCAGATAAGGTAGTCACTACTGTCATAGTAAAATTTTTCAACAATAAATCCGGCATCTTCAGCCATTTTGCGCATTTGTTTTGCAGAAGGAATAAATATATGCCTCGGGGCATCAATGCCGCACCAGTAAACACCATATTGCTGCCATCCGTAATGCCCCATAATCGGGATGCGAATCATAAGGCTGCCACCGGGCCTGGTTATTTTCATGGCCTGTTCCAATACTTTAGCCGGCTCAAACATATGTTCAAGTGAATGGTGCATCATTACCACATCATATTGCTCCTGCACCTCGTAAATGTCTTTCTTTAAAATTTTGATCGAGCCATAATCATGGCTTTCATTAATAAAGGGGTCAATGCCTGTTAAATTTGTAAACCCAATCTGAAAAAGCCTTGCAAGCAAACTTCCATTACCGGTACCAATGTCTAAAATGGCATCATCATATTTAGCCCCCAGATCAATCATCCATTGAAATTGTTCCGGAATTTTGTAACCAATGGAAAGCAGACTGCCCAATAACCGGTTCTTACCAAACAAAAGGTATTCTGCTTTAACTTTTCGTAAATAATCTGCTTTTTTTCGGATGTTCAAATCGAGTTTAAAGGAATAATAATCCTCATTGGGATAGTATCTGCCAAGGTTTTCGGGTATATCCTCCAATTGCATACTACCGCATGATGCACAAAGCTGGTAGTTAAAATATTCGTCCAGTCCTAATTGTAATTCTTTCACTTTGAACAGTTCATTATTCAGGTTATTTCCGCAAAGCTTACAGGGCGTGCTCATATAATGGGGCTTGTTTGTTAATTGAGTGATGAAGGGAGTTTAATTATTTTAGCAGGATATAGTTTTTATAATCAAAAGGTCTTATGCCCGTCCATTTTTCCATATAATTTTTAAAATGATCTTTTAAGCTTAATTTATTATAGCTTAGGTCGTAGTCGAACTGCCAGTTTATTTTCCTGATTCTTTCCTGCATAACAAGGGGATGTTCTCCGCTGAATTTTTCAAGAGCATCTATCTGTGAATAATCAAAATCTCCTGAATACAATTGCAGGAAAGTTTCATCTACCCTGTTCCCGCCCCAATAATTACCAAAATTCCTTTTTTTGGCCATCATGGTAGCAGGAGGTTTTACCCATCCATAGTGGTGTATGTATGCATCTAATGGTTTCACCTGCAGTTTTTCATCATTTCCTTTACGGAAACCCTGTGCATCACGGTAGGAATAAAATGCGTCATTGTGGCGAAGAATCCTTATTTCATTTCTATACCAATTGGATGAGGTAGCTACATAATCATAGGACCCGTAAAAATGCCTGTATTTGAACAAAAGGCCATCCACCCGTAAATTATCCTTCCATTTGATCATCCCCTCTCTAACGGTTTCAAGGTATTGTTCGGGAAGCACTTCATCTCCCTGAATATAGAAGCACCAGTCAGGCCTGCTTGTAATTGCCCTGAAAGCTTTATTGGTCTCATCGGCTAATACGGCTCCTGCTTCTCTCAGTGCAGGATTCCATACGGAATCAATCATGCGGATCTTATCTGTTGGAATAGATTGAATGAGCTCGCGTGTGGCATCTGTCGAATCGCCTGCAACTACCACCATTTCATCGCATAAAGGAAGAATTGAACAGATTGATTCTACAATCGGGTAATCAAAAGTGATGGCATTCTTGATGAAGGTAAATCCACAAACTCGCATCCGGTAAAGATACTGCCTGAGGGCATTTTTACAGCCATTTTCATTCCAAACTCCTGTTTTCCCCTTTGCTGTCCGGCCCCCGCTTTTCCACTTCTGTTAATAATATGTTCACTTCCGGTATGGTCAGCCTTTGTTTTTAATCAGTAAATTACAAAAACATTAACCCTATGCGCTGGAGAAAGTTCAATGGAGAAAGCATTAACCTACCTATTAAAGACGCAGTAAAAGAAGCCATAGAAAGAGAGAGGGCTTCAGGAATCAAGCTGAAAGTTTGTATCGGTACCGATAGCCAGGTAAAGGGCGAAGATACCGAGTTTGCAACGGTGATTGTGTTTCTTCGTGAGCACAGCGGCGGTTTTATGTACATTCACAACGAGAAGACCAAACAAAAATACCATATCAAGGAAAGGATGCTGGTAGAAGTTGCAAAAAGTATTGAAATAGCCTACGAATTATGTAATTTATTTATCGAGCATCAGGTGGAAATGGAAGTACACGCTGATATCAACACCAATCCTCAGTTTAAAAGCAATGATGCATTACGGGAGGCGATGGGTTATATACTGGGCATGGGCTTTGCCTTCAAAGCCAAGCCGGAAGCCTTTGCCAGCAGCTGCTGTGCAGATAAGGTAGTGAATTAATTGCTTTGATTTTGTAGATAGCGTATTGACCTGCTGCGTTTGTTAGGATGGTGAATTTTTCTGAAGAACTTCTGTATTACAATCATCAATAAACCTGGCCAGTTCTTCTCTTCCGATTTTTTTTTCGGCACTTGTTACAAAATGACGCGGTAGAAACTGCCAGGTCTCCCTTAGTTTATCTAGGAAGGCTTTCACGTTTTTTGCTACAACGGCCGGTTTTTCTTTATCCGACTTGGTAAATACCAAACTAAAATTTATCTGCCATATATCCAGCTGGCTTACAAAATCAATGTCGTTTTTTTGCGGACTATGCCTTGCGTCAATTAATACGAATACCTGAACCAGGTTCTCTCTTTTTCTAAGGTAGCCGTTCAGCATTTCTTCCCATTTTTTTCTTTCAGTCTGTGACCGTTTGGCATAACCATAACCTGGCAGATCTACCAAAAACCATTTTTGCTTTGGGCCGTTTCGGGTACTGCTGCTTTCTATTTCAAAATGATTGATTAATTGCGTTTTTCCGGGTGTTGCAGAGGTCTTGGCCAGACTTTTCTGCCCGGTAAGCATATTGATCAAAGATGATTTGCCCACATTGCTCCTGCCTATGAAAGCATATTCCGGCCTGTCGGGCTTTGGGCACTGACTAACCAAAGAAGAAGAAATTAGGTAACTGGCTGATTTGATTTCCATTTTACAAAGTAACTGAATAAAAAATTGCCGGAATACAGGATTATCAGACGTTTGCAGTGTAATCCTGTGTTCCGGCAAGAGGTTTATGCAACCTTATTTGCGCAGATTCGATTTATTTTCTTTTGGGCATTACCAGGCTATCGGCAGGATACCTTGCTTTAATACTGTCTCTTACTACTTCACACCAGTTCAACAATGTTTGCTTTTCTGCATCCGTTAAAATAGCATCCTTGTGCATGAGGGTATAGGAGGATAGGGGCATTTCACCTTCCTTGACCTGTTCGATGCATTCTTCCAATTTCTTGTACTGACGGGCAATACGATATCCATCGAATTCATTCAGGTTAAAGTGCTTTTTCCCATCTTTTACATGGTCGTTCAGCCACCAGCTCACAGGCTGTACTTCTGCATACCAGGGGTAGCGGGTATTGTTCGAATGGCAGTCGTTACAGGCTTTTGCTAAAATGGTTTTTACTTCTTCCGGTACTGCATAGCTTTTGGAAATATCCTTTACAGCATTGTTCGAAATGTTTTTTGCGGGCCTGAATGCTTGCAGTACGATGAATACAACCAATAATCCAATCAACAGTTTTTTTAATAATTTCATAAAACGGGGTTTAAGGTTTAGATTAAGATATTGCCGGTCATTTCTTTTGGAATATCCAGCCCCATCACTGATAAAATAGTTGGAGCTAAATCGCCCAGTTTACCCGGTTTAATTACTCCCGACCATTCCTTGTCAATAATGAAAAAAGGAACAGGATTCAGTGTATGCGCGGTATTTGG
Source organism: Bacteroidota bacterium (assembly GCA_039795695.1). Taxonomy (GTDB): domain Bacteria; phylum Bacteroidota; class Bacteroidia; order Chitinophagales; family Chitinophagaceae; genus Sediminibacterium. The sequence continues at coordinate 5,057 of JBDKLG010000126.1, forward strand.
TGTGCCATCTTCATTAATCATATAATCTGCATTGCCATGGTCGGCGGTAAGAAAAATGGTATAGCCATGATCCAATCCTGCATTTACAACCCTGCTAACACAAGCATCAACTGTTTCAGCAGCAATCATGGCAGCGCTAAAAACACCTGTATGGCCTACCATATCTGTATTGGCATAGTTCAAACAAATAAAATCGGCAGATTCATTGTTTATTTCAGGAATCAGTTTATCTGTTATTTCAAAAGCACTCATCTGCGGTTGTAAATCGTAAGTGGCTACTTTTGGCGAGGGCACCATAATTCTGCTTTCGCCTGCAAAGGGTTCTTCTCTGCCACCGCTGTAAAAGAAAGTAACATGGGGATATTTTTCTGTTTCCGCAATCCGAATTTGCTTTTTTCCATTGTTTGCCAATACTTCACCCAGTGTATTGTTTAAATTATCGGTTTCAAAAATAACCTGTACATTTTTAAATTTATGGTCATACATGGTCATAGTTGTATAATGCAGATCCATTTTCTTCATACCAAAATCATCATGGTCGGCCTGGGTCAATACTTCCGTAATTTCCCTGCAGCGGTCTGTTCTGAAATTAAAGCAAATGGCTACATCCCCCTCTTTGATCAATGCAAGCGGTTGTTGCGCTTCATCCAATATTACCGTAGGTAAAATAAACTCATCAGTATGGTTTTCTGCATAGGATTGCTCAATTGCAGCTATTGCATCTGTGGCTTTTTTGCCTTCACCTTTTACCAGGCAGTCATAAGCCAGCTTCACCCTTTCCCAGCGTTTATCCCTATCCATGGCATAATACCTGCCGCTTACCGATGCAATTTTCCCTGCCGACTGGTTCAGGAATAACTGTAAGTCTTTGATATAGCCTAACCCGCTTTTGGGGTCGGTATCCCTGCCATCAGTAAAAGCATGAACAAATACCTCTGTAAGACCTTCTTTTTTGCAAACAGCACAAATCGCTTTTATATGACTGGTGTGAGAATGAACCCCCCCATCGCTAACCAAACCCAGGAGATGCAAAGGCTTATTGTTTTCTTTGGCAAACCTGATGGCGTTTAACAAGATTTTATTTTCAGCCATTTCTCCGGTTCGGATGGCTACATTGATTCTTTGTAATTCCTGGTAAACAATTCTTCCTGCACCAAGATTTAAATGGCCCACTTCTGAATTACCCATTTGCCCATCGGGTAAGCCAACTTCCTCTCCGCAGGTTACCAGGGTGGTATGGGGGTATTTGCCATAAAGGGAACTCACAAAAGGCGTTTTTGCCTGCCGGATGGCATCTGCCGAGGGAGTCTTACCCAAACCCCAGCCATCCATGATTACTAATATTACTTTCTTGCTCATGGCATAAAATTAGGGCAATTATCTTTGATGAATAGACGTTAACTTTAATCAATTAACAGCCTGATAGAAAAACTGGCATGTTTTTAGCCTGTAAGGATAAGTAAATAGCAGAAAAATGAAAAAAATATTGATTTATATGGGTTTGGTGGCAGGTTTGATGTCGTTCAGGTATTTGAATGCAGACGTAGATTATATTGTTGCGGCACTCAAATCAGGGGATGCGGGCCAGGTAGGTGGTTTTTTTGATGATTATGTGGACATGAAATTACCCGATAAGGATGAGGTTAAAAATATTGGTAGAAACCAGGCAACTTTAACCCTGAAAGCTTATTTCACAGAAACGGGCGTAAAGGGCTTTGAAAAGGTTTCGGAAAGGGAAATCAATGGTACCATGTACCTGGCCGGAAAATTACAGAATAATTCCAAAGGGCAGAATATTACCATCCTGATGAAAATGAAAAATGGCAGGTACCAGATTATTACGCTTCGGATAAGTTAATACAGCATTATTTTCTGATAATTGAATCCCGCAATTGCGGGATTTTTCATATCCATTACATTTACAAAATGAAATCATACAGGGAAAAACTGCATCATTTAATTCAAGAAGCACTGGCTGAAGATATTGGCAATGGGGATCATGCTACTTTAAGCAGCATCCCTAAGGATCAAATGGGGAAAGCAGTGCTTAAAATCAAGCAGGATGGTATGCTGGCAGGGGTGGATATTGCCCGGGAAATTTTTTTACTGCAGGAGCCCGAATCAATATTTTCTGCTTTTAAGAAAGATGGCGATAAGATGGTTGCCGGTGAGCATGCTTTTGAAGTAAGCGCTTCAGTATGCACAATCCTCACCTGTGAAAGACTGGTATTGAACTGTATGCAGCGAATGAGTGGCATAGCTACCCTGACAGCGAAGTATACAGAAAAATTGAAAGATTACCATACCAAACTGCTTGATACCCGTAAAACAACTCCCAATTTTCGGTTGTTGGAAAAAGAAGCAGTTAAAATTGGCGGTGGTATCAACCATCGATTCGGATTGTATGATATGATCATGTTAAAAGATAACCATATCGACTATTGCGGCGGAATAGACAGGGCCATCAATGCGGCACATGCTTATACAAAGCAATACCATCCAGAACTCAAAATTGAGGTAGAAACAAGAAATATGGCCGATGTGGAAACTGTTTGCAAAATGGGAACAGGGAAGGTTTTTAGGATTATGCTGGATAATTTTTCTCCCTTGCAAATTAGCGCAGCCTTACAGGTAATCGATGGCAGGTTTGAAACAGAAGCAAGTGGTGGAATAAATCTGGACACCATTGAGTCTTATGCCGCAACAGGAGTGGATTTTGTAAGCGTAGGAGGATTGATTCACCAGGCCCAAAGCCTTGACCTGAGTTTAAAAGCAATAATAACCTAACAATTACTGGTATGAGCAGAAAAAATAAGCCGGACCTGCGGGGTTTTGTGTTTAGCACAGACCCTGGTTTCCAGTTTAGTGAAGAAGAAAATACAAGGGAGACTGCTGCCCCCAATCAACAGCCTTTGCGTGTAAAACTCGAAACCAAACATCGGGCGGGGAAAGCCGTTACGCTGGTAACTGGGTTTATCGGTAAAGAAGAAGACCTGCATGAACTGGGGAAAAAATTAAAAAATTTTTGTGGAACCGGCGGAACGGTAAAAGAAGGCGAAATTATTGTACAGGGTGATCAACGGGAAAAACTAATGCAGTGGTTAGCCAAATCAGGGTATACACAGGCTAAAAAAATATGATCTATTTTGGGGCAGCACTGTCTTCGGTATTAAAAAAATAACTTAATGCCCCGCTTGGGCATTTTCCAACCTGTTCAATTATTGCTTCTGTAGAAGACCCTTCCATATTGATCCACGGTTTTTTCAGGGGGTCAAATACCTGCCTTAACTGGGTCCAGCATTTTTTGCTATGGGCACAGGTTTCGGGTTTCCATACCACTGTTATCGCTCCATTTGTATAATTGAATGTTGAACGTGGCATAGCATCTTTTTAAGGGTATGGAAGCTTAAAAAAGTTAGTAATCGATTTCAAGCTTCAGCCTGGTCTTAAGTTCTTTGACCAGCGGGTACTGACTTGCAATATGTTCAAACTTTTGTTTGCTGTTCATCCTCATATGTGCCGGAACGTCTTCTCTCTCACCTGCTTCAATCAATATTTCAAAAGTAATACTCCTGTTGTTAAAGGCTTTGTGTAAATGATCAATCAGCATCATTTTCTCCTGCTCTACAAATTTTTGAGAAGTTAATGCAGAAACTGTAATGGTAAACCTGATATCATTTTCAATAGCCAGTCTGGCCGATTTAAAAGTACCCGCTGAGGAATGTTTCAATTGTTTTTCCAGTAACTGTGCATATTCATCCCAGGTGGTTTTCAGTTTTTCCAGGGTTAATATTTCCGATTCTTTCACTTCTTCAATGGCATAGGTATCGCCATACTTTTCTCTTAATGTATCGAGTAGTTTTTTCTTAGGGCCACCGGGGTTTGCGGGAACTAGTTTTTGTACCTGCTTTGTTTCCTGCGCTGGAGCCGGTTGTAGGATGGCTGCAGCAGGCACAGGTTTTTCAGGTGCCGTCTTTTTTGCATCGATGTACAATCTGGCATCTGCTGTTTTTGAAACAGCTTGCCTGAATTGAATGGGTAGAATGGACTTTATTTTAAATGCCACCGGCCCGTCAATGCGTTTTTTTTTAACTATTTGCCCGTTTTCGTTGCTCAATTCAATGGCCTGTTGAAGAAAATTGAGCTTAATAAGCGTGAGTTCGACATGCAAACGCTTATTGCGTGCCATTTTAAAATTAATTTCGGCTTCATTCAAAATATTCAGGGCACTTACCAAGTAAGCGATGCCTGTTTTTGCTGCTGCAGCAATATATTTATCCTGCATACCTTCTACTACTTCCAAAAGTCCGGCAGATTTTGCATCCTTGCACACAAGCAGGTTTCTGAAAAACTCAGAGAGGCCATTCAACACAAGGTCGCCTTCAAATCCTTTCCTGTTAATTTCGTCAAACAATAAGATGGCAGCTGCCAGGTTCTGTTGCTGCATGGATTCCAGCATGTTGAAATAATAGTCCTCGTCCAGGATATTAAGGTGTTCCAGGGTATTCTGATAAGTAACCGTGCCATTGGTAAAGCTCACAATCTTATCGAGAATACTCAGCGAATCGCGCATACAACCCTCACTTTTTTGTGCGATTACCTGTAAGGCAGCTTTTTCAGCTTTAATATTTTCTTTGTCTACTATTTCCTGTAAATGAATAACCGTATCATTATTGGTGATTCGTTTAAAATCAAAAATCTGGCAACGGCTTAAAATGGTAGGAAGTATTTTGTGCTTTTCGGTTGTTGCAAGAATAAAAATGGCAAAGGGTGGGGGCTCTTCCAGTGTTTTTAAAAAGGCATTGAATGCACTGGCACTCAGCATGTGTACCTCATCCACAATATACACTTTGTATTTACCTGCCTGTGGGGCAAAACGTATCTGCTCTACTAATGTGCGGATATCATCTACCGAGTTATTGCTGGCTGCATCCAGTTCATGAATATTGAGTGAACTTCCTGCATCAAAAGATACGCAACTGTTACAGGTATTACAGGCTTCGCCTTCCGGGGTTTGATTGGTGCAATTAATGGTTTTTGCCAGAATTCTGGCACAGGTTGTTTTGCCAACGCCCCTTGGCCCGCAAAAAAGAAAAGCATGTGCCAGCTGATTGTTCTTGATCGCATTTTTTAATGTGGTAGTAATATGCGATTGCCCCACCACCGTATTAAAATTCTGTGGCCTGTATTTTCTGGCTGAAACAATGAATTTATTTTCCATAGCAGGATTGCAAGATAGCATTTTAGCATCTAGCTATTGGCTTATGCTTGCAGGCTTCTTATTAATGTGAACAATTTAATAAGCTTATGGCCGCATACGGCTCCCTAAACTTATTTATACGCCATTTCGGGATGTCTTTCAAATGTCCGCTCCCGGTTAAACAGGTAACGAAAAGTTACCATGCGTCTGCTTTGAACCCCACCCAGGCTTCGGTATATATTAATCATTTTCGGATTCCAGTCGCCTGCCCAGCCCATCTCATATTGGGTGTACCAGCCCTTACCCTGCAATAACAAAGCGCATTCATAAATCATGAAACTGTCTATGCCCAATGCCTGGTATTTGGGTACTACGCCAAAAGCGAGTCCTGTAAGCCTTTTATTCACTCCCCGAAGTTTCATCCATACCAGTCGGAGTTTTTCCAGCCAGCCAAATTTTCCATCAAAATGCTTAAAATATTGGTTCAGGTCAGGAATATTGATAAACATTGCAATCGGGTCTTCTTTGTAATAGGCAAACCATACGGTTCTCTCGTCCATAATGGGCTTCATTTTTTGAAACAGTTTGATTACCTGTTCCTTAGTAATTTCTTTTGCTTCACCATGCTGTGCCCATGCCGCATTATATACTGTTGCAAAATCTCCCGCATACTTTTCAAGCTCATTCAACCTTACATGTTTTGCTTCGTAACCGGGTTTGGCTTTGAATTTAGCATGCCTTTCCGGAAACCGCGCCGGCAATGGATCGTCTACATTCATGGAATAATAGTACTGGTTATAATAGTTCTCAAAACCATAAACAGTAAACAGATTTTCATAATAAGACGGGTTAAACGACATGCCGTACATGGGCTCGCTGGCAAACCCCTCAACCATTAACCCCCACCATTTATCCCTGTCACCAAAATTAATGGGACCGTCCATGGCTTCCATGCCCTTGCTCAATAACCATTCTTTGGCCACATCAAATAAAGCATTTGCAACTGATTGGTCATTTACGGAATCAAAAAACCCCATTCCCCCCGTTTTAAAATCAGTGCCTTTGTTGATGTATTTCGAATTAGTAAATGCAGCAATCCTCCCAATTAAATTTCCGGAATCATCCAGGGCAATCCACCGCCTGGTTTCTCCATATTTAAAATGCTTATTTTTATGCTCATTAAAAACATCATTGACCTCGTTATCCAACGGTCGTATATAAACAGGGTTTGACCTGTTCAAGAGCGCATTGACCTCATTGAACCTTTTTTCATCAGATCGGTTATTTACAAGTATCAATTCCATTTTCAATATTTCAAGCGATTAAAAAAGTTCGCAAATAAAGATAACTGTTCCCACTATTTTGAAAACAACTTTTCACTCATCCGGCTATCATGACCATAAATATCTTTCCGGAAATTCAACCGGCCATCTTTGTCAACCCAGGAAGTGAAATAAGTAATCATTACAGGCACCGCCTTTTTAATCGTTACCCATTTTTCCTTTTCCAGGTGCATCGCTTCATCTATATTTTTGCTATTCCATGAATTGTCTTCTCTCAGTAAATATGCTGCAAACTTTTTCGGTTCTCCCAACCTGATGCAGCCATGACTGAAACTACGGTTTGAAAGTGAAAACAGATCCCTGTTAGGGGTATCATGAAAGTAAATATTATAATTATTGGGAAAAAGAAATTTTACCAGCCCCAATGAATTCTTTGGTCCGGGCTTTTGTCGAATAGTTGGAATTTTTCCGTTATACCCAGTTATCTCCATATTGTTTTTTGCTAAGTATTGGGTGTTTTTTTGTAGTTGCGGCATAATCTCCTTGCGTACAATACTTTCAGGAATATTCCAATAAGGACTGAATACGACATATTTTAAATTGCCGGAAAAAATAACGGTATTGTTTGCACTGGTACCCACAATTACGTTCATGCTGAATATGGTACGGCCGCTGTCAAAAACATGCATTTTATATTCAGGGATGTTCACAAGAATATAGTTGCCATCCTTTTCAGCAGGCATCCACCTGGCTCTTTCCATATTCACCAGAATACATTTGATTCTTTCCGGTAAAGGGGTATTTAATTCATTGATCATTTTTTGTCCTATAACCCCATCCTCACTCAAGCCCATTCTTTTTTGAAACCCCTTCACTGCTGAAAATAAAGTCGAATCGTATCCCCCGGAGCTATCATTGTTCTTCAAATCGCCCAATAACTGCAAACGGTTTTTAATTAATCCCAGCTCAATGGCAGAATCTCCTTTTTTAAACGGAATAGTAATATTTTTTAATGAATCCAGCCTGCCATTTTTCTCAATGGCAGAATAAATCTGCAACTGCTCCTGCAAATTTTTGTATTGTGGGTTCAGTGGCGCAAATATCTCCTGTTCCTTTCCTTTGGATAAAATAACCGAATCCAGCAAAGCTGTCAGGCTGATTTTTTTCCGGGGAATAAACCAACCCATCTGTGCCAGATCAAGGTCGTCGCCTTTGTAAATTTTGGAAGCATACAAAAAAAACTGCCCGGTTAATAATAATTCGGTCTTGATAATGCTGTCGGGCATAAAATGCTGCCCCGGCTTTTTTTCCTGGTACTGCTCAAGCAAATGGTTTAATTCGTGGTTAAATAAGCTGCTGTCCTGAAAATCTGCGATATAAATATTTCTCAGCGTAATAAAATTACTGGCATGTTCTGCCAGTCCGGAACTATCAAACCAGGCATGCTGGTAATTGCGCTGACTGTAAAAATCACGGAACTCTTCCTGGAAAGCTTCATAGGCAGGATAATTTTTTAAAAAATCATCAACCCTGGAGCTGTCTAAAAATAAATTATTAAAAGATGTTTTGGTTGAGATGCTGGTATCTCTTGCCACAGCATTGCGCCTGGGTTTAAAATACTTACAGGAAGCGAGTATCAGTAAAAAAAATAAAGAGAGATAAATATTTCCTTTGGTCATGGTTAGTGAATATAAGCGATAAACAAATACTACCTGTTTGCCAGCAAGGCAGTAGCCAGCATACCGGCTGTTTCTGTTCTCAGGCGGGTACTGCCCAGGCTTACGGGTTGATAATTTTTAGCAATTGCAGCGCCTATTTCTTCACGGGTAAAATCTCCCTCAGGCCCAATCAATATGCTGGTTTCGGTGAAAGAAGGGAGATCCGAAATAAATATTTTTTCATCGTTTTCGCAATGAGCAATGAGTTTTTGTGTATAACTGTCCCCGGTAAGATATTCATGGAAAGGGGTAGGCGGCCATAATTTTGGCAGCCAGGCCTGCTGGCTTTGTAAGGCAGCTGAAACAAGGATTCCCTGCATTCTTTCCATTCTGAACCTGGTATGCTCTGTTCTGTTGCAAATGAGCGGGTGAATGGCTGTGACGCCCATTTCAGTTACTTTTTCCAGCAGCCATTCAAATCTGGCTGTGTTTTTCAGCAGAGAAATGGCGAGGCATATTTTTTTTTCGGCAGGAGGAACGATTTCAATATGCTCCACCGAAATGGTGGTATGCTTTTTATCCCCTTCCAAAATATGGGCTTTACCCAAAAAGCCACTGCCATTGGTAATTTGTAATTCATCGCCCTGTTTCATTCTCAGCACCTGCACACAGTGTTTGCTGCTTTCTTCACTGAGTGTATGGTGTGCAGCATTGAGAAGGATGGAAGGCTCATAAAAAAAAGGAACCGACATAATAATGGCTTAGTAAACAAAAATACAGAAGAAAGCGACTGTTGGTCAAGGCTTTTAGAATGGTGCATCATTGTTATCGAACCCTTCATCAAACTCGCTTCCATTCATCCTGCTGCCCTTTTGAATAAATAAACTGCCACCGCCTTCCTTGGCTCCGGAACCGCCGCCGGCAGGAGGTATTGGCTTCCAGCTGGAACCCGATCCGGGTATTCCGCTATCGCCATCCCATTCCTCAAATTTCTGGATATCGAGTTTGGCCCTGAGTTTGATGGTTTCCAGAGAACCGTTTCTATGTTTAGCGATGCGTATATGTGTTTCTCCATGCGTACTCTCTCCATTTTCATTGCTCATCACTTCATAGTATTCAGGGCGGTAAATGAACATAACCATATCGGCATCCTGTTCAATGGCACCTGATTCACGTAAATCGCTCAATTGGGGCATTTTGCTCTCTTTTCTGGTTTCTACTGCACGGCTTAACTGGCTCAGTGCAATGATGGGTACATTCAACTCTTTTGCCAATGCTTTCAGGTTTCTGGAAATATTACTGATCTCCTGCTCACGGTTGCTTCCCCTGTCACCTGTGCCACTCATCAATTGCAGGTAATCGATGATGATTACACCAACGCCGTGTTTGTTTACCAGTCTTCTGGCTTTTGCACGAAACTCAAAAATGTTTAATGCAGCAGTATCATCAATGAATATCGGAGCAATTTCGAGTTTCTTGATTCCTTTGCTAAGCAATTGTTCGTACTCATAGTTTTCGAGTTTACCACGACTGATTTTTTCCATTTTGATTTCACTCTCGGCACTAAGGATACGCTGTACCAATTGAGACGCACTCATTTCAAGGGAAAAGAAACCAACGGGAATAGGTTTGGTAGGGTGCAAAGCTGCATTCCTGGCCAGGTTCAGGGCAAAAGCGGTTTTACCTACCGAAGGCCTTGCGGCTAAAATGATTAAATCGGTAGGCTGCCAGCCATAAGTAATTCTGTCAAGTGTTGCAAACCCGCTTGGCACACCTGAAATGTCTTCAGTCTTGGTTCTCAGCTCGTCAATACGGTTGATGGTTTTGGCCAGTACATTGCCAATATCTTCGAAGTTTTTCTTCAAATAATTATTGGTGATGTTGAACATTTTTGTTTCACTGTCGTCCAGCAAATCAAATACATCGGTGCTGTCTTCGTAAGCATCTCCGATAATTTCACCACTGATGCGTATCAATTCGCGCTGAATAAATTTCTGCAATACGATCCTGGCATGCGCATCAATATTAGCGGTAGATACAACTGAATTGGTGAGTTTGGTAACATAGTAAGGTCCGCCAACGGCGTCCAGCTGCTCCCGCATTTTCAGCTCCTCTACTACGGTAAGAATATCAATGGGCATGCTTTTCTGTTGCAGCCCCTGCATCGCTTTAAAGATCAGCTGATTTGCTTCTACATAGAAACATTCCGGCTTTACAATTTCCGTTACGGTATCAAAAGCACTTTTCTCCAGCATGATGGCACCCAACACAGCTTCCTCCAGTTCTTTTGCCTGGGGGGGAACTTTCCCGTACATCATCGTGCTCATATCTATGGAGGGCTTTCTTCTTTTGCGGTCTTTGTTCAGGCTGGTCAAATCCATATTCGGTTCAGTTCATTGGGGTGTTAGTAATCCTTTTCATCCTGTTTGGTGCTGTAGCATTCATGTTAGGAAATTGTTACCTGCCAAACACGGGGGAGCGAATATATGTGATTGAGATTGGCATCGCTCAACTTTTTTCAGCAAATTTTCATCCACACACAATTAACCCTTCATTCACAGGTTCTGACAGGCTATCCACACAAATTACTAAGCTTATCCACTATTTGCAAAAGTTTTCCGCCGTCAAACCGGGTTAATCCACATTGTTCTGTGAAGAAAGAATTCTATGAAAAAAAGGGCTTTTCAACAGGAAATACAGTAAATAATAAACGGCCATAAAACCGTATTTTACCCGTTTTCTGCCCTTTTCAGGGTGATAAACCGGTAATATTGCCCAAATCATTCATTATTCAGGATTCCGTCTCCGGCATTCCTGCCGCAGGTAAACAATATCACCTATTTTTGAGCTCCGAAATGTACAAGCAACTATGACGATTAGTTATAACTGGTTAGGAGAATACCTCCCTGAAGCAATTGACCCCGAAAAATTATCTAAAATCCTTACATCCATTGGCCTGGAAGTAGAAAGCCTGGAAAAATACGAAAGCATCAAAGGTGGCCTGAAAGGTGTTTTGGTTGGGGAAGTACTGGAATGTGTACCACATCCCAATGCCGATAAATTAAAACTCACCAGCGTAAATATTGGAAATGAAGCGCCGCTGCAGATTGTTTGCGGAGCAGCAAATGTTGCAGCCGGACAAAAAGTAGTTGTTGCAACCATTGGTACAACTATTTATCCTGTTTCCGGTGAACCCATGACCATGAAACTGGCCAAAATACGCAGCGTGGAAAGCCATGGAATGATTTGTGCAGAAGATGAACTTGGCCTGGGATCAAGTCATGCCGGCATCATCGTTTTGCCGCCTGATACCGTTCCGGGAACCCCCGCCGCAGCATATTTTCAACCTTATTCCGACTGGATTTATGAAATTGGCCTAACACCCAACCGCATGGATGCAATGAGCCATATGGGCGTTGCCAGAGATGTATGCGCCTATCTTACCCACCACCAGAAAGAAGCAAAAGCCATCAGCCCCTTTGCCAATGGTTTCAAACCCGATAACAATAACCTGCCCATTCAGGTAAGCATTGAAAATACTGCTGCCTGTGAACGCTATGCCGGAGTAAGTATTGCGGGTGTAACCATTGCCGATTCTCCCAAATGGTTAAAAGACAAACTTTCTGCAATTGGCCTGAGGTCGATTAATAATATTGTTGATATCACCAATTTCATCCTGCACGAAACCGGGCAACCCCTCCATGCATTTGACGCGGATATGATTGCAGGCAACCAGGTCATCATCAAAAACCTGCCTGCCGGCACCCCCTTTCTTACACTGGATGAAAAAGAGAGAAAACTGACTGCCGATGACTTAATGATTTGCAATGCAACAGAAGCTATGTGCATCGCAGGGGTGTTTGGCGGACTGAAAAGTGGCGTAACAGCCCATACACGCAATATTTTCCTCGAAAGTGCCTGGTTTCACCCGGTAAGCATTCGCAAGACTTCTGTGAAACATGATTTGAGAACGGATGCAGCAACCAGGTTCGAAAAAGGAGTGGATATTTCGAATACGGTTAATGTATTAAAACGTGCTGCCTTATTAATCAGGGAAATTGCCGGTGGTGAAATTGCCAGCGAAGTGGTGGATATATATCCCGACCCAAAACCCAAAAAAGAAGTTTCCCTCAAGAATCATTACCTGAAAAAGCTGAGCGGCAAAAATTATCATGCCGATGCCATTAAAAGAATTCTTCTAAGCCTTGGTTTTGATATTGTAAGAGAAGGCCTGGATGAAATAAGGGTAGCAGTACCCTATAGTAAACCGGATATCAGCATTGGAGCAGATATTGTGGAAGAAATTGTAAGGATAGACGGACTGGATAATATTGAAATACCCGCCACCATCACCATCAGCCCCGCCGTGGAGCAAATTGGGCAGAAAGAATCTTTAAGAGACAAACTTGCCGGATTCCTTGTGGGTAAAGGCTTTGTGGAAATATTTACCAATTCCATTACCAATGGCAAGTACTTTTCTGAAGAGGTACTGAACCATACGGTTAAAATGATCAATAACCTGAGTGAGGAATTAAATGTGTTAAGACCCTCGATGGTAGAAACAGGCCTGGAATCAATCGCTTATAACCTGAACAGGAAAAACCAGCACCTGCAGTTCTTTGAATTCGGGAAAACCTATTTCACCAAAACAGCCGGGGAATATGGAGAAGAAGAACACCTTGTTTTGTACACTACCGGACTAAACAGAGAAGAGGGCTGGCGCGAAAAAAGCGCAGATCAAAACTTTTTTTACCTCAAGGGACTGTGCCAGGCCGCTTTTTCCATTTGTGGGTTAAACAATATCAGTTTCAAAAAAGAGGAAGGCGAAGGGCTGAAACTTGAAGTGATCTTTGAGAAAAAACTAATGGCCAGGCTGATGGAAACCGAGCAGCAACAGCTTCGCTCATTCGATATCAAGCAGCCGGTTTTTGTGCTGGATATACAGTTTGAACAGCTGGCAAATGCCGTTGCCGGAAACAGCATCCGCTACAGGGAAGTGAACAGGTTTCCTGCCATGCAGCGCGACCTTGCCCTGGTAGTAAACCGTGCCACAACTTATGCAGCACTGGAAGAAGCCGTAAAAAAACTAAAACTGCCAAAACTGGCCGGTATGCATCTTTTTGATGTTTTTGAAAGCGATAAACTGGGTGTCGACAAAAAATCCATGGCCGTAAGCTTTCTCTTTGCCGACGAGGAAAAAACATTGACCGATAAGGAAGTAGACAGCATGGTAGCCAGGCTGGTACAAAGTTTCGAAAAAGAACTCAGTGCAGAAATTAGAAAATAATCCTGTCAATGCGTGAATAAGAAGTGCAGTAAAATTGCCCAACTCTTCCGCTTTGACATTATCTTAGACCGATGGTTGATCTTGATTTACAGATTAAAAGCATCCAGGAAAAGCTTCAGCTGCTGCTGAAACAGCAAGCCATGCTTCAGAAAGACAGGCAGCGCCTTCAAAAAGAACTGGAAAAAGCCATTTCGGAAAACAAAGACCAGTTTGCCGCCATCCAGGCACTGCAACAACAGGTAGATATTGCTAAACTGGGCTCAGGCTCCCTTTCGCAGGAAGATAAAACGGGTTTGAGCAAAAGAATTGATGCTTACCTGAAAGAAATTGATAAATGCCTGGCACTTCTAAACGAATAAACATGTCTGAACTCATCCCTGTCAATATCCTTATCGCCGACCGCAGCTATCGCCTCAAAATTGATGCGGCAGATGAAGAAATGGTTCGTAAAACAGCTACCCTGATTAATGATAAGATAGCAGAATTCAAGAAAAATTTCGCCGGGAAAGACCACCAGGACTATATTTCAATGGTTTTGCTCTGGTTTGCTACGGAACAGAACCAATCCGGCATTGATACCGTAAAATCCGAAGAAGCAGCAGCCAAATTGAATTCTCTGGAAAAACTCCTGGATAAAGCCCTCGAAGAAAACAACGAGCAATAACGCTGTCAATCAGCAGGCAGGTTTTGGACGAACCAAAGCACCCGGTCATAAGAAATTGGAAATCATTATTCCACCACTCATTCTTCCTCCGAATTAACTATCTTCGTCTATTATCATTTACTTATTATAAGAAAATGACATGTGAAAGACATTATATGATTGTGAACTATTTAAAAAATTGCCAAAATCATGGACCAAACATTGATCTATATTTTAATTGGAGTACCTGCATTAGTAGTCGGACTTATAGCGGGTAGGGTACTTTTCGCCAAAAACACCAAAAAGCAGGTTGAAGATGCCGAACAGCAGGCGCAAAACATACTGAAAGAAGCCGAATTAAGGGCCGAAACCATTAAGAAGGAAAAACAGCTGGAAGCCAAAGAGAAATTTGTTCAGCTCAAGTCGGAGTATGACAGGGATGTGATGGAGCGGAACAGAAAAATTGGTGAGTCTGAAAACCGTGCCAAGCAGAAAGAAATCTCCATCAACCAGAAAGAAGCTTCGCTCGACAAGCAAATCAAGGATAATGAGGTAATCAAGGACAACCTCAACCGCCAGATAGAAGTGGTGAACCAGAAGCGTACAGAGCTGGAAAAACACCAGGAAGAACACATACGCAGGCTGGAAAAAATTGCCGGTTTAAGTGCAGAAGAAGCCAAAGCACAACTGGTAGAAAGCCTCAAAGCGGAAGCACATTCCCAGGCACTTACCCTGCAACAGGAAATCATCGAAGATGCCAAACTGAAAGCCAATAAAGAAGCGCGTAAAATTGTTATTCAGTCTATCCAAAGAACAGCTGCTGAAGTGACCATCGAAAATACCGTAACGGTATTTAACCTGGAAACGGATGAAATAAAAGGACAGATCATCGGTCGCGAAGGACGCAATATCCGTGCCATAGAAGCCGCAACAGGCGTGGATTTGATTGTAGACGATACGCCAGAAGCCATCATACTTTCTTCCTTCGACCCGCTGAGAAGGGAGATTGCGCGTTTGAGTTTACAACGCCTGGTATCCGATGGTCGTATTCACCCTGCACGTATTGAAGAAGTGGTAGAAAAAACCCGCCGCCAGCTCGAAGAACAGATCATGGAGATAGGTGAGCGTACCGTAATAGAAATGGGTATCCATGGATTACACAAAGAACTGGTGCGTATTGTGGGAAAAATGCGTTTCCGCTCTTCCTACGGGCAAAACTTATTGATGCATAGCCGGGAAACAGCCAATTTATGCGCCATCATGGCAGCAGAGCTTGGCATGAACCCGAAGCTGGCTAAAAGAGCAGGATTACTGCACGATATTGGTAAAGTTCCTGATGAAGAAACTGAACTGACCCATGCTTTATTAGGTGCAAAACTGGCGGAAAAATATGGCGAAAACCCTGCCGTGGTCAATGCCATCGGTGCCCACCATGATGAAATGGAAATGCAATATGTGATTTCTCCGATCATCCAGGCCTGCGATGCCATCAGCGGCGCCAGACCAGGAGCCAGACGCGAAATCATGCAGCAATACCTTCAGCGCATCAAAGACCTGGAAAACCTGGCAATGGCCTATACAGGCGTAGAAAAAGCCTATGCAATACAGGCAGGACGCGAATTGAGGGTGATTGTTGAAGCAGATAAAGTTACCGATACCGACAGCGACAAATTAAGCTTTGAAATTGCCCAGAAAATACAAACGGAAATGACTTATCCCGGTCAGATTAAAGTAACGGTGATCAGGGAGAAGCGAGCCATTAATGTGGCACGCTAAGCTTTGGCCGTCCTGTTTCTGGGCTTTAGGCCTGAAAACCGGATTTTGACAACCCAATCAGTCTATTCAGCATCCGGATTTGAAGGCTGTATGAAACCGCAAATGGTATCGGAAAAGGGTGTTTTTGCCTTAAAAATCCCTGATAAATAAGCAGTTAAACCGTTGATGGACCTTCAATAGCCATTTGCTTATCTTTTATTTGGATTTCTAATCCCGGCAACCTACCTTTGCCGTCCGCAAAAATTAAAAGTTATGGACGCAGCAGTTCAGTTTGTACACGATCAATTAACAACCAGGAAAGACCACCCCAAATTCAAGGCCGGTGACAATATTACCGTTAACTATAAGATTGTTGAGGGTGGAAAGGAGCGTATCCAGAGTTTCCGTGGAGATGTGATTAAATTACAGGGAAGTGGCGCTACAGCTTCATTCACTGTTCGTAAAATATCTGATGGAGTAGGTGTAGAACGTTTGTTCCCCATCCTTTCTCCGAATATCGACTCTATTTTACTGAATAAAACAGGTAAAGTTCGTCGTGCCAAATTATACTATCTCCGTGAACGCAGCGGTAAAAGCGCACGTATTAAGGAGAAGCGTTTCTAATCCCCTTGGGGTTAAAACAGCTAATTGCAGGAGCCTGGTATTGCCAGGCTCTTGTTTTATAGGGTGTTCTGCCAATTAATATTATTTAATTGCCGTACATTTCTTTTCCATTAACTTTGAACCTCTTAAAACATCATTTATGGGCAACTTAGGATTTCAAGAAATTTTGCTGATTGCAGTAGTCGTTCTGGTATTGTTTGGCGGAAGAAAAATCCCTGAATTTATGAAAGGGCTGGGTAAAGGTATCCGTGAATTCAACGATGCCAAGAATAATGTGAAGAAAGAACTGGAAGAAGGTATGAAAGAGAAAGACCAGACCACCACACCACAACCCTGATTCATTTTTCTAAAGTAGATTAGGCTTTGTTTCCTTACAGTTCAATCAAAGACTACCACATAGCATTACAGAACGGCCAAACCACCTGTGTGGAGGCCGTTCGTTGTTATATAGATACCATCCATGCAAAAAAATCGCTCAACGCTTTTTTAGAGTTGTATGAGGAAGAAGCGCTGCAACAGGCGGCAATACTGGATGAACAGCGCAAAGAAGGGAAGGCTCTGGCACCACTTCATGGTGTAGTAACCGGGCTGAAAGATGTACTCTCTCACAAGAATCACCGGCTTTCCGCTTCATCAAAAATCCTGGAAAATTTTACGGCCATTTACAATGCAACTGCCGTGGATAAATTAATTGAAGCAGGTGCCATCATTATCGGTCGTCAGAATTGTGACGAATTTGCGATGGGAAGCAGCAATGAAAACTCTGCTTTTGGTCCGGTAAAAAATGCTGCCGACGAAACACTTGTTCCCGGCGGATCTTCGGGTGGTTCTGCCGTAAGTGTTCAGGCCGGGATGTGTATGATTAGCCTTGGAAGCGATACAGGCGGATCTGTTAGGCAGCCTGCAGATTTTTGCGGGGTGATAGGGCTAAAGCCAACTTATGGCAGGATATCCCGGTATGGATTGATTGCCTATGCTTCCTCCTTCGACCAGATCGGCATTTTTGCGAATAAACTGGAAGATGCGGCCCTGGTACTGGAAGTGATTGCAGGCCCCGATGAATTTGACAGCACTGTTTCTACCCGGCCCGTACCGGCTTATGCTGCCCTGCTCAATGAAAATACCGATAAAAAATATTCCCTTGCCTATTTCAAGGAATCCCTGGATAACCCCGCATTGGACCCCGCCATCAAAGCGGCCACCAACTCCTTTATCCAGGAATTAACAAACAGGGGCCATACGGTGAAAGCCGTTGATTTTGAACTGCTTGAACAGGTGGTGCCGGCCTATTATGTTTTAACTACCGCCGAAGCTTCCAGCAATCTTTCCCGCTACGACGGAGTCAAATTCGGCCATAGAACAGGGCAGCAAAATATACCCCTTTCAACATTGTACAAAGCATCCCGTTCAGAAGGTTTTGGCAAAGAAGTGCAGCGAAGAATTTTATTGGGAACTTTTGTACTAAGCGCAGGCTATTTTGATGCTTATTATACCAAGGCCCAGCAGGTTAGGCAGGTACTGCTTCGGAAAACCCTGGAAATATTTTCCGGTTTTGATGCCATCATCTCACCAACAGTTCCTGCTCCTGCCTTTAAAATCGGAGAAAAAAGCAATGATCCCATTGAAATGTTCCTCGCCGATATCTATACGGTTTATGCCAACCTGGTAGGCATACCCGCTATTTCTCTTCCATTGTTTACACATCCCAACGGAATGCCCTTTGGCCTGCAGGTAATGACTTCTCATTTTGATGAGGTATCTTTGCTGCGCTTATCCAAAACACTTACAGAAGCCGCAGGTAGGGCTTAACCTGCAATAAGCTTCACCTATTAACTATCCGAACGGATTTTAAAAGTTCAAGTACTGTCATGCATTGGTTTGGAATTTACCACAAACATCTTTTTTTTACCAGAACCATCCCGGTTACCCTTGCCTGTATGGTTGCCTGCTTAGCCAGCCTGTCGTTTATTCCTGAACCCGGAAGAAAAGAATACACAAAAGCCGATACAACCCTTTCTGATAAACATCTTTTTAAAAGCCTGTTTACCAATAGCAGCTTCGATGCTACCAAACCCTATGAAGCCCAGCTAAATCCCAGGGCAGTTTCTTTTGTGCAGGAATATATTCGTAAACAGGGAAAGGAACTGGAGAAAATGAAAACATGGGGCAAGCCCTATTTTGATTTGTACGACAATATTCTTGGCTTATACGGTATCCCAAAAGAAATGAAATACCTGAGTGTGATTGAAAGCCACCTGAGTTCCGGACTGGTATCATGGGCCGGTGCTGTTGGGCCCTGGCAATTGATGGATTATGAGGCAAAAAGATTCGGGTTAAGAACGGGCAATACAGACGACCGTACCGATTACTATAAAAGTACCCATGTGGCTGCTAAACTGATGAAAGAACTTTATGGGGAATTTGGCGACTGGTTATTGGTGGTTGCTGCCTATAACGGGGGTGCCGGAAGGCTGAGACAGGCTATGCGAAAATCGGGGAGTAAAGATTTCTGGGACCTGCAGTATTATCTTCCCGAAGAAACAAGAAACCATGTCAAAAAATTTATCGGCACGCATTATGCATTTGAGGGCATGGGGGGCTGGACTACCATGACTGCGGCTGAAGTACAGGTACAGAAAAACAGTGCAGCCCTGCCACTGGAGGTAAAACTGAGCAATAGTGAACTGGAAAGTACCATCCTCACAGAAGTGAATGGGAGGTACCATTCTTCCATTATTTGCAACAGGCTTGAACTGAATCCTGAACAGTTTAATAGATGGAATCCGGGATTTGACAAGGCTGTGGCAGAAGGCAAAAAATACCCGATGAGGCTGGAAAAAGAAAAAGCCCTGCAGTTTAACCGGATAAAATCCAATTTACTGATGGAATCCTTAAAAGCACTTCTTGAAGGCACTGTGCTTGCCCGCTGATCAGCTTTGCTCTAATACCTCTTTGATAGCAGCTGCTTTCAGTAAACATTCCTCGTATTCTTTTTCGGGATTAGAATAAAAAGTAATGCCGCTGCCAACATGGTAACTCAGGTATTGGGTGACTGCATTATAGAGTATACTGCGTATCACAACATTGAAATCAAAATCACCATTGGGATGGATATAACCGATGGAGCCGGAATAAACGCCCCTCCCGGTTTTTTCATACTGCTCAATTAATTCCAGTACTTTCTTTTTGGGTGCTCCTGTCATACTTCCCATGGGGAAACTGGCTTTCAGGATACTGTGGAAGCTGGTGCCGTCCTTTAGCATTCCGGTAATACTTGATACCATCTGGTGTACCTGCGGGAAACTGTATACGCCAAAAAGCTCATCTACCCGAACAGTTCCCTCGGCGCATATTTTACTTAAATCATTTCGGACAAGGTCAACAACCATCACATTTTCACTTCTTTCTTTCTCACTTTCCTGTAAGGCTGTTTTTAATGCAAAATCATCTGCTGCATTGGAAAGATTTCTTTTAAAAGTGCCTTTCATGGGTTGCGACAAAAGACGGTTGCCTTTTTTTTGCAGGTATCTTTCCGGACTGGCGCAAAGCACATATTTATCATCAAGCTTGTAAAAACAGGAAAATGGGTTGGGCGAAATCCGGGTTAGCTGCAGGTAAATATTCAACGGATGAATAAGGGCATGATGGGCATAAAATTCCTGGCAGTAATTCAATTCGTAACAATCACCTCTTTTGATATGCAATAGTATCTTCTCAATATGTTCAATGTATGCTTCCCTGCTCATTCTTGGAAGAATGTTGACCGATGCCATTGTTGCCGGCTGTTCATGCTTAACAGCGATGATTTCCGCAAAAATTTCGCCTGGTGATTTTGTCAGGGAAGAGATGGTAAGCCTGTTGTGATTCAGCTCAACAACAATTTCCGGTTGAAAAAAATAAAGGGCCGGAAAGCCGAAGGAATCCGACTGTGACGAACTGGTGGGATATAGTTCATTTTTCAACTCATACCCGAGATGCCCGAATAACCAGTCATTGGTATCATGGATAAACTCATCCAGTCCGGAAAGAGGCTTCTCTGCAGGGGAATAAAACCGGTGAACTCCTGCGGCGGCAAGGCATTCAATATTTCCGTGAGCTGAATGGTATTCGTGGTTGTCTAAAAAACAACAAATGTTGAACCGGTTGGCCCAGTTCAACATTTGTTGTTTAGCTATTGCCTGATCTTGTATTAAAAAGCTTTCGGATATTCTGTTCACCTTATAAGGGATGATGATTAAAAATCATCCTCTTCATCATCATCAAATCCACTGTTTTTATCGTTGAAGAGGTCGAACTCTTTGAAATCTTCATCAAGTTTAAAGTCGTCCTCATCTTCGCCTTTCTTTTTGCCGCCAACCGATTTTTTGCCCTTGCTTTTGGGAATATCGAATTCGTCGAAATCGGGATCCCATGCATCATCTTCTTCAGGTTTATCCCAATCGTCTTCCGGTTCGTCTCCATCATCATCATCGTCGTCGTCAACTTTGGTTTTCTTTCCTGATGATTTTGCGGCCGACTTTTTCAGGGGTTTGGTATCCTCTTCGTCGTCTTCTAAATCATCATCCTCTTCATCTAATTGTTTTTTGCTTTTAGAGGAAGGTTTGGCATCCGTATTTTTTGCGGGTGCACTTTTTGACTTGGTGGATTTGGAATCCTTATCAGATTTCGCTGCCATATTTCTAATAAGATTGATTGCGTAAAATTTCAACGCAATTTATTATTAACCAAAAAAATTTTTCAATAACAAATGAAATGCCAAATATTTCTAAACATGAACTATCTGATCTCTTCCGGGTCCGTTGGATACAAATTTAACGGGTGCTCCTATATACCTGTTAATAAAGTTAATATAAGATTCCATTGTTTCGGGCAAATTTGCCGCTTCTCTTATCTGGGTGGTATCCATATTCCAGCCGGTAAAACTTTCCCATACGGGGTCTATTTTTGCTCTCGACATTTGAAAAGGCACTTCTCTGGTTTCTTTTCCATTGATCTGGTAGGCTACACAGAGTTTCAGGTCTTTGAAAGCATCCAGTACATCGGCCTTGGTCATAATTACCTGGGTTACGCCGTTCAGCATACAGGCATAACGCAAAGCCACCAGATCAATCCATCCGCATCTGCGTGGTCTGCCTGTAGTTGCTCCGAACTCATTACCTATTTTCCTCAATTCTTCTCCGGTGGCATCTTCCAGTTCAGAAGGGAAGGGGCCGCCTCCAACCCTGGTACAATAGGCTTTTGTTACGCCCATCACTTCGTTTATTTGCTTTGGCGAAACACCCAAACCGGTACAAACGCCAGCAGAAATGGTATTGGAGGAGGTTACAAAAGGAAATGTTCCGAAATCAATGTCGAGCATGCTTCCCTGGGCACCTTCAGCCAAAACTTTTTTACCTGCCGTAAGCTGGTTGTTGATATAATATTCGCAATTAATTACATTCAGGGTTTTTAAAAACTCCAGCGCCTCAAAAAACTCCTCTTCCCAGGCAGAAATGTCTTCTATAAAATGGAAATTATCTAATAGTTTCTGGTGTTTTAAGCGGAGTTTGATATACTGGCTGGTGAAATTTTTATCAAGGATATCGCCTACGCGCAGGGCATTTCTACCGGTTTTATCCATATAAGCAGGTCCGATACCTTTGAGGGTGGAACCAATTTTACTTTCTCCCTTCGACAACTCAGAAGCTTTGTCCAGTGCCCGGTGTGTAGGCACAATGATATTGGTTCTTTCAGAAATAAACAGGTTCTTTTTCACATCAATACCATGCGCTGCTACGGCATCACATTCTCTTTTCAAAGTAACCGGATCCAATACAACGCCATTGCCAATTACATTTACTTTGTTCTGGTGAAAAATGCCTGATGGAATCTGGTGCAGCACCATTTTTTTTCCTTCTACATATAGGGTATGACCTGCATTTGGCCCGCCCTGAAAACGGGCAATAATATCATAATTGGGAGCAAAATAATCTACTATCTTACCCTTGCCCTCATCTCCCCACTGTAAACCTAAAATAACGTCAACCATATAATGATTTTGAATCGGGGCAAAAATAAGTGAAGGCTTTCAGTAATTCCTAATAATGAGAAATTAAATATACAAAAGGGTAAAGGATGTGGGTAATTCTCCTTTAGGAAATATTTTCCGTATCAAAACGATCAACTGTTTGTATCCCGTTAAGCGATTTCAATCGGGCAACCAGTAATTCCAGTTCTTCCTTATCGTGTACAAATACCTTGATCGTTCCCTGGAATAAGCCGTCTTTCGACTCAATGGT
Organism: Bacteroidota bacterium; assembly: GCA_039795695.1. Taxonomy (GTDB): domain Bacteria; phylum Bacteroidota; class Bacteroidia; order Chitinophagales; family Chitinophagaceae; genus Sediminibacterium. Next base: position 27,785 of record JBDKLG010000126.1, read on the forward strand.
TAAACCGGCAATATTTATTTTCAGGTCTCCGCTGATTACATTGGTTATTTTATTAATAACGCCCACATCATCCAAGCCTACAATCTGTAAACCGGTCAAGAAGGAGATCTCCTTGTTTTTTGCCCATTTGGTTTTAACCACCCTGTGACCGTAATTGGCCAGTAACTGTGTGGCATTGGGGCAGGTGGTGCGGTGAATAATCAATCCCTTGCCCGTACTCACAAATCCGAAAACATCGTCACCGGGAATGGGGTGGCAGCATTTGGCCAAAGTATACATTATTTTATCGCTGCTTTCACCAAAAATGATTAACTCAGAATCCTTTCGGTTATATTGTTTCTGCTGCAACGGATCTGCCGCAACTTCAGGTATTGTATGCTTTACTTTTGGGATATCGATCTTATCACCCAGCACCTGAAATTCCTTTAATTCACGAAGATCAATCTGCCTGATGGCGATTTTAAAATGGAGGTCAAGCGGAGAAGGGAGCTTATAAAACTGTACCAGCTCATCAATATTATGCTGGTTATAAGCTGCTCCCATTGATTCCAGCTTTCTCTGTAAAGTGTATTTACCGTCTTCTGCAATCTTCCTTTTTTCTTCGCGCAGGGCATCTTTGATCTTATTCTTTGCCTTGGCTGTTACTACCATCGACAACCAGTCCTCTGATGGCTTTTGTTTATTACTGGTAATAATTTCTACCTGGTCGCCGCTTCTGAGCTTATGCCCGATGGGTACCAGTTTGTGGTGTACTTTGGCACCAATACATTTGGTGCCGATGGCTGAGTGAATGGAAAAAGCAAAGTCCAGGGCAGTACTGCCGGTAGGAAGCATTTTTACCTCCCCCTTGGGGGTATACACATAAATTTCTTCTGCAAGAAAGGATGTTTTAAAATCCTGTAGAAAATCGACCCCATCTGTATCGGGTGTGGCAAGTACTTCCCGGATTTGTCCAAACCATTTATCAAATCGGTCTTCATCATTGGACCCTTCTTTGTATTTGTAATGTGCAGCCAGCCCCTTTTCCGCAATCTCATTCATTCTTTTTGTCCGAATCTGTACTTCTACCCATTTACCCTGGGGGCCCATTACCGTTGTATGCAAAGCTTCATAACCATTGTTTTTCGGATTGCTGAGCCAGTCGCGCAACCTTTCAGGCGATGGGGTATATTCATCAGTAATCATGGAATAAACTTTCCAGCAATCTTCTTTTTCTTTCTCAGGTGCCGAATCCAGGATTACCCTGATGGCAAAAAGGTCATATACTTCTTCAAAAGAAACGGCTTTCTTTTTTATTTTATTCCAGATAGAGTGGATGCTTTTGGGCCTGCCATAAATTTCGAAATTGAAATTGCCATTGGTAAGTTTTTCTTTTAATGGCCGGATAAACTCATTGATGTACCGGGTTCGCTCCCTTTTTGTTTCTGATAATTTCCTGGCTATTTCCTTATAGGCATCCGGCTCCATGTATTTCATGGAAAGGTCTTCCAGCTCGGTTTTGATGCTATACAATCCCATGCGGTGGGCCAGAGGTGCATATACCCAAACGGTTTCAGAAGCAATCTTCAGCTGCTTTTCCCGCTTCATATGATCCAGTGTTCGCATATTGTGCAGGCGGTCGGCAAGTTTGATCAGTATTACCCTGGGATCATCGGTAAGGGTTAACAGGATTTTTTTGAAATTCTCGGCCTGCTGGCTGGTATTGGTATCAATGATGTTGGAAATCTTGGTTAACCCGTCAACAATCTTAGCTATCTCGGTCCCAAACTCTCTTTCAACATCTTCCAGGGTAATATCTGTATCTTCCACCGTATCGTGCAGCAATGCACAAATGGTGCTTCTTACACCCAGGCCAATTTCCTCCACACAAATCATGGCAACGGCAATTGGATGGATGATATATGGCTCTCCGCTTTTCCGGCGCATGGTTTTATGCGCTTCTGCAGCCATTTCAAATGCTTCCCTGATCAGTTCCTTATCCCCTTTTTTCAGTTTAGGCCTTAAGCTTCTCAACAGGGCACGATAATGCCTGATGATCTCATTTTTTTCCTGTTCAGGATTAAGATTGTATTTGGCCAGGACAGGCTCAGTATATATTTCCGGAGATTCATCCATTCTGTTACGAATATACGAAGGATGAGGGATTAGGTTGGCGGTTTGTGGCTGGAGAATCACATTGATTGTATAATCGGTAATGATGCTGCAATGCGAGTCCTTATCTTTGACACTTACCATGAGTGAGCACGCTAAAAAGAAGGTAGTTGATTTTTCCCTGCTGCGCAGGGTATTTCAGTTTGTGAAACCCTACCGTCTATTTTTTTATGTGAGCCTTTTACTGGCAATGATAATGGCTTTTTTTGCACCGGTGAGGCCTTATCTTATTCAGTTAACCATTGATAAGGCAACCGGAAAACCGGTATTGATCCCACACTGGCTTGAATCAATGCTGTTTAAAACAGATTTATCGGATGCAACAAAATTCATCATCGCCGTAAGTATTTTTCAAATCATTTTTCTTTTTGTCGAAACTTCCATCCGCTTTCTGTTCACGTTTATTACCGCATGGATGGGACAGAGTGTGGTCAAGGATTTGCGTAATGCCGTATATGAAAAAATACTCGGGTTAAACCTGAGCCAGTTCGACAAGACGCCGATAGGAACATTGACTACCAGAACAATCAACGATATCGAAAGCATCAACGATATTTTTTCCGATGGGCTGATTCCCATCATTGCAGACTTGTTAACCATTCTGATAACCCTGGGTACCATGTTCTGGATCGACTGGCGCCTGACACTGATTAGCCTGGTACCCTTCCCTTTAATGATTGTGGCAACTTATTATTTTAAGGAGAGTGTAAACAAGAGCTTTATCCGCGTAAGGAACGCGGTTGCCGCATTGAATGCATTTGTACAGGAGCATATTACCGGAATGCAGGTAGTACAGGCTTTTGCAGCGGAAGAAAGAGAATTGGGAAAATTCAGGAAAATTAATTCGGAACACCGCAATGCCAATATCAAAGCCATTTTTGCCTATTCTGTTTTTTTTCCTGTGGTAGAAGTGGTACTGGCAATTAGTACGGGTTTGTTGGTTTGGTGGATTGCCGACAGAACACTGGATGCCGGCCTGCTGGTGGCATTCATTCTTTACCTGAACCAGATTTTCCGGCCACTCAGGGTAATTGCAGATAAATTCAATGTGCTTCAAATGGGTATGATTGCAGCAGAAAGGGTTTTTAAAGTGCTGGACAATGAAGACATAAGCCCTGTTTCTTCGCCTGATGCTTTTGCACCCCTGAAAACGGCCGGTGATATCTTATTTGATGATGTATGGTTTGCCTATACCCCCGGCCACTATGTGTTAAAAAAGATTCATTTTTCCGTAAAAGCGGGAGAAACCGTTGCGTTGGTAGGGCATACCGGCAGTGGTAAAACTTCCATCATCAGCTTATTGAACAGGTTATACCATATCGAAAAAGGACAGATTTTAATCGACGGCATTAACATCGACAACTATCAGCTGGAAATTTTAAGAAGCAGGATCGGGGTGGTTCTGCAGGATGTATTCCTTTTTTCCGGTTCTATCATGGATAATATCACACTACGCAACCAGGCAATCAGCCGGGAACAGGTAATCGCAGCCTCCAAAATGATTGGGGTGCATGATTTCATCATGGAATTGCCCGGGGGTTATGATTATGACGTGATGGAAAGAGGTAATACACTTAGCCTGGGGCAGCGGCAGCTGATTTCTTTTATCCGGGCACTTTTATACAATCCCTCCATATTAATCCTGGACGAAGCAACCTCCTCCATTGATACCGAAAGCGAAATGCTGATTGAAAAAGCTACCGAAACATTGATTGCAGGGAGAACTTCCATCGTTATTGCTCACCGACTTTCTACCATACGTAAAGCAAACAAAATCATTGTATTAGATAAAGGAGAAGTAATGGAAACCGGTACACATGAAGAGTTATTGGCCCTGGGGGGATTTTATGCCAGGTTGCATGAAATGCAGTTTGAAAAAAATAAAACCCTTTTGGTATAGATGGGGTTGTCCGAATAGGGCAGAATGGCAAGGGGGAAGGGAAAAGCAGCCGGACCTACTAAGAATCAGGCAGATATAATTTATGGGAAAGGGCAAAAAACTGACCGCTGACCTGGCAGGGCGGGGGCCTAATTTTTTCTCCATTTTATCCCTTTTACTGCAGGGTTTTTACCCCCTTACCCCTATCTTTGCCGCAAATTTAGAATCAGGTATGGCCTTCAGAACTGTGAAATTATTACTGGTAGCGATTTTCAGCCTTTTTGCTATTGTTTTTTCAACTCCTGTTACAGCGCAGGATTCTTCCAATACCGAAGCATCCAGGGAAAATGCCGAAGCGGGCCATGCAGAGAAAAAAGAAGGATTTGATGCGGCAGAAGTGATTTTCGGGCATATCCTGGACAACCATGAGTTCCATTTTACAGAATACCACGACAGTGAGGGTAAAGTACAGCATGTGTCCATTCCCCTGCCCATCATCTTATACAGCAAAGAAAAAGGCCTTACGGCATTTCTTTCTTCCAAATTTGAACATGGAGAAGCTGTTTACAATGGTTATAAAATAGAAGAGCAAAAAATTGTAGCGGTTAATGAAGCAGGTGCGGTGGAAGAAAGCATTCATGTGTATGATTTTTCTTTAACACGCAATGTGGTTCAGATGATGCTTGCCCTGGCTTTTTTGACCTGGTTAATGGTATCTATTGCCAATGCCTATAAAAAAGGAGAAGGTGTTAAAACCGCACCCAGGGGCAAACAGAATTTACTGGAACCTGTGATTACATTTGTGCGTGATGAAGTGGCCAAACCAAATCTGGGGCATAAATGGCAGAAATACCTGCCTTATTTACTAACCACTTTCTTTTTTATCCTGATCAACAATATTTTTGGGCTGATACCCGGCACTGCGAATGTAACCGGTAATATTGCCTTCACCGTTGTACTGGGATTGATTTCTTTTGTAGTGATTATTTTCAGTACCAATAAGCATTTCTGGGGGCATATTTTCAATCCACCGGGGGTTCCGGGTTTTGTAAAACCCATCTTGGTGCTGGTAGAATTTTTGGGTGTGTTTATCAAGCCTTTCGCATTGATCATCCGTTTGTTTGCGAATATGGTTGCCGGGCATATCATCATTATCTGTTTGATTTCATTGATTTTTATTTTTGGGCAGATGAGTGCAGTAGCGGGCTGGGGTACTACTCCTGTAGCGATAGGTTTTACTGTGTTCATCTACATGATTGAGGTTTTGGTGGCTTTCTTACAAGCTTTCATTTTCACCAATCTTACCGCAGTATTTATCGGTGCTGCATTTGAAGGCGAGCATCATGAAGAAGCTGCGCATCATTAATTAGTTTTTTTTAACTGTAAATAAAACGATCATGAGTTTAAGTACAATGTTGTTGGATGGTACTGCGAATGCGGGTGGTGCAATCGGTGCAGGTTTAGCTGCCATCGGTGCAGGTTTAGGTATTGGTCAGATTGGTAAGGGTGCTGTAGAAAGCATCGCGCGCCAGCCTGAAGCAATGAACGATATCCGCGCTAATATGATCCTGGCTGCTGCCCTTGTTGAAGGTGCTGCTTTGTTCGGAATCATCGTAGGCTTCCTGGCAATGGTTTTGAAATAAGCCATTGTTCAAAAATTAACACTGCACCTGAAGTACAGGACGGAGGGTGCAGTTTTTTACAACTCCCTACCCTAAAAGGGGGAGACTTATTTTAGCATAAATATTCCGTAATACGGAAACTGGAGGATATACTTTATGAAACTTCTTACACCGGATCCGGGGTTGTTAATATGGACCCTTTTGGCATTCCTGATTGTGTTTTTCATTTTGAAAAAAATGGCATGGCCGGCAATCATCAAAGGTCTTGCTGAACGCGAACAGAATATTGCTGATGCCATTGCTACAGCTGAAAAAGTGAAAGCAGAGATGGCTGCACTGAAAAATGAGAATGAACTGATGATGGCCCAGGCACGTGAAGAGCGTGGTACCATGATCAAGGAAGCCAAAGAACAAACACAGAAAATGATCAGTGAAGCCAAGGATAAAGCCAAGAGCGAATACGACCGCATCGTTTCTGAAGCACAATTGGCCATTACCCAGCAAAAAAATGCAGCTTTAACCGATGTGAAAAATCAGGTGGGTGCACTGGTAATTGAAGTAAGTGAAAAAATCCTGCGCCGCGAACTGAGCAATAAGGGAGAGCAGGAAAAATATATTAATGAATTAGCTGAAGTAGTGAAACTGAATTAACGTATTCGCCAATCGGCGGGTTACAGATAATCTGCCCATCCGAAACACGTGAATTCAAAAATCAATCATAATGCCCAATCCAAAAATAGCCGGCAGATACGCGAAAAGCCTCATTGATCTTGCTACTGAAAAAAATCAGTTGGAAGCAGTGTATGCTGATATGCAATACCTGCAGGAAGTATGCAAATCGAGCAGGGAGTTTGTCAATATGCTTAAAAGCCCGATTATCAAGCCTGATCAGAAAAACAGCATTCTCGCAGCTATTACACAGGGGAAAATAAGTGAATTAACCTCTCTGTTTAATAGCCTGCTTGCAAAAAAAGGAAGAGAAACAGACCTGCCTGAAATTGCTGCCGCTTTTATTGACCAGTACAATACCCTAAAGGGAATTCACAGGGTTAAATTAACTACTGCAGTGCCTGTGAGCGAAGAAATTAAAAAAGCAATTGAGGCCAAAGCCAGATCAGCCAAGCAAACAGGAACAATAGAACTGGAAACCAGTGTGGATGAAAAACTGATTGGTGGCTTTATGCTTGAATTCGATAACAAACTGATTGACGCAAGTATTTTGCGCGACCTGAAGGATATCAAAAAACAATTTAATGAGAATCTGTTTGTTCAGAATCTCCGGTAACTGAATCAATTCTTTTCACGATAACTTTTAAATGTAGATAGATCATGGTGAACATTAAACCCGACGAAATATCAGCGATACTGAGACAACAGCTCAGTAACTTTAATCAGAGTGCTGATCTCGAAGAAGTGGGTACCGTATTACAAGTGGGCGACGGTATTGCCCGTGTGTATGGCCTGAATGGTGTACGCAGTGGTGAGCTGGTAGAATTTGAGAATGGTGTAAAAGCCATCGCATTAAACCTTGAAGAAGACAATGTGGGTGTGGTATTGATGGGTGAAGGCGGCGAAATCAAAGAAGGAGCCAAAGTAAAAAGAACCGGACAAATTGCTTCCATCAAAGTAGGTGAAGGTGTGGTAGGCCGTGTTATTAATACATTGGGTGAACCAATTGATGGTAAGGGCCCACTATCAGGCGAACTGTATGAAATGCCATTGGAGCGTAAAGCGCCGGGTGTTATTTACCGTGAACCGGTAAAGGAACCACTGCAAACCGGTATTAAAGCAATTGATGCCATGATTCCCGTTGGCCGCGGTCAGCGTGAGCTGGTAATTGGCGACCGCCAGACCGGTAAAACTGCGATCTGCGTGGATACCATCATCAACCAGAAAGAATTTTATGATGCAGGAAAACCTGTATACTGTATCTATGTAGCGGTTGGTCAAAAAGCTTCTACCGTTGCAGGTGTAATGAAAACATTAAGCGATAACGGGGCGATGGCTTATACAACAATTGTATGTGCATCTGCTTCCGATCCTGCTCCCCTGCAGTTCTATGCACCATTTGCCGGAGCTGCTATTGGCGAGTTCTTCCGTGATACCGGTCGCCCTGCATTGATTATCTATGATGATCTGTCAAAGCAGGCAGTGGCTTACCGTGAGGTTTCCCTGTTGCTGAGAAGACCTCCGGGACGTGAAGCTTATCCCGGCGATGTATTCTATTTGCATAGCCGTTTATTGGAGAGAGCTGCAAAAGTGATTGCCAATGATGAGGTAGCCAAGAACATGAACGACCTGCCTCCATCAATCAAACACCTGGTAAAAGGTGGCGGATCATTAACTGCTTTGCCAATCATTGAAACACAGGCGGGTGATGTATCCGCTTATATCCCTACCAACGTAATTTCTATTACAGATGGACAGATATTCCTGGAAGGCAACCTCTTTAATGCCGGTATCCGTCCTGCGATTAACGTAGGTATCTCTGTAAGCCGTGTGGGTGGTAATGCGCAGATTAAATCGATGAAGAAAGTTGCAGGTACCCTAAAACTGGACCAGGCACTTTACCGTGAGCTGGAAGCTTTCTCTAAATTTGGTGGCGACCTTGATGCCGCAACCAAGAATGTGATCGACAAGGGTGCACGTAATGTGGAAGTGCTGAAACAATTGCAGTACTCGCCTATGTCGGTAGAAAAGCAGGTGGCAATTATTTATTTAGGTACACAGGGATTGCTGAAAGAAGTAGCTGTAAGAAAAGTGAAAGAGTTTGAAGCCCATTTCCTTACTGAAATGGAAAACAAATTGCCTGATGTGCTGGCTGAATTTAAGAAAGGACAGCTGAATGATGAGAGCATTGCGAAGATGGTTAATTTGGCAAAAGCTTTGATGGCGCAGTATAAGTAACCCGGATTTATTTGATTAAATGATATGGTATGATGAGCGGCTCCGGTTTGGAGCCGCTTTTTTTGTGCAGGTTTCACGCAAAGACGCCAGCGAGCAAAGGTTTTTCTTGGCATTGCGTGAAACCAATCGCTTTTTTATAATTGTACAACCACTAAAGAGGGAAATTTATCAAAAAAATCGTAATATAATGGTTCAATTCAACAAATGAGAAAGCTACTGCTGGTTTTATTGTCAGGCATATTGTTGCAAACAGCCCATGCCCAAATGGAGGTGGAGAATAAGCAGCAAGACTCTTTAAAAGCGGCTTTTGAAACCGCAAAGACAGACCAGGAGAAAATAAAAATCCTGGAACCTCTGTTGGATTTCGCATTGCGCTTTGGCGGGTTTGAACGGATTGTTTTATCGTTCAGGGAAAAATATCTGAAATCTTATGTTTTGATCGGAGAGAAAACAGGAATAAAAAACATTCATGCCTATCGTTTATGGTATGATGGGGCTCATCATTTTGATGAAAGCAAGTATAAAGTTTCTTTGGGAGAAATACTCGCCTCAATTAATTTATTTGATCAGGTGAATAAGGATATGCCTCATTTGATTTCGTTTCCAAGACTATTGTATAATATTTTGAACCTGCAGGATGAGCGGATTAAATTTTATAATGATAAGCTCAAATATTATTTAGTGAATGGGGCTGTAGAAAACACCGCCTCCTGTTATCATGGGCAAGCAGGTTATTACCGCCTGAAAGCTGCTTATAATACTGCTATCTCAAAATATTTAAAAGCGGGCGAATTATATAAATCACACAACTACACAGGATATTTAAATTGCTTAGCAGTAGTAGGACAGATTTATGCAGAATGGGGTAATGTTCAGAAAGCCATGGAGTATAATAATATTGTGTTGCCAATAGCTAAAAAACTACATGATTTTAACAGAATTTGTAATGTATACCGGACCTTGACGGATATTGAACTAAGCAGGAACAACTATACAAAAGCTAAGGAGCTTTGCGATAGTGTTTTAAGGTATTCCGGTTCCAATGGTTATTACCTGGTTGGTTACAATGTTGTTACTATACTTGTGAAAGCGTTCACCTGTATTAAACTTAATGAATTTGGGGAAGCAATAACCAATATAAAGGGAGCGGAAAAAATCAGGGATTCTTTAAAACTGGGTATCAATAATTCACAGGGTAATATTGAAGTTGAATACCTGTATTATGTTTATTATAAGGAAAACAGGAATTTCCCTTTAGCAGAACGTTATTTGTTAAAAGCCAATGAACTGGCCAAAACAGCTGCGTCGAATGTATTAATAATAAAGTATTTAAAGGAATTGAACCTTTATTATGCAGAACGTGGCGATTTGGTAAAAGCGAATCAATATAATATTGAATTAACTGCGTTAAACAAATCGCTTGACAGTGCTATATCTCCTTTGAAAATTGCCTATTACGAAACCGAACAAAAAGAGCAGGCACAATTGGATAGCATTAATGTAATGAAGCAGGACAAAGCCATACAGGCAGCTGTAATCCGGAAAAATAATCTGTTATTATGGCTTTCACTGGTTGGAATCGTATTGGTTTCCGGGGCTATGTTCTTTGTGTATCGTCAGTATAACCTTAATAAGAAAACATTATTATCACTTCGTAAAACACAGCGGCAATTAATACAAGCAGAGAAAATGGCATCACTGGGTGAACTAACGGCTGGTATTGCGCACGAGATTAAAAACCCGCTCAATTTTGTAAACAACCTGGCCGATGTGAGTACAGAATTGATCGATGAAATGAATGAAGAAATTGCTAAAGGTTCCTATGATGATGCCAAAGCGATCAGTATGAATTTAAAAGGGAATCTGGAAAAAATCAATCATCATGGCAAAAGGGCTGATGCCATTGTAACCGGAATGTTACAACACAGCCGCAGCAGTACGGGCCTGAAAGAACCCACCGATATTAATGCGCTTTGCGATGAATTTTTACGATTGGCTTATCATGGATTGCGGGCAAAGGATAAAAGTTTTCAGGCAGCTATTGCAACTGATTTTGATGCGTCTTTGCCAATGATTGAACTGCAGCCACAGGAATTTGGCAGGGTAATTTTAAACCTGATCAACAATGCATTTTATGCAGTGGCAAAAAAGCAAAGTTTGTTTGCTGCCTCTGGTCAGTCATATATACCAAGGGTAACTGTTAGCACTAAAAAGGAAGGAGATCATCTTGTTCTTACCGTTGCTGATAATGGTACCGGTATCCCAACCAATGTGATTGATAAAATCTATCAACCATTCTTTACTACCAAACCCACCGGCGAGGGAACCGGTTTGGGTCTGAGTTTAAGTTATGATATCATTACAAAAGGGCATGAAGGAACTTTGACGGTTGAGAGTAAAGAGGGAGAGGGAACAAGCTTTATTATTTCGCTGAAAGCATAAAATTTAAATTGTAAAAAAATTTCTGAGGTGGGTAGTTGCATTTTTTAATACTCACAGAACTGATTCGTAGCGTGTAAGAACTTTAATTTTAAGTATGACGAAACTCGGACCTGAGGCAAAGTTCATCCGGTGTTAAAACCGGGATTTCGCTACCTCTGAAATCCCTGATATTGCGAGTAACAATACAATCTATTTTCTCTACTGATGACGCACATACGATTTGAACAGCATCTTCAAAATCTTTATACTTAGAGCGTAGCCCTTTTTTTAAAATATCTGTATCTACGGGGATGACTGTTAAATAGTCCAACAGACTAAATAAAACTTCACGTAAATTCTTTTCGTCAAGATATTTCTTTACTAAATAGTGTGTGGCTGCAATTGAATGTGAAGATGTGAATAGTTTGATCTTTTTTTGTTCGGCATTATTGAAGAGTTCAATTGCATATTTACTAAAGGGCATTCTATCTGCAATTAGATCAACAAGAATATTTGTATCTAGAAAGATCTTTTTCATAAGTGCTTATCTTCTAAGTAGGAACGCAATTCTTTTTCTTCGTCAAAATTTTCAGGCAGTTTAACCGCACCAACGATTTTTCTTAGTTTAGGTGATATTTTTTCATCAGCTTTCTCGCTCGTAACTGTTTCAAGATAATTTTCAATGAGTTCCGACAAACTTCTGCCTGTATTTTTTGCATAAGATTTCGCCTTTTCAATGATTTCTTTTTCTACTGTCAATGTCAGCTTCGTTCTCATGATACGTGCTTTAATTATAAAGATACGTGTAATAAAATCAAACACAAAAATGGCGAGAACTGTATCGTATTTCCGATTACGGAATCAGTGCCAATTATTAATAATCAATAACTTAGAATATTTTTTCTGTTATTTATTAAATAATTTGGTTTACAAAATAAACTACTCTATGTTTGTTCTATCAAATCAAAAAAATGAAGAAGATCAAGATCCTGCTTTTGACCATTTTACTGGCAGGAAACACGCATGCACAAATAAAAATTTCCGGAACGGTGAAAGATATGCGTGGGCATATTATTGCCGGAGCAAGCATACAGGTTAAAAATTCCTATGATGGGGGGGTGAGTGATTCGGCCAGTCATTTTTCGTTTAAAACGACTGAAAAAGGGGCACAGGTACTTGTTGTAAGCAATATTGGCTATAAAACAGTGGAAGAGAACATTATTATTGGTACAGACCCGCTGGAAATCAATGTTGGTTTGAAGGAAGAAATCAGCGAATTAAAAGCAGTAACTGTAACGGCAGGAAGCTTTGAAGCGGGCGATAAAAAAAGAGCGGCCACGGTTCTTAGTTCGTTGGATGTAGTAACCACCGGCGGTGCCAATGCCGATATTACGGCTGTGGTAAAAACCCTGCCGGGTGCCCAGCAGGTAGGTGAACAGGAGGGCTTGTTTGTAAGAGGAGGTGCAGGTTATGAAACCAAACAGTTCATAGACGGCACCCTGGTGAACAATCCTTATTTCAGCAGTGTGCCCGACCTGGCACAACGAGGAAGGTTTTCGCCCTTCTTATTCAAAGGAACTGTTTTCAGTACCGGTGGTTATTCTGCATTGTATGGTCAGGGGCTTTCTTCTGCACTTATACTGGAGAGCATTGATATACCTGATCGTTCTGAAGCGAATGCATCCATCTCACCCATTTTTTTAGGGGCAGGTATACAAAAACTGGCAAAAGATAAGCAATCATCCTGGGGTGTGAAATACGATTATACCAACCTGGCGCTTTATTTTAATATCGTGTCACAAACACCCGACTATTTCCGTGTTCCGGAATACCATGCGGCAGATGCCAATTTCAGGATCAAAACAAAAAGCGGGGGCATAGTTAAATATTATACCACTTTCTCGGCTAACCGACTTGGATTAAGAAGGCCCAATATCAATGACCCGGGTGTAAAAGATGCTTTTTCATTGCAAAATACCAACTGGTATAATAACCTGAGCTGGCGGGAAAATTTATCGCATGGCTGGAAAATGAACCTGGGACTGAGTTTCAGCACCGACCATAATAATATTAGCAACCAGGTGCAAGACAGCCAAAACAAACCTGTCGTTACCGGTAATCCATGGATTGACAGTACCAATTATCAGTTGGTTACGGAAGCAAACCTTAGCCAGATCAAGGCGGTATTTGACAAAAGATTAAGCGGTATCAGCGTGGTTCGTTTTGGCAGTGAATACCAGTATTATTATAACCATACCGTTTACAACGAGCGGAAGGCCTTGCTGCCCGATCATTTCAAAGCTGTATTCAGTGAGGCGGATTTGTTTTTGACCAATAACCTGGCAGCGCGTATTGGTATCAGGATGGAACATTCTTCCCTGCTGGATAAAATCAATATAGCCCCGCGTTTATCGCTTGCCTACAAAACGGGTAAGGGTGGGCAGATGAGTATGGCGTATGGAACTTTTTACCAGAAACCGGAAAACAATTATTTGTATGCCACAACAAGCTTCGGTTATACAAAAGCCACACACTATATTGTGAACTATATCAAGAATACGAGTTTACAAACTTTTCGGGTAGAAGCATTTTACAAAAAATACGAAGACCTGGTTAAGACCTATCCCGCATTCAATAATGATGGAAGTGGCTATGCCAAAGGGATTGAGCTGTATTGGAGAGACAAGAAAAGCATTCAGGGCTTCGACTACTGGATCAGTTATTCTTACCTGGATACCAAAAGGGATTACCTGAATTACCCCGTACAACTGCAACCCAATTTTGCTGCCAACCACACTGCTTCCCTCGTTATGAAAAGATTTATTACCAAAATGAATACGGGCTTCAACTTTACTTATTCCTATGCATCGGGAAGACCTTATTATAACCTGGTTAAGAATGGCAACAAATATGATATTGCTGATCAGGGTAAAACGGCCGATTACCACTCTCTTGGCTTTAGTATGAATTATCTCACTTCCATTGGCAAATCTTATGCGGTATTTGTGGCATCGGTAACCAACCTGTTTAACAGCACACAGATTTACGGGTATAATTATTCACAGGATGGCAAGCGAAAAGAAGCCATCACGCCCGCCGCACCAAGGTTCTTCTTTATCGGCATGTTTTTAAGCTGGGGGGTAGACAGGCGGCAGGATGCAATTAACAATAATCTTTAAAGCATAGAAAATAAATTATACATCAAACAAATCAACCCACTATTATGAAAAAAGTTGTAGTAATCATCTGTATGTTATTTACCGGAATGGCGATGGCTCAGTCAAAATATGAAGGAGGCATGGCAAAAGGTCTTGAGCAGTTTAAAGAAGCCAAAACTGCGGAAGATATGCTGACAGTATCGGCTTTTTTTGAAAGGATTGGCGATGCAGAAAAAGACAAATGGCTGCCTTATTATTATGCGGCACAAAGCAACTATCTTACAGGCTGGATGAATCCGAAGGCAGATAAGGATAAAGTAGCCGAGAAAAGCAATAGCCTTATTGCGAAAGCAGAAGCCATCGAACCCAATAATTCAGAATTGTTTTGCCTCAGGCAGATGACTGCTACGCTGCAGATGGTGGTAGACCCTATGGCACGCTGGCAAACATACGGTGCACAGGCAACAAAAGCTGTAGAAGATGCCATGAAAGCAGACCCGAAAAATCCCAGGCCCTATTATTTAAGTGGCCAAAACCTGATGAATACGCCAGAAGCATTTGGAGGAGGGAAAGCAGTGGCCAAAAAATTATTTGAG
>JBDKLG010000127.1:0-20294 GCA_039795695.1 Bacteroidota bacterium
TTCGTTTTACCGCATCAAAGAAAACTTTAGAATAAAATCAGATGGTAGTGCCAACCTGGCATATATGCAGTTGGGTGGTAGCTATGATGTAAGTCTTAACGACAAGTTGCTGATGAAACCACTTGCTATGTTGCGGCTCTATCGCGGTACTGATGCAGTGGCTGATTTTGGTACACAATTCGAATTCAACAAACTGGTAAATACCATGTTGCTGTACCAAACAACCGGTAATATCAGGGTAGGGGCCGGCCTGGGTTTTAAAGGAATCGCAGATGTGAATTTTTTCTACAATACAAATACAAAAGTTGCCAATGTGGCCAGCCAACAATATGAACTTGGCCTTTCCTTTCATTTAAAAGGAAAAAAACAGGACTAAAACCTGCATTGAGGAACTAAATTAGCAGCGTCGGCAAATTTTAGCTAAAAGCTGCGGTGATTGAATTAGCGCAGTCAACCGTAGTACCTGACAAAATAAAAAAGATATTTTCAAATCAAGCATACTGTTGCCTGATAAATAGTTGCGCCAAATAAAAGCCTCCGCAGTAATCTCAGAGGCTTTTATTTTGCACAGATTTGACTAACCTTTCTTTTTAGGGGCTTCTTTGTTTTCCTTGTACCTCATATCAGGTGTTCCGTCTTTTTTTGTTGGGCCTGCAGGTTTAGGGGCTTCCTTATTTTCCTTGTACCTCATATCAGGAGTACCGTCTTTTTTTGTAGGACCGGCAGCTGCTTTCGGGGCTTCAGCAGTTTTTTTTGCTTCTACGGGTTTTGCTGCGGGTGCTGTTTTTGCAGCAGGTTCAACTTTTTTGGCGGAAGCTTTTTCTGCTTTCTTCTCCTGCGCAACCACACTGGCAGCAAAGAAAACCAGGGCGGTGAAGGCAATCATCATTTTTTTCATAAGGCGTTTTTTTATCGGTTTACAATAAGGTGAAGAGTTAAGTTACTGCATTTTAGAGGGTAGTTGCCTAAATGGATAGTTATTTTTTTATGAAAAAAAATTATTTAACAGGCTGACAATCTTGCATTTATGAAAAAAATCAACAGGAACAACGATTTATCAATTTTCTTGTATTTCAGTTAAAAAATAATTATCTTAAGGCTCAATTCGTGCCATATGAGAAAAGTAAGTGATATACTCAAAAGGAAAGGTAGCCGTGTTACCTCTGTGAATATAAATACTTCCGTGATGGAGGCTTTGAAAATCATGTCTGCACAAAATATCGGATCGGTGGTAGTAATGGATGGGGATAGGTTTCTGGGTATTATGACTGAAAGAGATTACTCACGCAAGGTTATTTTAATGGGAAGGCATTCAAGTGATACGCCTGTTGGTGAGATCATGACAGCCGATTTCCCCCCTGTATCTTCTTCCGCTACTGTTGAAACATGCATGCAAATCATGTCTGACAGGCATATACGTTATTTGCCGGTGATTGAAAACGGTCAATTGGTGGGGATTATTTCCATTAATGATGTGGTTACTGAAACTATCCTGAATCAACAGGAAACCATTTCCCATTTACAGAATTATATTCAGTCTTAGTCGCTATTTTATCGCAGCAACTACTTCCCAATACACTTTTTTAGGTTGGAGAGATTTGTCGAATAATAATGGGTAATCTTTTCTACCCCTTACCGGAAAATTATCCAACCAGCTGCTTCTGTCTGAAATATTCCAGAATGTTATCCCGCTAATGTTTTTGCGGTATTTCATAAAAACTTTGAAACAGTTTTTATACACTTCAATCTGCCTGTTTTCTCTCTCCTCTGTAAACACGGTATTATTGTCGGATTCATTGCGGGTTCTTGACTGATGTTCCTTTGGATAAACAGATATATCCAATTCTGTTACCTGAATTGGTATCTTAAGGCCGGAGAAGTCTTTCAATGTAGCATTAATGGTTTCAAGGGAAGGTTCATTCACAGCCCAATGCCCCTGCAGCCCCACTCCATGAATGGGGATACCTGCTTTTTGTAATGATTTAATCAACCTGATCATTTTTTCCCTTTTTACGGGATTGATTTCATTGTAGTCATTATAAAAAAGTAATGCGGCAGGATCGGCTTCGTGTGCGTATTGAAAAGCTTTTGCAATATATTCCTCTCCGCATATTTTGAACCACGCTGAATTGCGGAGGTATTCGTCGGGACTGTCGGAGATAGCTTCATTTACCACATCCCAGGCATAAATAATTCCTTTGTACCGGCTAACAACTGCAGTGATATGGTCTTTCAGGCGACTCAATAATACTTCTTTGGATACCTGGTTCCCATTTGCATCTTTAAAAAACCAGTCAGGTGTTTGGTTATGCCAGCAGAGGTTATGCCCCCTTAACTTCAAATGATTTCTTACAGCATATGCCGCTATAGAATCGGCATCTTTCCAGTTATAATCCTTTTCCGTAGGGTGAATTGGGCCCATTTTCATGGCATTTTCTGGAGTAAGGCTATTGAATTGCTGCAATATCAACGTTGATTCATCTGTATGTAAAGCCCTTGCAGAAACGGCAACGCCCATTGGGAAATACTTGCTGAAATAGTCCTTTAATCCCTTGCTGTTATCGGTTTTAGGGGAGGCATTTTCGGAAAATTGTGCTCTTGAAAAACTGATCGACAATGCCAGGCAGGCAATCAAGATTGATTTTATTTGAAGCAGCATTTTCATGGAAGTAAAATTTAATTGATAAATAATTGGAGTAGTAATACACCCAGCAAACCAAGTATTGAAATAAGGGTTTCCATTACAGTCCAGGAAAGAAAGGTTTGCTTTAAAGTGAGTTTAAAAAATTCCTTATACATCCAGAATCCGGAGTCGTTGATATGAGATCCAAAAACGCTACCCGATCCCACGGCCAATACCATTAACTCCGGTGAAACATTGCCCGCAGCTACCAGCGGCGATACAATGCCTGCTGCCGTCAAACCCGCCACTGTAGCGGATCCCAGTGTTACCCTTAATAGGGCAGTTATCAGCCACCCAAAAATCAAGGGAGGCATTTGCCACTGGCTGCTGAATGAGGAAATATAAGAACCGGTTCCACTGTCAATCAATACCTGTTTGAAAACCCCGCCCGCAGTAATCGTGAGAAGTATTACTGCAATGCCTGCAATCGCATCTGAAATCCATTTCATGATTTCAGGCATTTGTTTTTTTGTTTTGATGCCAAAAAAATAAATAGCTGCCAGTACTGCTAAAAGCAGGGCAATAGTTGAGTCGCCGATAAAAGAAAAAATTTTTCGAAGCGTATTTTCTTTTGCTGCAAATAAATTGATGAGAACAGATGCACTGATTAGAAGTACCGGCATCAGGGCTATTGAAAAACTGGCCAATACTGTAGGTAATTTTTTTTCATTTGCTATGGCAGTTTCTTCAAATAAAGCAGGGACCCCTGTCTCCATTTTTTTTAAAACCCTTCCCAGTAACGGACCTGCAATAATTACTGCAGGAACTGCAATCAGCAGCCCATAAATGAGTGTAGTACCCATATTGGCATGAAAGGCATTTACCAGCACTACCGGCCCGGGATGTGGCGGCAGGAAACAGTGTGTAGTGGACAAGGAAGCTGCCATTGGCATCACAATATATAAAAGGGGTAAGCCGGTTCTTTTGGTTATAGAAAATACCAGGGGAACAAGAATTACAAATCCTGCATTATAATAAAGTGGAATGCCAATCAGGAAGCCGGTCAGTAATACGGCCCATTGGATATTCTTTTGTCCGAAACCTTTAATCAAGGTCGCAGATATTTGTTCTGCTGCACCACTTACTTCGAGAATCTTACCCAAACTGGCGCCCAAACAAATGATGAGTGCAAGCCCGCCCAAAGTGCTCCCGACACCCTTTTCTACCGATGTTAAAATAACTGCCGGATCCATACCCAATAAAAATCCTGAAACCAATGCCACAATCAATAGCGACAAAAAAGGGCTCATCTTTTTGATGGTTAGAAAAATCTGAAGGGCAATGGCAAACAGTAAGATAATGACAGTCATGGTAATAGGTTGTCAATAAATTTAACCAACAATATTGGAAAGTGTGCCAATATTGTCAATCGTGATATTTATTTCGTCGTGTGTTTGTAAGGTGAAGTCAGATCCGGGAACAATGCCTGTACCTGTCATGATAAAGCACCCATTGGGAAAACTGCATTCTTTGTACACAAAGGAAACCAGTTCTGTTGTACTTCGTTTCATCTGGTTTAACCGGATGGTTCCATGAAATACTGTTTTGGTATTTCTGATGATTGTTAACTCAATATTGGTATCAGGAGAAATGGGTTCTTCCGGCACATAAATACAGGGGCCCAAAGAAGCAGAGCCATCATAGGTTTTAGCCTGTGGAAGGTATAGTGGATTTTCTCCTTCAATGCTTCTGCTGCTCATATCATTGCCAATGGTATATCCTACAATCTTCCCCGAATTTGTTACAACCAGGGTTAATTCAGGCTCGGGAACATCCCAGGAGGAGTCTTTTCTGATGCGGACTTTTTGCCCATGACCAACAACCCGATGGGCAGTTGCCTTAAAAAAAACTTCGGGCCTTTCAGCTTCATATACTTTTGCATAAAAATCACTTCCGCCCGATGCTTTTGATTCTTCCTGCCTTCCTACCTTACTTTTAAGATAGGTTACCCCACAGGCCCATAATTCCTGAGAACCAATGGGGGCAAGTATTTCAACAGAGTCAATCGATGTAATTTTTGTTGCTTCGCCGATGAATTGCTGAAGTTTCTGAAACAAATTATCGTCGTTTATAAAACTATCCCAGTCGGTTTCCTCTTGAAGAAAAAAGGAACCATTTTTTTCAACAACGATACCTGCGTTGGTTTTGTAAATTTTCATATGGCTTTGCCTTGTTTTAAACAGTCTTTTATTTTCTGAGCCTTATTCTAAGCACATAGCTATCATTGGTAACAAACAATGTTTTTTCATCTGCCGATAAGGCACAATTGGAAACAGGATCTGCGAGTTTTATTTTCCCTGCCAGTTTGCCTTTGCTGTTAAATATCCAGACACCTCCTGAGCCGGAAGCGAAAAGATTTCCGGCCTTGTCTGCTTTCATTCCGTCGGGAACGCCTTTCAAAGGTTGATTGGCTTCACGACAACTGTAAAATATTCTGCCATTAGACAGGCTGTCATTTGAATTAAGATCAAAAGCATACCAGTAGGGCTTTTCAGGGTCTGAATTGGCAATGAGCAGGGTTTTTTCTCCGGGCATTAAAACAATACCATTGGGCCTGGTTAAGCTGTCTACCAGCAGAACTGTCTCGCCCGAGGCTTTCACTTTATACACTCCCTGAAAAGGCAATTCTTTTTTAGTGTCTTCCATATTTTTTTCCAACCCATAAGGCGGGTCGGTGAAAAATGCCTCTCCTTTGCTATTGTAAACAATATCATTCGGGCTATTGAATTTTTTGCCGAGATAATTGTTGGTAATAATTTGATAAACTGCTTTCGGCTGATTAAGTGGTGCATCCATCCGGGCTATTTGCCGGTTACCATGCTGGCATAATATCAGGTTGCCTTTCAGATCAAGGGCCAATCCGTTTGAGCCCATTTCGCCACCTCTTTTTACTGTATCAGTATAGCCGGAAGGAGTAAGATAAACTTCTTTACCCCTTTCTTCGGTCCATTTAAAAACAGTATCACGGGGTACATCAGAGAAAAGCAGCATCCTGTCTTTTTCAATCCAGAGAGGGCCCTCACTCCAGTCCAAGCCCCTGGCAATGATTTCAGGTTTTGCATCGGGCGAAACAATGCTGTCTATGGATGGATCAATTCTTTCAATTTCTCCAATCGTCTCATAGGATTGTTTGGATTGACAGGAAGCAAAAAAAAGGATAGCGATAAGATAAAAATATTTTTTCATAGAGCAGTCGGTTTATTGTAGGGCCTAATTGGCAGGCTGCAGGGCTGAACAGTTTTGTGTTGTTATCAGAATTGCTTTTATCATAAAATCGTAATTCCTGCTTTAATTGTGTTTGAGCTTGCTGTGATTTTTGAGTCGGGCTGGCCTCCTCCAACACTTATCAACAACCTGCCGGTTATTGGTTCCATATTGCCTTTTTCGCTCACAACAGATAAATCATCCGGTGTTAAATTGAACTGAACAAATTTGCTTTCCCCCGCTTTTATAAAAATCCGCTTAAAACCTTTGAGTGATTTTATCGGTAATTTGAATGCTTTGTTTTGACCGGAAATATATAATTGAACAACTTCGTCGCCATCTATTTTACCGGTATTGGTAACCCTTGCTGTAACAATAATTTTTTTCCCCTTCTGAGCATTTGCCGGCAATTTTAATTGGTCGTATTTGAATGTACTGTAGCTTAAGCCATAACCAAAAGGGTATAATGGATCGCCCTTGAAATACCGATAAGTTCTGTTGTTCATGGAATAATCATTGAAATCGGGCAGGTCGCTGTCACTTTTGTAAAAGGTTATGGGTAACCGTCCTGCAGGGTTATAATCTCCAAACAGCACATCTGCAATGGCAGTGCCTGCAGATTGTCCGCCATACCATGCATTTACAATAGCTGGAATGGTGGCTGTTTCTTCTGGTATGGCAATGGCACTGCCTGTCATCATTACAAAAACAACGGGTTTGCCTGTTGCCTGCAAGGCTTTCAAGGCTTCTTTCTGTACAAGCGGGAGGGTAATTGTTGTACGGTCGCCACCATCGAAGCCCGGTTGATTTACACGCATTTCTTCCCCTTCCAATTGAGGGGAAATGCCTCCCACAAAAATAATGGCATCTGCATCTTTTAAACGTTCGGCCAATGCTAAAAGGTTGGTTCTTTCAAAATTACCTGAGCGCAGGTGAACAGATGCTTTTCCTTCTACCTGAACATATTCAAGCACCAGCTTATAAGATTTTCCTTTCTCTGTTTTTAAACGCTGGGTTCTTGCACCAAAACGATTTCTCTGTAAAAGATTAATCATTTCCTTGTCATCAATCAGGAAACGATAACCGTCATCCGCTTCTATTTCAAAAGTGATTTCACCATCCCTGTCGGCTGTAAATTGGGTTGTATAACGGGCAGAGAAATTAAGTGCCATTATCTGTCCTGCTACTGCTTCGCCTTCCTGCCAGTTATGGTCAATGCCTGCTTCTGTACGTGTAATTTCCGGCTCTCCGCTAAAATCCTTGTTAGAAAAATATTCGGCTTTAAAGCCCTGTTTGCCGTTATAGGTATATTGGTTCTTTACATCATTATAGGCAAGTAAAGTATCATTTGTAAAGTTTACTGCCTTCTCGTATACGACGGATGTTTCTTTTCCGAGTTTATTGCTGATTCCCTGCAGGGCTGTTACAATTTCGGAGGGGGTTCCGTTGTAATTTCCCAAAACTGAAATGGCATTGTTTGCATTAGGGCCTACTACCGCAATTTTTTTTATGTGCTTATGTAAGGGTAAAGTATTGTTTGCATTTTTGAGCAAGACAATTGATTGTCTTGCCATTTTTAAAGCGTGCGCTTTGTGCAGATCACTTTCCAGTTCTGACTCCTGGGCCTGTGCATATTTTACCATTGAAGGGGGGTCAAACATACCCAAACGGAAACGGATGGTAAATAGTCTTTTTACTGATACATCAATTTGTTTTTCTGTTATGATGCCTGCTTTTACAGCCTGTACCAATGCTTTGTATGCACTGTTGCCACAGTCAATATCGGTTCCGTGCATTACGGCATCTGCAGAGGCGGTCATGGCATTCGGATGCGTTTTATGGTTTCGATAAAAATCGTCAATGGCACCACAATCGGATGTGACATAACCGGAGAATTGCCATTGGTTTCGGAGGATATCATTCATCAATACATCACTGCCACAGCAGGGTTGTGTCTGGTAGGCATTGTATGCACACATAACGCCTGCCACTTTCGCATTCAGCACCAATTCCTTAAAGGCGGGCAGGTAGGTATTCCACAAATCATAGTTACTGGTTACCGCATTAAAAATATGCCGGGATGGTTCTGGGCCACTATGTATGGCATAGTGTTTGGCACAGGCTGCTGCTTTTAAATATTTTGGATCATCGCCCTGTAATCCATGCACAAATGCTTTTCCCAGCATTGCGGTAAGGAATGGGTCTTCACCATAGGTTTCCTGACCACGGCCCCAGCGGGGGTCCCGGAAAATATTGATATTGGGAGTCCAGTAAGTAAGGCCCAGGTACCGCTCTTTCTCTCTTCCCAGTTTGATGGCTTTATTGTGTATGGCCCTTCCTTCCATTGCAGCATAATCGGCCATGGTAAATAGCGCAGTTGAATCAAAACCTGCAGCCATGGCAATAGCCTGCGGATATACCGTAACTTTAAAAGGCGTGCGTGCTACACCATGCAATACTTCATTCCACCAATCATAAGCCGGAATCCCCAAACGTGTGATAGCAGGTGCTGCGTTGAGCATCTGGGCTACTTTTTCTTCAAGCGTAAGCCGGCTTACCAAATCATTGACTCTTTGGTCAAAATTGAGGCGATGGTTCATGAAGGGAAGTTGGCCGGTATCTGTTTGGCTTTTACCAGCTATTGTGGTACTGCTGATCAGCAGAAACAGGATTGCCCGCACAGAGATTATTTTCATAATAACCAGTTTTATTATTTGGTAAGAATGCATTGCGGCTGGTCGGTTTTATGCAAAACAGCCTGGTACATTTAAAAGCATACTAAGTATTTTCAATGTCTCTGAATGTGGTTATTTCAATTCTAAAACCACTACTGAAAACGGGGGTAGTTTTATTTTTAAATTCCCATTACTTAGCTCTGCCGCATTAAAAGCAACGGGTTTAATCAGGTCAGGGTTTTCAAAACTGTTATAGTGCTGAATTTTGTCTGAACTCAATATCCTTCCCGATACTTTTGAATAAGTAGCGCCACTTACATTAATGGTAATTTCCTGCGACTTTGCATAATCAATGTTTACCAATGAAATATGTGTGAGGCCATTTTTATCTTTTGATGCTGAAGCAGAAACAGCTTTTAGTTTCTCCTTGCCCATTTTATAATCGGCGCTGCTTACTGTTAAGGGCAGCATGGTTGCATCCTGGTGCACATTGTACATTTCCATCACATGGTAGGTAGGCGTAAGCAGCATTTTTTCTTCATCAGTAATAATGACAGATTGCAATACATTAATGATCTGTGCCAGGTTGGCCATTTTTACCCTATCGCAATGGTTGTTGAAAATATTCAGCGTAGCTCCTGCAATCATTGCATCTCTCATCGTATTTTGCTGAAAAAGAAAAGCACCATTTGTGCCGGGTTCTACATCATACCAGCCGCCCCATTCATCCACCACCATGGCCACTCTTTTTTTGGGATCATATTTGTCCATCACGGCACTGTGTTTGCTAACCAGCTCTTCCATTTCTAAAGCTCTTTGCATGGTAGTAAAGTATTCTTCTTCAGAATAACCTGTTGCAGAGCCTTTCTTATTCCAATTGATAACGGAATAATGGTGTACGCCAACAGCATCCAGTAAGCCCAGAGGAATATCCCTCATCAACACTTCGGTCCAGTTATAGTCAGCATCACTTGCACCGGAGGCAATCCGGAAAATCCTGTCTTTAGGGTTTGCACTGCTCATGAAAGTGGCATATTGTCGATAGATATTGGCATAATATTCTGGCTTCATATTGCCACCACAACCCCATGCTTCATTACCCAGGCCCCAGTACTTCACATGCCAGGGATTTGCTCTGCCATTCTGTTGTCTTAATTCAGGCATGGGACTGCTGTTATTGGGATGGGTGGTATATTTTACCCAGTCTGATAATTCCTGTGGAGTTCCACTTCCAACATTACCGCTGAGATAGGGCTCGGCGCCAAGTACTTCACACATATTCAGAAATTCATTTGTTCCGAAACTATTGTCTTCTGTTATGTTACCCCACCATACATTCAACATCGAAGGCCTGTTTTTTTTGGGGCCAATTCCGTCTTTCCAATGGTAAGTATCGGCAAAACAGCCTCCGGGCCAGCGTAATACCGGCACTTTCAGCTTCTTCAATGCATCAATTACATCCAGCCTTATGCCGTTTTGGTTAGGTATTTTGCTGTTATTGTCTCCAACATAAAAACCACCATAAATGCAATGACCAAGATGCTCGGCAAAATGACCGTAGATGTTTTTATTGATAATTTCCGTGCCTTTGTCTGCATTTAATACAATATTGTTTTGCGAAAAAGCAGAAAAGCAAAGGCAAACATTTACAAGAAGGATGAGTTTTTTCATACGGTAGTGATTTGGTATATTTTAGAACCGGATCCTGACAGGACTAATTTAGTTAGTTAATATTTTTCACAGAAAATCTGCAGTAATCAGCCAATAAAATCCTGCAAATCTCTGAATGTTTTTTACTATTTGTATGCATCAACCGGTATGATTGTGCCATCTGTATTGTATTTCAACTCAGTTACTTTTACATTGCGCAAATGTGTTTTTCCCGATAACTGTGTATCATGATAAAACAAATACCATTTCCCTTGTATTTCCACTATAGAATGATGGTTTGTCCAGCCTTCTACGGGCTTTAATACGATGCCTTTGTAGGTAAATGGCCCATAGGGGTTATCACCTATTGCATAGTTGATGTTATGCGTATCACCGGTTGAATAAGAAAAATAATATTTTCCTTTGTATTTGTGTACCCATGATGCTTCGAAGAAACGTTTGTCGTTATTGGATTCTAAAAACAATTTTCCATTTGCATCCACAATCCTGATATTCCTGGGCTCTTCTATAAAACTTTTCATGTCTGCAGCCAGTTTGGCAACCCTTGGAAGAATCGCTTCCTCCTTGGGTGTACGCAATTTTGCATCCGCAATATATTTGCCTGTTGTCCACCTTTGCAATTGTCCGCCCCAGATGCCGCCAAAATACATGTAATAGCTACCGTCGGAATCTTTGAACACACTGGGATCAATGCTGAAACTCCCTTTAATGGGCTCTTTTTCTGCTTTAAACGGACCCGCGGGGTTTTTAGCTGTTGCCACACCGATATGAAATATATCTTCCTTATCTTTTACGGGAAAGTATAAATAATATGTTCCATTTTTGAAAGCCGCATCAGGTGCCCACATTTGTCTGCCGGCCCAGGGAACGTCTTTTATATCCAGTGCAATACCATTGTCTGTTACTTTGCCGCCTATTGAATCCATTGATAGAATATGGTAATCACGCATTGCAAAATGGCTGCCCAGATCATCTTCCTTAATACCTGCTTCAAAATCATGAGAAGGATAGATGTAAATTTTCCCGTTGAAAACATGTGCTGATGGGTCGGCCGTAAAAATATGTTTAACCAGCGGCTGAGAAACGGGCGTTTTTTTAAGCGTTCCCTTCTCCTGTGCTGAAGCGGATATAATGCCTGCCGTTAATGCTATTGCAAGCAGGGTTCTGTGTGGCTGAAAAGAATGCAGCATGGAGGACGTTTTTGACATAAGCATACTTGTGTTTTTATTTTGTTGAATTATCAATGATTGTTTGGGCTGGCCCGAGATAAGTTGGCAACAAACCGCCCATATCACCTACCAGTTTTTGCAGCACAACTGCGGGGCTTACCATCCAGTACTTAACCAGGTGTTTGCCGGCACCTGAAATTTTGTGATTTGTTGTTTTGATAATAATATTATTCCGCATCCAGTCTTCCCATATCCTTGTATTGCTGTCATCTTTATTAATTACGACCACCTGCGGTACTTCATTGTCGATGGATATGGCATATTGCGCGCCTTCATTGTTGTGAAAGTTTAAAGTAGGAGAAAAATAAGCCTGCAGTTGTATATTGCCGGTATCATATGTGTATACCTCATATTCAATACGTGGTGTGTTATTGCCGGGTATCTGTATTGCAGCTGTAACGGGCATTGTAGTAATAGCAGCACCCGAACGACCATGATCGGGCAATACCTGCCAGTAAACCCCATTGGCAGGTAACGCTTTACTATAGTGATCGGCATCAACAGCAAAATAGCCGTTTATTTCATAAAATGCGGGATATGCCAGATTTTTTGGAACCATAGCTGCTGCAGAAACTACTTTCTTGTTGAATAGGACTGCAGGCGCTACAGCAGAATCGGCCGGCAGGTATTTTACAACGGGCATCCGGTTAAAAGGGGGGTCGTTCCATGATACATAGCCAATATGACTCTGGTCCATCAGGTGATTCCATTTTCCATTTGCAACTGTATTGTATTCTTTTGAGATCAGGGAATCCGCTATAAAAAATTGCCTTGCATTGTCCGCATATTTATTTGCCTCAATTGATTTTTGTGCAACATGCCATTTGTTCAGTGCTACAGCCCTGTATAAATTTTGCAGGTTGGCACAGGCTTTAACCGGATGCAATACCAGTTGAAAATAAGCGTCTTTGTATTCAGCCGGTAATGCTGCATAGATTTTTTCTGCTTTTGTAAGCAATGCATTGTATTCATCCGTTACCCTTTGCAGTTCACCATAGTTTTGAATAGCATAAGTATTGGCATCCAGCAATTCGGGTTTGCGTCTTCCATTGTATTTCGCATATTTTGAAAGAATATCTGCAATTTCTGCTGCATAAGTATTCCCAAACTGGTCTGCGGCCCATTGGGTTGTATATTTTTTCAAGTCGGTTGCCTTAATCCTGTCCGGGGCCCATGCATAATCCAGAAAAAAAGAAATCGGAAACTCCATTGGTTTAAGATCTCCCACATTTACTATCCAGATATCGCGAACATTGTATTCATAAGCCAGGTGCATCTGCTCCCAGACCCTTGGAATTGGGTTTGTATTCAGCCATTTATAACTTCTGGGTCCGCCTACATAATCAAAATGATAATAAATGCCATAACCACCTTTGCGGGGGGCATCTGTTAATTTGGGAAGTTTGCGGATATTACCCCAATTATCATCGCACAACAATAAAGTAACATCATCCGGCACACGCATGCCTTTGTCGTAATAATCCTGCACTTCTTTATACAATGCCCAGGATTGTGGTGTAGCAGATGCCGGCTTGCCTGTTACCTGTTCTATGATTTTTCTTTGATCGGCTACAATCCTTTCCAGTAAAGCGATATTGCTGCCCTGTGTCATCGGCATATCACCATCTCCGCGCATACCAATGCTTATCACACTTTCATGTGTGCCCATATTCTCAATTCCCTTTTTCCAGAAGGCTCTTAATACAGAATCGTTGTTCTGGTAGTTCCATGGCCCTTTTCCATATTTTTTCCATTCCTGCTGCGCGCGCAACATGGGCTCGTGGTGTGAATTGCTGATTACTATACCATATTGATCGGCCAGTACCGGACTAAGTGTATCATCATCTGCAAAAGCTTTCCCCCACATAGCAGGCCATAAGTAATTCGATTTTAACCGGAGTAATAGTTCAAACATTTTTTCATATACGAAATGATTCACACCACCGAATTTCTCTTTCGCCCAACCTGCAAAAGCAGGTGCTTCATCATTGATAAAAATACCTCTGTATTTTACAGAAGGTCTGTCGCTGATAGTTGTTCCCCTGGCTACATAAACTTCTTTTTTCTTTTTCACAGGTACATCTGCCCACCAATTCCAGGGAGAAACGCCCAACTGTTTCGATAATTCGAATATGCCAAAAGCTGTTCCTCTTTTATCACTGCCTGCAATCACCAATGCATGCTCAATGCCGGGAAATGGATTGTCTACTACCTGTATGTGGTAAGCTTCCCATTTATCTTTCAGCCCATCAAGCTTGATTTTGTTGGCTTTTTCTAACTGTTGGATCAGCGATGACCGGTTAATGGTTCCAATGATGATCACATTTTTTCCAGCTGCTGTACTGGTATTTTGAAGAACAGGCTTTTTATCTGTTACTTTTTCAATATCGGTTTGTAAGAGGGAAGCTGCTTTCTGTACCAACCAGTAATCTGCGGTATCTATCAATAGGGTAGCTGTGCCGGAACCGTTGGCCAAAACGAAACTGTTCTGCCCATTTTTTTCCTTGATAAATGCCTGTGCCCGCAAATGCATTTGTCCAATGAATAACTGGATAGATATAAGCAGGATTAATTTATTTTTCATGATAAGGCATTCATTAATTGTTTCCACCATTACCCGGTACAAACTGGAATCGCAGGCTTTTGTAATAGTCGAGTGTATGGTCGGGTTGTTCATAATTTTCGGGGATGGGCATGTGTGAAAAGCCTGAGAAATATAGCAGACAGGCGTTTCTCCACCATACCGATTCTTTTTCCTGAATGGCCAGCAACATTTTCACCTGATCATACCTTTCTTCATCAATGATTCCTTTTGAACTATCCCATATTTGTTGCATGGTTCTTACCTCATTTACACCGGAATAATAATTGCGGCATAATTCTTCCCACAGTGTTTTACCGGATCTCATGGTGTATTTCCAGCTAACATGATGAAACCAAAGCAGGTATTCGTCAGGGCAGGTGGCAATGTTTTCATAAGCTTTCCTGATTTCAGGGGCATACTGTTCTAAGGCATTGCTTCCCTTTGCTGTTCTTTCAAATCCAATACCTGTCGAATCTGCCTTGTGGTAATAAACAGGATTCCAGTCTGCTCTTCCCAGCCTGTCCGACCAGGGAGATGGTCCGTAATGATGCCCGTCGCCCATGATATGGTGCAAGCCAAGAGGGGTCATATAATGTACCATGGTTTCCCTGGATTGCAGCATCATTTTTTTTGTGCTTGCAACAAAGGAAGCATCATTCGTAAATGTCATCCTAAGCCAATCATCAGCAATTTTATCTGATCCCATGCTGTGATCCCAGGCCAGTTTTCCAAATGCATACCAATTGGCCTGTGCAAAAGGATGGCCACACCAGTTCCTGTCATCACCAATATTGCTAACACCGGCAATACCGGTAATTGCGGGCTGGTTAACTGTTCCATCAATAATTTTTGCAACAGTACTGCCTGGGCCATTTGCATAAGTATCTGCATCCAGTACTTCTTTCATCAAAGGGGCTTCATAAACAAGCTGTGTAGCCTGTCCCAGGTATTCCTGTGTTAGCTGGAACTCCATCATCAGCGGTGTTTTGGGCATTGCACCAAACAATGGGTGAAAGGGTTCTCTTGGTTGAAAATCAAGCGGACCATTTTTTACCTGAACGATTACATTTTTTTTGAATGCACCGTCAAATGGTTTGAATTCATCATAAGCCTGTTTGGTTCTGTCGGTAGGGGTTTCATTGCTGTAAACAAATGCCCGCCACATCACGATTCCATGATGAGGGGCCAGTGCATCTGCCAGCATATTGGCGCCGTCTGCATGTGTACGCTGGTAGTTTTGAGGTCCGGGCTGGCCTTCTGAATTGGCTTTCACAATAAAGCCGCCAAAATCTGGAATATAGGAATAGATTTCGGCTGTTTTTTTCTTCCACCAGTCTTTTACCGTTTCGTCAAAAGGATCCGCTGTTTTTAATTTACCCAATTCAATGGGGGCGCTGAATTTGGCAGCCAGGTACACTTTGATGCCATAAGGCCTGAATACATTTGCGAGTGCGGCAACTTTGATTAAATAATCTTTCGAAAAAATTTGAACATTGGCATTTACATTATTCAGCACAGTTCCGTTAATGCCAATAGAAGCATTGGCTCTTGCATAATCCTGGTAGCGCTGATCTATATAGCCCGGCAACAAATGCCATTTCCAGATGGAGAATCCTGCATAGCCTCTTTCAACAGTTCTATTCATATTATCCCAGTGATTCAGTAACCTTAGTTGAATTTTTGGAGAACTGGTAATATGGAGGGCGTCAATGGGTTTCTGCGTTTGTAATAGTTGTAAAAAGTGAAAACTTCCGTACAAAACTCCGAGGTCTGTTTTTGCAGTAATCAGGGTACATTTTTTCCCATTCAGGGTTTTGGTCAATACACAAAAACCATCGCTTGAAATTTCATTCAGTTCTGCCAGCTGCATGGCTGCAATAGCGGGGGAGGAGGCAGGGGTGCCGATCAGAATTGTCTGGTCGCCGGGCTTTGGTGATAAGACAAGCGACTTACCCAATAGTCCTTTGATCCCGTTTAACAGCTCACGCTGCGCAGATAAGAGAGAGGGGCTATTTCCTTCACAAACCAATTTGCTGATTTGTTGCAGGTAGGCAGATCGGATTTTTGTGTCGTGAATGGGTTCATAGCGAAGCCATAAACGATAGCCATCTTCTGCAATAGATTTTTGCAGGCAGCAAATGTTGGCAAGCAGGAGCAGGCAAAACAGTTTTTTCATGTGGTATCCTTGAAACAATTATTTTTTCTTCTTCAGCGATGATGCACGAATGATCAATTCGGACCGCACAATAATGGTATTGGTCATTTGCATATTGGTATTACCCTGAAGATGGTTGATCAGGTTTCTCGCAACAATTTCGCCTATTTCCTGGCCCGGATAGTTGATTGTACTAAGCTTGGGGTCAATGATTTTGGAAACCGCATCATTGTTGAAGCCTACAATCGCGATATCGTCCGGAATCCTGA
The DNA here is from genome assembly GCA_039795695.1 of Bacteroidota bacterium. GTDB lineage: Bacteria > Bacteroidota > Bacteroidia > Chitinophagales > Chitinophagaceae > Sediminibacterium. The sequence continues at coordinate 16,471 of JBDKLG010000127.1, forward strand.
TCCCTGCTTCCTTTAATGTTTGAATACATACTGCTGCGCAGAAATCATTGGTAATAAAGATGCCGTCGGGCATAGGTTTCATGGCCAATATTTTTCTGGCCGAATGGATACTGCCTTCTTCACTCAGATCGTCAACAATCAAATATTTTTCATAGAATTTTATTCCATGTTCTGCAAGGGCCTGCTGGTAACCTTTCAGGCGTTCTGCGTATACATTTCGTTTCAGGTTGGCAGTTATATGGGCAATGCGTTTGCAGCCCTGGTCAATCAGGTGGGAAGTGGCATCGTAACCGGCTTTCCGGTTGTTGATGATTACTTTGGCACTGTCTGCATCTTCAAATACACGGTCAAAAAAAATCACGGGTATGCCTTTCTTATGAAAAGCATCGAAATGCTGGAGGTTCTCCGTGTCAAAAGAGAGAGAGGCAATTACCCCATCTACTCTTTTATGAAATAAGTTAAGTGCATTTGCGGCTTCCTTCTCTGCACTTTCCGATGAATGGGCGATGATGAGGTCGTAATTGGCTTCCGTGGTTACTTTTTCAATACCTGCCAGAACGGAAGTCATGAACTGGCTGCGCAATTCATGTACCATCACACCAATGGTATTCGTTTTTTGCTGGCGAAGATTGCTGGCAAAATTATTAGAGCGGTATCCCAGCTTTGCGGCCAGGTCGGCAATCTTTTTTTTGGTGTGTTTATTGATCGCCGGATGGTCCTTCAAGGCACGGCTGATGGTAGCAGGAGAAAGGTTCAGTTGCCTGGCAATATCGTAGATGGTTATTTCTTTCTCCTTGCGCATAAACTTTCAATCGGTTGCAATATAACTGTTCTAATAAAATTATTCTTTTTTTCTCTTTCTTTTTCAAGGTCATTTACGACTACGTTTTCGTAGCTGCATTTGAAATAGGCCTGTTATCCTGATAGTATTTACAGCATTGCCGCTTAACCCGGTTTACGTTGTTTCCCGGGTACCGCTACATTCAGAATAAGGGCAGGTAGAAAAGGAACAGCATCTGCCCCTTTTAAAAAATATTTTATGCAATCGGTTGCAATTTCAAAATATTATTCCGATATTAGTTTTTCGATAGGCAGCAATCGGTTGTTTTTTTGCTGAAACAACTGCATGGCGCAGCGAAGATAAGGTGTAGTATTAGCTGAAATGCTTGTTATTATTGCATTTCAATGAATCTTCATTTTATTTTTTTCTTGCCATACAGGTTCTTGCAGATAAAACGACCGGCCTGTGGAAAAGAATTTTTTTTACAGAAAAGTGATCAGGGCAGCCTTTTGCTTGGAAACAGGGCCAAAAATACTGCCAAATAGTTTTCTACAAGGTAGAAGCTGTAATAGCTATTAATATTGAATTTACAGGAAATGGACTGAAACAATGGTTAAAGGGTAATGGCTGCACTTGTTATGCAACCGATTACAATTTAGGATAAAAATGAAGAGAATAGACTAATGGATTGATACAGCGCCTTTTATTGAAATAAATACATCTGCCAATAACAACGATTGCCTTATGAATACCAGTTAATTATTCCAGCAGCATACTTGGTTCCAGGCACTGCCACTTGGTAGTGAAACCGCTAAAAAAGAGCGGTATTGGATAGTTTTTTCCTCATTCAAAAAAATAAAATTTTATGAAACGATTGCTCCCGCAGGAGAAAAAGAAAAAAAATGCCCCAGTCAATGGAGCTTATTGGTCTCTTTTATCGGCCTTTCTACTCTTTGCTTCCATTCTAACCCTATCACCTGTGAACAGTTTGATGGCACAGTCTCAACGCAAAACAATTAAAGGACGTGTAGTTAATGAAAAAGCAGAAGGGATAGCCGGCGCATCGGTTACCGTTAAGGGAACAGCCACAGGTGTAACTACAGATGCTAAGGGCGATTTTAATTTATCGGTTACGGGAAACGCAGTTTTGGTAGTTTCATTTGTTGGTTATGAAAACAGCGAAATACGTGTGGGCAATAATAATAGCATCACTGCACAGCTGCAGCCTCTCAACAAAGAACTGGAGCAGGTAGTAGTAATAGGCTATGGAACACAACGTAAGAAAGATGTAACAGGCTCGGTGGTTTCCATTAAATCGGATGTATTAAGAGAAGTGCCTGCCCCCAACCTTATTGCTCAATTGAAAGGAAGAACTGCAGGTGTGGATATCGTAAGTAATAGTGCCACACCGGGAGGCAGCGGACAGATTCGTATACGGGGTAACCGCACCATCACCAACTCATCAGGTGCCAGCGACGCATTGGATGGCCCCCTCCTGGTATTGGATGGCATACCTTTTGGCGGCAGTATCAATGATATCGCACCGGAAGATGTAGCCAGTATGGATATTTTGAAAGATGCTTCTGCCACAGCCATCTATGGTGCACGCGGAGCAGGTGGTGTAATTCTGATCACTACCAAAAGAGGAAAAACAGGCAAAGCTGTTTTAAGCTACGATGCATTTCATGGGTTGACCAATGTTTTAGGAAAATACAATGTGATGAATGGAACAGAATATGCGCAGTTTAAATCAGACGCAGCGCTTTATAACCGTTCTAACTGGCCCACCAGTGCCGGTACTTCCTCCTACCTGCTTACGCAGGCAGAAAAAGATGCACTGGCAGCAGGCATTTCTACCAACTGGCAGGACCTGGTGTATCAGCAGGGCTTTACCACAAGCCACCAGCTGGGTCTTTCAGGCGGATCTGAAAGTACACAGTATGGTATGAGTGGCGGATATTATAATGAAACAGGTATTATCCCCAACCAGCGCTTTGAAAGATATTCGCTTCGTGCAACCATTGATCACCGCATCAGCAACCGGGTAAAAATTGGTTTGAATACCATCAACACCTTGAGTTATTCAAATACACCCGGCGGTAGTGGTGTGCCAAGCGGATTAATGAGGCTTACCCCACTTGCTTCTCCTTATAATACCGATGGTACGGTTAATCTTACACCGGCAATCGGATCTATTGATGCTGCAGTGATCAGCCCTCTCACATTAACGACTAAATCTGGTTCTATCCTGGCCAATAACAGAAGATTACGCACATTCAACAGTCTGTATGGTGAAGTGCAAATCATAGAAGGCCTGAAATACAGGCTCAATGTTGGACTGGATTTCAGCCAGTCAAATGGCAATGGATACAATGGGCCGCTTACCTATACCAATACCGCAACTGTTCAAAGTTCCTCCAATGCAAGTGTAAATAATACAGAAGTCTGGAGCTATAATATTCAGAACCTGCTTACCTATAACAAAGTATTCAAACAAAAGCACCGCCTGGATTTAACGGGGCTTTTTGAAGTAACCAAAGAACATAGCCAGAGCAGCGGCTTCAATGTAACAGGTGTTCCGGCAGATTATATTCAAAATACAAACTTTGCCCTGGCAAGCGGACAGCCAACCGTGAGTGCGGGAGGTTTTTCTGAATCCGGACTGGTATCTTATATGGGTCGTGCCAACTATGGTTACGATAACCGCTATCTTTTAACCGCAACTGTTCGTGTGGATGGCTCATCCAATCTTTCTCCGGGCTACCAGTATTTTACCTACCCTGCATTTGCAGTGGGATGGAATATGGGCAATGAAGCATTCATGAAATCCCTGGGCTTTATTTCCAACCTTAAATTAAGAGGGGGATGGGGAATATCGGGAAATAGAAATGTAGGTGCTTATGCCACACTTGGTGCTTTAAGTGCCAGCACGTATAATTTCGGACAGGGTGCAGCCGGCCAGCAATTGGCTTATACGGTAACATCCCTGGCCAATAAAAGCCTTACCTGGCAGTCTACTTCACAGTGGAATGTGGGCATCGAT
>JBDKLG010000128.1:0-31965 GCA_039795695.1 Bacteroidota bacterium
ATACCCCGGCTTACAGGCAATACTGGAATCATACCTATCGCCTGGAAGCAACTGTTCAACTGGAAGAGTTGCTGGAGACAACCATGCACAAAGAAACCTTCGAAAAAATACAGCAGCCGGTCCTGGTATTAAATTATTACAAAGATGAAACGCATCAGGATAAAGTGGTGAAAATTGCCGCCATGAAAGAGATGTTTTCAAAAATAAACACAGCTCCCGATAAGAAAAAAATGGTTGCCATTCCGGAAGCGGGTAACCATGTACTGGCCTCTCCCATTCAGTCTAAGGATATTGTAAGCGTTGAAAAAGAATCAGCAGCTTTCTTAAAAGAAATCCTGAAAATGCCTGCGATTAAATGATTTTTTCAACCTGCTTTGCTTCCTGAATTGGAAAATAAACCGAGAATAAGTACCTTAGAGCCAATTAAGTGCCCCTGTGTATATAAAGCAACCAAGTAAATATATATCTTATCTGAGAGTTGGCCGGCTGCTCTATTATTCGCTTATTTTATTCGTTTTGGAAGCCTGGATTTACTGGGTACAGTTAAAGAAAGCGGTTTTTTCGGGTAATATTTTCTGGATTCTTTTCTGGATAGCTTTTTTCCTTTTTTCCTTTTCCCATATTTTCCTGGTGCTGGCAGACGGGTGGTCGAGGTTTCAGAATTACAAAAGAGCCAAAGACCAGTTTTATATACATGGCTTTAACAGAAAAATTGCCAATACCTATATTGGCTCAAAATGCCAGCGTATGGCTGCAGAAGTGGCTGCAGAAGAATTGGGCATTGATGAAGAGCTTAAAGTTTATTATATAAGCATGGGAGTTAAATGGTACCATTATGTTCCCTATTTTATGATCAAAGAACCCCTGTTTCTATTTAAAAAGAAATTCTGGTCACGTACATTTCTTGAAAAAAACTACATCCCGAAATTTGATTACAGCCAACTTCAACTCGAATTAAAAACATGATTATTGCCGGATTTGATTTGAGTAAAACTTACCATGGAAGAAAAGTGTTGGACCAGGTAAGTATCTCCTGTGCAGCAGGTGAAATTTGCGGGTTATTGGGGGCCAATGGAGCCGGTAAAACCACTCTCTTTAAAATATTATTCGGATTGGTAACACCTGATTCCGGAACCGTTGAAATCAAAACCAGCAGCAAAAAAAAAATCGGCGGTATTATTGAAGGGCCTGCTTTATATGATTACCTGAGTGCACAGGAAAACATCAGGCTGTTTGGAAGTATACAGGGGCTGGATGTTTCCAAACAAAACATTGACCTTTGTCTTAGCAATGTAGGCCTCCCCTTAGACCGGAAAGATCCGGTAAGAAATTTTTCCCTGGGAATGAAACAAAGACTGGGCATTGCCATCGCCTTATTGAATAAGCCTGCCTGCCTTGTGCTGGACGAACCTTTTTCCGGCCTCGATCCCTTAGGTGTGGCAGCTTTGCGAAAATTAATTGTTGACCTTGCAGAACAGGAACAACTGGCCATCATTCTTTCTTCACACATCATTGAAGAGCTCAGTAAGATTTGTCATACCCTCTATGTAATCAAGGATGGGAAAATGGTTAACAGAGGTCCTGCCCAAAAATTAATAACAGACAATACCACCACTTATTCTGTTTGTGCCAACAATATTACTTCATCAAAAATATTAAACAGTTACGATGTGGTATGGAAGGGCCAATGTGCGCATGTGACTGTAACAGCAGACAGGGTTCCTGAACTAATCCACCTGCTGCACCAGGAAGGCATTTATATTACCTCCTGCACGCCCGAATTAAGCATGGAAAAACTATTTGAAATAAGCAACTGATGAAAGCGCTGATAAAAGCTGAAATATACAAACTGGTCAGGCAAAGTAAAACCTACTATGCACTGGCGTCTTTGTTCATGATTGAAGCCATCATATTGTTCAGCGCTTATTTTCAGGGTAAAAACATCCTGGATATCCTGCTCGATAATTTAAAAAAATCGTTCTACTTCGAGGGGTCCTTATTAAACGGGAATTTACTGGTGTACCTTATTTTAAATACCCTTTGGTTTCACCTGCCCCTGATTTTAATGATTATTGTATCCGGTACACTTACAACAGAATACAAAGACAGAACCATACAAACCACCATGCTGCAGCCGGTTGTTAAATGGAAGTTCATTTTGAGCAAGTACCTGGTGGCAATAGGTTTTACATTACTGGTAGTCCTTTTTTTAGCACTTACCTCTTTTGCGCTTTCTTATGGTTTATTTGGCAAAGGAGACCTTATTGTATACATCAACACACTGAATTTTTTTGAAGCCAAAGATGCTTTCCTGCGTTTACTGTATGCATTTTTGTGGGGTGCTTTATCAATGGTATTTTTTTCAGTAGCCAGTTTAACCATTGCAGTTATTTTTAAGGAAGCCACTAAAACATGGATCGTTGCCGCATTATTTCTGGTCATCTCCAACCTGCTTTTGAAAGTAGATTTTGGCAATGCCGTATTTAATCAGTTATTTTTTGCCAAACTGAACGATACCTGGCAAAGTTTTTTTTATTACAGAATTGACTGGGCAACCGTATACCTTAATTCGATTTTGCTGCTGGCTTATATCGGCTTATTTATGGGACTGGGCATTTGGTTGTTTCACAAAAAAGATATTGGATAATGAAACGGATAGTAACCTTATTACTGGTATCATTTTTTTCGGCCTTACAGGCGCAGAATATTGACCCTGATCTGTTAAGGGTCAAACAGCGGCTTGATTCTATTCAGCAGTTTTCGGCCGACCTTAAACTGGATGTTGACATCAACTTTATCCATATGCCTACCAAGTATGCCAAAATGAATTATTCGCAGGGCAAACCGGTAAAATTCTCTTCTACGGATTTTGTAATGATTCCAAAAAGGGGACTTGATTTTTCCATGAACAGGTTATTTGAATATGCGTTTATTACCGTTCCAAGAGGGGAAGAAACCAGGAAGGGGGTCAGGTACAAGGCAGTCAATATCATACCAACAGATAAAAGGGCCGATTTTTCCATCGCGCTGGTTTTACTGGATATTCCGAATAACCGTGTTGCTGAAACAGAAATCAATACCAAAAAGGACGGAACTTATAACCTCATATTGAACTACGAAAAAAAAACCAGCCTATTACCCAATCTGGTTGAAGTAGGTTTTGAAATAGAGAAATTGAAAATCCCGCTTAATTTCATGGGTAAGGACACAGATATCGACAGAAAAAAAATGCGGGCAGAAGGCATGAAAACCGGTAAAATTTTTTTAGCCATCAGCAATTACCTCATTAAACATCTTTAGCCACCACCATTACAGGCCTGCTGTACTACAACTCACAAGTTTTACTATCTTCACCCTGCCTAACTAAAACGATTGTCTATGCTTCGCAGTAAAATAGCCGGCATTGGTATGTATGTGCCCAAAAATGTAGTTACCAACAATGACCTGATTCAATACATGGAAACTACTGATGAATGGATACAGGAAAGAACCGGCATCAGAGAACGCAGGTATGCACACAGAACGGAAGAAACCACCACAACCATGGCGGTTGAAGCCGCAAAAATTGCGATTGAAAGAGCAGGAACAAGCGCAGAAGCCATCGACTTTATTGTATTTGCCACACTCTCACCGGATTATTATTTTCCGGGCTGTGGTGTAATGCTTCAGAGGGCTATGCATATGAAGGAAGTTGGTGCACTGGATATAAGAAACCAATGCAGTGGTTTTCTTTATGCACTGAGCGTAGCCGACCAGTTCATCAAAACAGGTATGTATAAAAACATACTTGTAGTGGGAAGTGAAAAGCATTCTTTCGGTCTCGATTTTTCAACCAGGGGTAGGAATATTTCGGTCATTTTTGGAGATGGTGCGGGTGCGGTAGTATTACAGCCTACTGAAAAAGATAAGCAGGGAATATTAAGCACTCATTTGCACAGCGATGGTGAATCAGCAGAAATTCTGGCCATGTACAATCCCGGAACACATGCCAATCACTGGGGCACAAAAAATTATGCCGATTTTGACGACGCCCCCATTTCACAAATGTTCATGAGCCACGCCATGATTGATAATGCACAGAATTTTCCGTTTATGGATGGACAGGCTGTTTTCAAAAAAGCTGTTGTCAAATTTCCTGAAGTAATCATGGAAGCATTAGCGGCAAATGGATACCAGAGTACGGATATCAATATGCTTATTCCACACCAGGCCAATCTGCGAATCAGTCAGTTTGTACAGCAAAAATTAAAACTAAGCGATGATCAGGTTTACAATAATATTCAGCACTATGGCAATACTACCGCGGCTTCGGTTCCAATAGCTTTATGCGAAGCCTGGGAAAAAGGTAAAATCAAAGAAGGAGACCTTGTTTGCCTGGCTGCTTTCGGAAGCGGTTTTACCTGGGCAAGTGCATTGCTAAAATGGTAATAGAATTATCTTTGTTTTAAAAATACCGGCATCCCTTGTTCCTCCAGATTGGTTATTAAAAGCAAGCTTCAACACGTATAAGTAATTTCATTGGTGATGAGTGAAAGAAAAATAATTTACCTGATAAATCCTATTTCCGGAACTTCCAAAAAAGAAGCCATCCGTAAGCTGATTGAAAAAGAAACCACCGCACAGGGAATTCCTTACGAGATCCATCATACAAATGCAGCGGGAGATTATGAATTTTTAAAGGACAAAATTATCCGTGAAAAATATACGGATATTGTAATGACCGGTGGTGATGGTACCGTAAACCAGGTAACGGGTGCATTAAGGGGCACCAGCATCAGGTTTGGAATCATTCCCATGGGATCGGGTAATGGATTGGCTCGTTCTGCCGGGATACCCATGAAACCACAGCAGGCTCTTGCCCTGATTTTTGCCGGGCATTCACAAAAAGTGGACGCTTTTCTGGTAAATGACCAATACGCCTGTATGCTCAGTGGTATTGGTTTTGATGCGCAGGTAGCACATGATTTTGCCACCAAGGCATCGCGCGGATTGCTCACTTATACCCAACAGAGCATCATTAATTTTTTCAAAGCCCATCCCTATCAGTTCGAATTAACCATTGATGGTTTTTCCTTTTTTACCGATGCATTTTTCATCAGCATCGCCAACAGCAACCAGTTTGGCAATAATTTTACGATAGCTCCACAAGCCAATCTGCATGATGGTTTGCTTGATATAGTGATTGTACAGAAAATGAATAAAGCCAAGCTGCCTTTTGTCATGCTGAAACATATCAGGAGCAATAACAAACTGCAGGGACTGGTAGAGGAAATGGGGCAGAAAAATATTATCTATTTTCAGGCAAGCAATCTCCTGATCAAAAACATGAAATTTGCGCCCCTGCATATTGATGGTGAGCCCAGGGAAACTGCCGAAGAATTTAAGATTGATATCCTGCCATCCAGTTTTGAACTGATCTGCAAATAATTTACTGCCCCACCATTTTCATCAATCCCGCAAACTGTTCCAGGTTATCTTTATTATCCAGGGCCAGTTTGATATCCTGTTTTTCCGCAAGGGTCAAATGAAAACTCAGGCTGGCGGTTGCTTCATTTTTAACCGGTGTATATTGGAAACAAAATCGTTGAAATGCAGGACCATAGGCATCATACATATATTCCAATTGATCCTGCTGGTAAAAATCCTGCAGCTTAAACCAGTTGTTCTGCAATATCAAAAATGGCTTGGTCAATAAACTGATCAGCGTTTTTCCCTCCAAAGGTTTCTCCCAGTCGCCCAGGCTTCTGTCTCTTATTTGAATGAGTACGACCTTGCTGGTATTGGCTTTGAACCAGCTCCCGAATACATCCATAAAACGCAGGCAGGTTTCCGGGCCAAAATTATCTCGAAGCCCTGCATCCATCACATCAATCACCGGACGGGTGGGTAAAACTACATTTGGCAGCACATATGGAAACGTAGCATTCATCCGCAACGCCGAAAGGATATTCAGATTCAAAGCATTATGCTGGGCAAAATAGGAGGTAAAATCAATGGCATCGGGGTCCATTACCTGTGCATGATTTGAATCAGTATAGGGTTGCATTAAAAAACGCGCCGGATGGGTGCTAACAATCATTTTTCTGCCATCACGGTTAATAACAGAATTAAACATCATAATGGGCAACAAAGCGCTGGCTTCTGGTTCGATATAATAGCGCAGTGGTTTTCTCAATAAGCCATTGGTATTGGCAGCCAGTTTCTGTTCAAAAGCATAACCTCTGTCTTTATTGTATTTATTTCCATTCACACTAAAATGCTGTACCGGCCCAATCAGGTCCCGCGTAACAAAGGAAGAGAAAATCGGGTTAAGCAGGTCTTTAGAGATATTAATGGCATATTGTGGATCTTGCAGGTTAATTGTATCGCCTTTTATTTTTTGATAATACAGTTCCCTGAAATAAGCCGCACCCAGCATTCCGCCTGAAGCCCCATTGATCAGCAATGTCTGTTTCATCAATTCTCCATGAAAAATACTGTCGAGTTTCTGTAAAACATGCATGGTAAATACGGCACTCCTGGTGCCACCGCCACTGGTTGTAATCATATACATTACCGGTTTATCAGCTGCCTGCCGTGCTTTCCAGTTTTCAAGTATGTTGAGGTAATATTTTCGATCTGCTTCAATAGAGTCCTTATTGGCCAATAAGCGAATGGCTTCTCTTGTGTATTCAGGCCCCTGTTCCTTATTGGCATAATTCAATCCATAAGCTTTGTTCCTGAAATCAATGATATCATGCTGGTATAGCTGGTTAAAAAGCAGGTAGAGCAGTATTAGCAATGGGATACTCCAACTTTTAAGCAGTAAGGCCAAAGCTCCTGATGTGGCTATCACAATGGCAAACATGATGGTGATGCTTGCAGCAGCCGGCAGCTGAAACAGCCGGGTATCAGCAGTGTACCCAACACCAATGAGGAATACAAAAGAGAGTACGATAGCGATTACCGCAGCCGCATGGTGTTTGTTTAAAACCGCATCAAAAAACGCTTCGGTATAATGTCTTGTATCCCTTGGTTTGCGGAGATGGAGCCTGGCACTCAAAAACCAATCAACTTTCAATTCATTTTTCTGGGGTGGCAAAACCGCATGCTGTATCACTTGTGCATACCGTTTATTGGCCGAATGAATTTCTGAACCGATGCTGTAATAAATGGTTTTGTCGGCCCCAAAAAAATAACCGAATGCAATGGCAATACAAATAACCAAACCGCCCATAAAGCCGGCAGCCAGGAGGAAAATATGCAAACCATCCAGTAATTCCTCATTTTTTGCATAGCCAAATGCCTGAATTAAATAATAAACCAGGAACGCGATGGGGATAAGGGAATTATTGATACAGTATTTCAGAAAAGGTTGTTCTGTTGTAGCAAGAAACCGCACATTTTTGGCATGCAAAATAAAAGTGGTGATATTCCAGCTCATGATGAATACCCCAATTGCAAAACCAACAATGGCAGTGCTTAATGCAGAAACTTCTCCAAAATATTCAGGTGCCAGGTACAAAGAATTGGCACCAAAGGCAAACATAAAACTACCCGATACTGTGGCAAAAAGTATGTACCAGAAAACCAGGAATACCTGGTACCGCCTGAAATGCAAGAGAAACAGCTGAATAGGCAGTGAGCGCCAGAATCCTGTCAGGTATTTTTTCATAAAATGAATTGTAGAAAATCAACCTCAGTACCGCAGCAAAAAAACTATTAACCAGTAGTTGTTGATTTTCCTCGGATAATAAACAGCATCCAAATTAAGGATAATAACAATGTCATTCCTATTAACTGGTGCAGTTGTGCAGCCCATTCAAATGCTCCCCATTTTCCGGGCTTTATATACTTGCTGGTAACCAAAGAAATGATACCCAAAGCCACCTGAACCAATACCAATACCAAAGGAAGCCATTGGGTTTTGGTTAACAAGGTCGATTTGACCACTGTTTTTCTAATTTTCACCGTCCATAATACAATCAGTACAAAAATGATATAAGCCAGCGAACGATGTATCAGGTGAATCAGCAAACTATTGTCAACAAAGTTTCGTATGCCAATCCCGTTTTTGATTACACTCTCCGGCACCCATTCGCCATTGATGGTTGGCCATGTTGACGCAGCTGTTGCGGCTTTATGGCCTGCCATCAGTGCTCCATATAATAATTGAATTACCACCAGACAAAGAATCAACATATTCCATTTCCTTAATGGTGCTTGAACTACCTGTTCTTTTTTATCTACCAGTAATTGTAAGGCAAACCAGAAACAATAAGAAAGCAGGCCCAAGGCAAAAATAAAATGCAGTGCCAGCCTGGTAGGTTTCACGTAAACGGCATCGCCCGTTAATCCACTGGCTACCATTATCCAACCCACAGCCCCTTGCAAAGCACCCAGGAAGAAAAGAATGAGCAGGGGGTTGATCATTTCTTTTTTAAAATGCCGCTTGGCAAAAAACCAAATAAACCCAATAACAAATACCAGGCCGATGGTTCTTGCCCAGAGCCGGTGAAACCATTCCCAGAAAAAAATGAATTTAAAATCTGCAAGGGTAAATTCGAAATTCAAGATCTGGAACTGGGGTGTTTGCCTGTATTTGGCAAACTCGGTCATCCACTGTTGTTCAGACAGCGGGGGCAATGATCCTGTTATAACATCCCATTGAGTAATGGACAGTCCACTGCCTGTTAAACGAGTAATACCACCCAAAGCTATTTGAACAATCGTCATTCCTACACCTACCAGTAACCAACCTGCAACCAGCCTGTTCGATTTTTCCCTTGTTTGCATAAAAGATGATTCAATCCGGCTCAAAGGTAAAGCTATCTGCCCCCTGTTGGAAATTTGTAAAACCGAATTTGGAAACTATTACAGAATTTTACCGGAATGTTAGCCCCTTTTTACCAAAAAGATCTGCTGGAAGCCGGTGCCGATGAGGCCGGAAGAGGTTGTTATGCCGGACCTGTATTCGCAGCCGCAGTAATACTACCTTCCAATTTTCACCATCCTTTGTTAAATGACAGCAAAAAGCTCACTGCAACACAGCGTGACCTGTTAAAGGTAATTATTGAGCAAAATTCGCTTAGCTGGGCCGTTGCCAGCGTAGACCATGAGGAAATAGATAAAATCAATATACTCAAAGCCTCTTTCAAAGCCATGCACCTGGCCATTGACCGGTTAACCCTTCAACCTGAAAGTTTATTAATCGATGGAAACCGTTTTATTGCCTATCAAAAAATACCCCATCATTGTATTGTAAAAGGAGACGGAAAATTTGCTTCCATTGCAGCAGCCAGTATTCTTGCAAAAACTTACCGGGATGCTTATATGATGCAGATACACCATGAGTTTCCTCAATATTGCTGGAACAGAAACAAGGGTTATGGCACCCTTGCCCACCGGGAAGCCATTGAAAAATACGGCTTATGCAGGTACCACCGAAAAAGCTATGATATCCTGCCCAAACAAATCAGGCTCAATTACGATTGATGCTTACAACTAATCGCCCTCCCATTCTCCTGCACCTTCCCTGATAACTGTATATTGTTCCTGTGTACAATCCACTACTGTTGAAGGCATCATTCCTCCAATACCACCGTCGATAACAATATCGACCAGTTTTTCAAAATTGCGGTACATCAACTCGGGGTCGGTATATTCCTCCACCATTTCACCGGGGAGAGAAGCAGATAATAGCGGATGCCTTAACTCCTGCACAATAGTTCTGGCAATATTATTATCAGGTACCCGAAGTCCGATCGTATTTTTTCGGCTAGGTAATATTTTAGGTACTTCTTTGCTTGCCGGCAGAATAAATGTATAAGGGCCGGGCAAATGGTTCTTCAGCAATCGGTAAAGTGGTGTGGAAATAGTTTTGGTGTATTTACTCAGATCACTCAGGTCATAACAAACAAAGCTCAGCTGGGCTTTGGCCGGATCAATATTTTTGATCCGGGCAATTCTTTCAATCCCCTTATGCTGAAAAATATCACAACCCAATCCATAAATCGTATCTGTCGGATAGATGATTACCCCCCCATCCAATAAACATTCTATGACTGTTTTAATATGACGGGGATTGGGATTATCAGGATGTATCTGCAGGAGCATGCCACAATTTACGAACTAAGTTCTGGAAACCTTCCGGATATAAATACAGAAGCGGCCCATGCCGCTTCTGCCTGTAAATAACCCCCTTTGAAAACTGATAATGATCCAACAAATCGTATGTTGGCCATCAGGTCAAAATTATTGACAACCCTAAGCAGCAACAAGCGAATTTCTACTTAAAAAACGGGTGTTTTCACGGTTTTTTTATTGAAAAAAATGACTGAATTTGAACAAACATTCTTTATTGGGCCGAATGAAAAAAATTATTCTGATAGATGACCACTCGCTGATTAGAAAAGCATTGGCTGTTTTAATTGATTCCTTTGCAGACTACCACATCATGTTTGGTGCAGCCAATGGAAAAGAATTTATTGAAATGCTTGATCCTGCAGACCTTCCGGATATTGTACTGATGGACATTTCCATGCCTGTAATGAACGGTTATGAAACAACTGCATGGATTACACAAAACCATCCCTCCATAAAAGTAATTGCCCTTACAATGATCCAGGATGAAAGATCCATCATCAAAATGCTTCAGAACGGTGTTAAGGGCTTTGTTATGAAAGATGTTGAAACCGAAGACCTGAAAAAAGCACTGGACGATGTGGTACAAAAAGGGATCTATATCAATGACCTGCTTTATAAAAACCTCCTGCACTCCCTCCAGGGTAATGCAGCTTTTGCTGAAGATGATTTGCAGGTTATGCTGGAATTAAGTGAGAGAGAAAAAGAATTTCTCCGTTTGCTTTGTACCGATAAATCCTATAAGGAAATTGCGGCTTCCATGTACCTCAGCCCCAGAACCATTGATGGCTACCGGGATCATTTATTTAGCAAACTAAAAGTTGCATCCAGGGTTGGGCTGGTCATGTTCGCCATCAGAAACAGTATCGCCAAGATATGACCAAAACAACAAAACCCTTGCTGTACAAGGGTTTTGAAAGTATCTGCTTTGATAATTTTTTTTAAACAATCTCCCAAACCTCTCTTCCCCTCAATAATTTATCCAGGTCACCCTTTCCTTTGGAAGCAATCGTTTCTTCAATCTGCATGGCCATCGTATCTTCATAACAGGGTCTGTCTGCCTCATAAAACACACCAAAGGGACGCGGAAAATGTGTGCCTGATTTATGCGGATCGTCAAACATGCGCACCAGTGTTTGCGCTTTATAAAAATCACGGTCATCATGGATCCACAAATCATCCGCAGAAACGCCGTTGCCCAGCTCCACTACCACCGGTTTTAATCCATCCAGCTTAATGCCTTTATTCTGTGCCGCACCAAAAATCAATGGTTTACCCTGTTCCAGGAACAATACTTCATCCTGCTTGGTCGATTTTTCGGTAAATATTTCAAATGCACCGTCATTGAAAATATTGCAGTTCTGGTAGATTTCCAGAAAAGAATACCCTTTGTGCTGGTGAGAACGGGTAAGCATGCTCTGCAAATGCTTCGGATCCCTGTCCATACTTCTTGCAAGAAAACTGGCATCGGCTCCCATGGCCAGTGCCATTGGGTTAAAGGGATGGTCGATGCTTCCAAACGGCGTGCTTTTGGTAATTTTATTCTCTTCGGACGTAGGTGAATACTGGCCCTTCGTTAATCCATAGATCTGGTTATTGAACAGCAATACATTCACGTCAAAGTTTCTGCGCAATAAGTGAATGGTATGGTTACCGCCAATGCTTAATCCGTCGCCATCGCCCGTAACTATCCAAACACTTAATTCGGGTCTGGCAGCTTTGAGTCCGCTGGCCACTGCTGTTGCACGCCCATGGATGCTGTGCATACCATAGGTATTCATATAATAAGGAAACCGGCTGCTGCAACCGATACCACTGATGATAACAATGTTTTCTTTGGGAACTCCAATCGTAGGCATTATTTTCTGTACCTGTGCAAGAATGGAATAATCGCCGCAACCCGGGCACCAGCGCACTTCCTGATCGGTGGCAAAATCTTTCGATGTTAAAGCAGGTGCCGCCTGTACTACTGTTTCTGACATAACTATAATTAGAAATTAATGATTCACACGCAAAATAGGACCGTAAATATCCTCAATAATTGCTAAAAATGAATGAATAATTACGATTTATCTTGTAATTCTTCCCAATATTCTGCCGCCCTGCGGGTATGTGGTACCACAATGGTACCCCCAACAATATTGGCCACTGCAAAAATCTCATACATTTCTTCGGTATTCACCCCCAGTTCATGGCTCTTTCCCAGGTGGTATTTGATACAGTCGTCGCAACGCAAAACCATGCTGGCAACCAATCCCAGCATTTCCTTGGTTTTTTTGTCCAGCGCCCCTTCTTCATAGGTATTGGTATCCAGGTTCCACAGCCTTTTCATCACCAGGTTGTTTTTACCCATAATTACCTGGTTCATTCTTTCGCGGTAGTCGTTAAACTCTTTTACTAATGCACTCATGTAAATTTGATTTAGGCAGCAAAAATACCAAACCCCGCTTTTCAACTATCACCCTAAAATTGGTCCCTTGCTGTATTTCTTTGTATTTTAACTGTCCAAATCAATTTTTTATGAAAAAACACCTACTGCTTATTGCACTTGCAACAGGTCAGCTGCTTTTTGCCCAAACAGGGAATAATCCGGTAAAAGTTACCGATATGCTCAAAATCAGGCAGATTAACAGTGTCACCATCAGCCCCGATGGCAATAAAGCCGCATTTGTGGTAAACAATATTGAACCCGATGCCGATACCAAATGGGAATACAAATACCAGAACCAGCTCTACCTGGTTCCAGTAAATGGCTCTTCGGCCCCAAAAGCCCTTAGTTCCAAAGAAGCTGCGTCGCAGCCTGCCTGGAGCCCGGATGGCAAACAGCTGGCTTTTGTGAGGACTGTAGACGGCAAAGCACAGGTTTTCATCCTTTCTTTTGAAGGAGGCGAGCCAATACAGTTAACCAAATCCAAATATGGGGCCGGCAACCCCAAATGGAGCCCTGATGGCAAACAGATACTCTATTCCGCCAGTATTTCACTCAAAGAACTCCTGAAAGACAGCGTTCTCAATCCGGGAAAAGAAATCCCGAAATGGCCCTATGAAAAACCCGGCTTTGCAGGCAATGGCCAGTTTGTAGCTTCTGCAGCCAAACCCGATCCCGACGGGAATATGGATGAAATCAGGGCCTACCTGGATAATAATGTCAACGACAAAAAAGCCAAAGTAATCAATAAGCTTAATTTCCAGGAAGAAGCTACTACCAGTGCTGAAATTTCTTTCAACCATTTCTTTTTAATCAATGCCGATGGAACAGGGCAGCCAATGGCTGTTACGCATGGATTTTATCGCTTTAATGGAGCAGAATTTATGCCCGATGGCAAACAATTGATTTTGACCGGTGATATCGATTCACTGCAACACCCCGACCGATCACTGGAAACGGAAATTTTTATGGTTGATGTGAACGGCAAAAATCTAAAACGCTTATTGGGGCAGGAAGGAAAAACATTCAATAGTGCAAAAATATCTCCTTCCGGAAAATGGCTCGCGTTTCAGTATGGCAACACTTCTTTTGTAGATGTACCCGCAATGGCCGTAATGCCCATCACCGGTAGCTTTCAGGATGCTGTTACCATTCCATTCGACCGAAACAAGGGAAATATTACCTGGAGCCAGGATGAAAAATACCTCTACTTCTCGGCCCAGAGCAATGGAGGACAGCCCATTTACCGTGCCGATATCTCTACCAGACAGGTACAACAATTAACCGACAGTAATGAAGGCGTAGGAAGTTTTGACCTGAAAAACAACAGCATCGTATTTGTAAAAACAGCCGTTGCCAACCCTTTCGAACTATATGCTGCCGATGCATCGGGCAAGAACCAGCAGCGCATCAGCAGTTTCAATTACGACTGGTTACAAACCAAAAAACTGAGCTTCCCTGAAAAGAAAAGTTTTGTAAATGAAAAAGGATTAACCGTTGAATACTGGGTAATGAAACCCGCCAATTTTGAAGCGGGAAAAAAATATCCCGCCATACTTGATATACATGGAGGACCTTCTGCCATGTGGGGACCCGGTGAAAATTCCATGTGGCATGAATTCCAGTATTACTGCGCCAAAGGCTATGTGGTGGTTTATGGCAATCCAAGAGGCTCGGGAGGTTATGGTGCTGAATTTCTGCGTGCCAATATGAACGACTGGGGCACAGGACCTACTTATGATGTACTCACTTATCTTGATAAAGCTGCAGCAGAAGGATTCATTGATACATCGAGACTTACCGTAACAGGCGGATCTTATGCGGGCTACCTGGTAGCATGGATTATTGGACACGACCAGCGTTTCAAAGCAGCTGTTTCACAAAGAGGGGTATATGATTTAGGTACTTTTTTTGGGGAGGGAAATGCATGGAGACTGGTGCCCAACTATTTTGGCGGCTATCCCTGGGAACCCGCAACCAAAGCCATTCTTCAGCGCGAATCGCCCATCACTTATGTGCAAAATATTTATACGCCCTATTTGATTTTTCATGGTGAGAATGATTTGAGAACAGGGGTAATACAGGGAGAAATGCTGTACAGGAGTTTGAAAGTGCTGGGAAGAACCGTGGAATATGTTCGTCATCCCGGAGCAACACATGAATTAACCAGAAGTGGCAATAATCGCCAGCGGATTGACCAGATGCTGCGCACGATGGAATTTTTTGAGCGTTTTATCAGACATTAATGATTGGCCGCAGATGCGCAGATTTTTTTTAGCGCTGATCTACTTTGCGCATCTGCGGCAATATAAATACTACGAATCATTTCAAACCGCGCAGCCAGTCGGTAATGCCTAAATGCACCCGCTTGGCCACTTCTTCCTGGAAACTGCTGCGCAGAATTTTTTTCTCATCGGCCTCATTGCTCAGAAAACCAATTTCCAGTAAACAGTTCGGAAAATCGGTGGGTGCATTTAAGGCAAAATTAAAACTGCCCACATTGCCAAACTCAGCCATCAGCTTACCTTCCAGCATGCGTTGTAAAATACTGGTGGTCAAAGGTCTGAATCCGATATGCTTGTAATAAGTGCTCACCCCATTGATCTGCGGATTATTACTGGAATTCAAATGCAGGCTGATTAACAGATCCGGCTGCTGTTGCTGAAGAAAAAGAACCCTGTCTTTGTTGTCGAAACTGGTATCGGTTGTCCTTGTCATGACAATATTTTTCACCCCTTTCTTTTTTAATAACCGCTCCAAAGCTTTGGCAAAAAGCAGGGTATAATATTTTTCTTCGTACCTGGCATTGATGCCGCCTGTGCCGGCATTGGTACCTCCATGACCCGCATCTATCGCCACTTTCAGGAAACGGATATCGGTTTTTTCGGGTTGCCGCTTTACACGGATAACAAGTATTTTTCCTTTATACCCGATACTGTAACCCCAGTGTTGCTGGTGTTTCAGTTCAATGGTAACCCTTACCACATCATCTTCCACCTGGTTATAATAAACATTTTTAATTTCTTTCAGCGATTGCAGCTGTGTTATCCAGTTGGTATTGCTTTGCACGCCATAGATATCCACCATAATTCTTGCCGGGTTAATTTCCATCCAGCTTTTATAGGGCAGTTTTTCTTCCATGCTAATGCCAGCATAATCATAGGCACTATCGCCTTTTACACTATAGGAATTGCTGAGATAAAAAGCTTTTTCTTTCTGGGCGCTATCGGCCTTGATATAAGACTTGTCGATATAAGCACTGTGAAATTTCGAGAGCTGAACTTTGTACATCTCATTGGTAGAATCGATTACCCGCAACAGGATATTACTGTCGATATAACCAATTTTAGCCCCGCCTAACCTGTCTTCTCCCAATCCATAGGAAAGTGCGGGAAGCTTACCGGTAGACCTGGTAAGCAGGTAAGGGGGATGCTGGGTTTGTGCAAGCAGCTGAAAAGCCCATAAAAAACATATACTGAAAATGCCTTTTTTCATCAGATGAAGATAAAAGATAAATCAGATTGGCTAAAGCAAAATCGGTGGATGATGCGGGCATAAAAAAACCTCACCGCCTTTTACAGCAATGAGGCTTTGTTTTAGCAAGCAACCGTAAAACAAAAACCAAATATGGAAAATCTTTCTGAGAAAACCCTTTTTTTAGGGCTTTTTCTTACAAATGATACCCATTATCGGCCACCAGGCGGTCAGAAATGCGCCTTCTGGCATCCTTGCTATTAAAAGGTTCCACTTTTGTAAAGCGTTTCAGGCCAATATGCATCATACGCAATTCATCCCCATCCGAAAAGCTATTCAATGCATCTTTGCCCGATTTGTTGATCCTGTCGGCAGCATCATACAAATAAGTGCGCATGATATCGGTCTGAATAGCGGTTTCAACCTCTCCACGGCTGGCGGTAAGTTTCATCACCCGCAGCAGCGCACTCTCGGCATTGAATGTTTCAATGGCCATATCGGCAATATTCATAAGTACTTCCTGTTCTTTGTCCAGCTGCATCATCAGTTTCTGTACAGCAGCTCCTGCCACCATTAATATGGCTTTTTTAAAGTTGGCAATATACTTGCGTTCCCTGGCGAATGCACTTTCTTCTTCGGCACCAAAATCAGGTATGCTCATCAGTTCTTTCTGAACAGCCATGGCGGGAGTCATCAAATCAAGCTTGCCCTTCATGGCCCGTTTCAGCATCATATCTACTGTTAAGAGGCGATTGATTTCATTGGTGCCTTCATAAATACGGTTGATCCTGCTATCGCGATAGGCTTTGGAAATAATGTATTCATCACTAAAACCGTTGCCGCCATGTATCTGCACACCTTCATCCACCACAAAATCAAGTACTTCACTGCCATATACTTTTAACATGGAGCATTCGATGGCAAATTCTTCAGCTGCTCCCAAAAGGGCTTCGGCAAAGGGTTTCCCGCTGTTGAGCAGTTCGTGTTCCCTGTTATCGATCCATTTGGCCGTGCGGTACAAGGCCGATTCACAAACCCACATACGAATGGCCATTTCGGCCATTTTGTGACGGATGGCCCCAAATTTCGAAATGGATATTTTAAATTGTTCCCTTGTTTTGGCATACTGAATGGCAGTGGTAGCAGATGCTTTTGATCCGCCCTGTGCAGCAGCACATAATTTCAACCGGCCGATATTCAAGATATTGAAAGCGATCAAATGACCTTTCCCGATCTCGCCCAGTAAATTTTCTACCGGCACTTTACAATCCTGGAAATACAGCTGAACAGTGGAAGATCCTTTGATACCCATTTTATGTTCTTCGGGCCCCTGGGTAAATCCTTCAAAGCCGCGTTCTACTACAAAACCGGTAAACTTATCTCCGTCAATTTTTGCAAACACGGTATATACATCGGCAAAGCCTCCGTTGGTAATCCAGCATTTCTGCCCGTTCAGTATATAATATTTTCCATCCTCACTTAGTTTGGCCGTGGTTTTGGCACCCAGTGCATCACTACCGCTATTGGGTTCTGTTAAACCATAAGCACCTTTCCATTCACCACTGGCAAGTTTGGGAATGTATTTCTGTTTCAGCGTCTCTGTTCCAAAATACAGGATGGGCAAAGAGCCAATGCCTGTATGGGCCGCTACTGCTACAGAAAAAGAGAAACCACCGCCCAATCCTTCATTTACAATAGAGGAAGTGATGAAATCCTTTCCCAATCCGCCATATTCTTCGGGGAAAGAGGTAGACAATAATCCCTGCTCACCTGCTTTCTGTAACAAAGAAGGCATCAGGCCGGGTTCCAGTTTGTCTATCCGGTCAATAATGGGAAGAATTTCCGTGTTCAGGAACTGGTGACACATTTCCATCACCATTTGTTGTTCTTCATTAAAGTCTTCCGGAATAAAAATATCTGAAGGATTACTCTCCCTGATTAACCATTCACCGCCCTGCAGTGGTTTGGTTGGCTGTGTAGCTTCCATGATTGGAAATTTTAAATTATTAATTTGTATAAGTTAATTGCGCATTTGCGGATACGTGTCCGTCCCGCTGTATCCCTGTATCCATCTAACCTTTCTGCTCACTGCCCCTTTTCAGGTAAGGTTATCATACACTTTCTGAAATACATTTTTCACTGTCTCAATCTCTTCCTTATTCACACCAATCAATGCTTCATTCATGGTTTGATTGGCCAGGTCGATGGTGAGGTTCTGCAATTCTTTGGCAGCATCCGTTAAACAAACCAGGTTAATGCGCCTGTCTGTTTTTGAACCGATTCTTTTCACCAGTTTCTGTTTTTCCAGGTTGTCAATCAAACGCGTAATACTGGGCTTGTCGCGAAATGTTCTGTTTCCCAGCTCCTGCTGGCTCAAACAATCTTCTTTCCATAAATGGTATAACACACTCCATTGCTCAATGGTTATTTCAAGCCCCGCCGCACGAAAATTTTTCTGCAAACGCCTGGCAACGGCCGTAGAAGCCATCCCATTGATCACACTGTATAATTCCCCTCTTTTAAATTGGTTGTTTGGCATATAGTTAGTTATGCAACTAATTTCAAAATAAGTTCGTTTCTTTGACTCTACCAAGAATAAACCCCTAAAATTTCAGAATTGTCTGCAGAATCCCATTATATCCCTTTTAAAAACTCCAAAATCCATTATACCCTGGCCGGAAAGGGCGGTGAATGGCTTTTTTGTTTTCATGGTTATGGCGAAAATGCTGCTTTGTTTGGGTTCCTGGAAAACAGCCTGGAAAAGGATTTTACCCTTGTGGCCATTGATTTTCCCTTTCATGGAAAAACTGAATGGAAAGAGGGACTGCTTTTTGAACCGGGCCTCCTCGTACAGCTTATTCAGCAAATCAAACCAGCCCATGCAAAACTGTCCATCCTCGGGTATAGCATGGGTGGCAGGGTGGCATTACAGCTTGTACAATTGATACCCGAGTCAATCAACAAATTATTACTCATTGCCCCCGATGGTTTACACAGCAATCAATGGCAGCTATTTGCTACCCAAAGCAGCATTGGCAATTATTTTTTTAAGCGGGTCATGCACAACCCCGCCCTGTTGCTGCATACCATGGATGCATTGGGTAAAATAGGCTTATACGATCAGCGACTGCTCAAATTTGTACATTTTTACCTGGATGATGCAACAGAAAGAAAGCGATTGTACCAACGATGGACCACCCTTCGCCAATTCAGCGTTCATCAGCCTTTGCTGCAAAAGCTGATCGCTGTACACCAGATTCCGCTCACACTTGTTTTCGGAAAACATGACCGTGTAATTCTTTCCAAACACGGGTGGAAATTTCAGCAGTCGGCACCTGGTTTAATTAAAGTAATAGAAATTGAAGCCGGTCACCAGTTACTGAAAGAAAAACAGCTTCCCCTGATTATTTCATTGCTCAGGCAACCTTAACATGCACCGTTATACGGGATAAAGAAAAAAAACTCCATCCTCGCAAGATTGTTTTTCTTTGTTACCATGTACTGGAGTTTTTTACTGCTCACAGCCGCATTACTGGGGGCTTACTGTTTATTGATTTTGCTGTACAGGCAATGGTACCTGCGCCTGCCCCTGTTCAAAAGAAATCCGGCTACCCCTCCACTAACCAGATTCTCCGTAATCATTCCTGCAAGAAATGAAGCAGATAATATTGTTGACTGTCTTGAAACTGTTTTGCAACAAGCCTATCCTCCTTCCCTGTTTGAAGTAATCCTGGTTAACGACCATTCCACCGATGCCACCGAAAGCCTGGTAGCCGGTTTGCAAAAACGATATGCCAATTTGCAGCTGATCAATCTAACCGACCATCTCAACGGCAAACAGTTGAATGCCTATAAGAAAAAAGCCATAGAGATTGCGATTGCAGCAAGCAAGGGCGACTGGATCATTACCACCGATGCAGATTGTAAGGTAAAGTCCGAATGGCTGGCCAATTATGATGGGTTTATCCGGCAAAAAGACCCGGTATTTGTTGCCGCACCTGTGATGTTCAAAGACCGGATGCATTTTCTCTCACATTTTCAATCGCTTGATTTTATCAGTCTGCAGGGAATCACTGCTGCCGCGGTTTCCGCAGGTTTTCACAGTATGTGTAATGGCGCCAATATTGCTTATAAAAAACAGGTGTTTTATGAAGTTGAAGGTTTCAAAGGCATTGATGAGCTGGCAAGCGGAGACGATATGTTACTGATGCACAAAATCAGGCAAGAATACCCTTCCCGCCTCGGTTATTTATTTAGTAAGGAAGCCATTGTTGAAACAGAGCCGATGCCCGACTGGAAAAGTTTTTTACAGCAAAGAATCCGGTGGGCAAGCAAGGCTGAAACTTATCGGGATAAAATGATTTTCTGGATACTGGCGCTGGTATATGCAGTAAATGCAGCTTTGCTCATACTGCTTTTGGTTGGCCCTTTTGTTGAAAGAGGATTGAGTAACTGGCTGATATTGATTATTTGCAAAACCCTGGTAGAACTGACCCTGATGGTACCTGTTGCCCGGTTTTTTGACTCCGGTAATTTATTAAGCTGGTTCCCCTTGATGCAACCTTTTCACATTGCTTATACAGTAATTGCGGGATGGCTGGGCAAATTCGGGTCTTATGAATGGAAGGGCAGAAATGTACAATGATTGTCTATTTCAGGTCCTCTGTTTCAGGCCAGAATGCATAAACAATCAATGGAACCAGTGCCAGGAGCGATAAAAAAAAGGTAATTGTTTTTTTCATAAGGATTAGTTTTAATGATAGACCATTGAATTCGTCAAACGTTTATTAACAGTTGCTTAAAATCGGTATAAGAACTGCTATTAACGGTAAACCCTAATTGTTTTAAATTCGGCTGTGCTAAAAAATCAATTCCTTTCTCCTTTTGCCAAAAAACTCTTTAAAAACAAAGGGGCTTGCTTTGGATTGATACTGATTGGTGCAAGTTTGCTGCTTGCTGTGGGCTGTTATTTTTTTGCACCCGATAATTCGCCCAATGCCAACAGGATGATTCCTGAAATTGCCAGTAAAAAACCGGGTTATGCCGTATTATTACTACGCGTGAACAGGGAAAAACAGGGGGTACAAACAGGTATCCTGCAGCAATGGCTGTATGGCAAAGAAGAGCTGTTTCAATACATCCCCATTACTGCATACAGCATTTCCGCCGACAGTATTCATTTTGCCAAACTGATAGACGAGGGTGTTACAGAAAATAAATCCATCCCCCGATCCATTGCCGCCAATCCTGCTATTGTTCGGCAAAAATTTTTTCTGGGTACCGATAAATTCGGAAGGGATTTATTAAGCAGGCTGATGATTGGCGTGCGTGTGAGTTTAAGTGTGGGATTGATTGCCGTATTGATTTCCCTAAGTCTGGGAATACTGCTGGGTTCAGTGGCAGGCTATTTCAGGGGATGGGTAGATGAAACCATTATGTGGTTCATCAATGTTATCTGGAGTATTCCCACCCTGCTATTGGTATTTGCGATTACCCTGGCACTGGGCAAGGGTTTCTGGCAGGTTTTTGTGGCTGTTGGATTAACGATGTGGGTAAATGTGGCCAGGCTGGTAAGGGGTCAGGTTTTACAAGTTAGGGAGATGGAATATATTGAAGCCACCCGTGCATTGGGTTATTCGCATGCACGCATTATTTTCAAACACATTCTTCCCAATATACTGGGACCGGTAATGGTGATTGCTGCAAGTAATTTTGCCTCTGCAATTGTGATAGAAGCGGGATTAAGTTTTTTGGGTGTTGGTGTACAGCCTCCGCAACCCAGCTGGGGGCTGATGATCAAGGAAAATTATAATTTCATCATCACCCATAATCCCATGCTGGCCCTTGCTCCGGGCATAGCCATCATGTTACTGGTTCTGGCTTTTAATTTGCTGGGCAATGGTTTGAGGGATGCACTTACCGTGAGGAATAAATTATAACAGCATTCTCTACCTGCCTGTTTCCGGGTGTATACTGCTGATAGGGCAATCCGGCAAATATTTATCCCAGGGGAGCAACCACTACATTTCTATCCAGACTTTCTTCCAGAGAAATAAAAGTTTCCGTTCTTTCAATCCCTTTTATTTTCTGCAGTTCATCATGCAATACAAAACGCAGTTCCTGGATGTCTTTGCAAACAATTTCTGCAAACATGCTGTAATTACCGGTTGTATAGTTCAGCCTTACAATCTGCGGAATTTTTTTAAGTTCTCTGGCTACGGTATCATAAAGAGAGCTTTTCTCGAGGTAAACGCCAATAAAAGCAATTACATCATAGCCCAGTGATTTGAGGTCAACCGATAAACGTTTACCTTTGACTACTTTCAGTTCTTCGAGTTTTTTGATACGCACATGGATGGTGCCTCCTGAAACAAAGAGTTTCTTGCCAAGGTCGGCATAGGATATTTCTGCATCTTCCATCATTTCCTGGATGATCTGGAAGTCCAGTTTGTCAAGATTCAATTTTGCAGACATTTTCGTTTAAATTTTAAATAATATTTAATTATTACACTAATATAGTATACAATTTCTATATTATTAAATTATTTGTTGAAATATTTACAACAATTGTGGATTTTACCCTAATATTGTCTTGTCAAGCAACTGACTTAGTTCTTATACACTGTGGGGTGATGAAATTTTTGGCAGACATGCCCTCTTGTCTCGGGGGTGAGGATAACAGGATAAACGCAGCATAGAGCCGTTTTGTAGCAATACAGAACGACCGGGGTCGACCACCGAACTTTGTACTGCAGCTAACTGCCTCGTGGAGGTTCGATCCCTCCCCCTACAGCAATACATCGAAAAGCCTTGTAAATATATTGTTTACAGGGCTTTTTTATTGGGGGAAACTTAGGCAGGTATCCTGTCGGATATTTAGTTTGAAGCTGACGGTGCGCGCCGTTGTTGGTCGCCTGACCAACAACTACAAGGAACAACCAACAACGGCGAAGAGAACAACGAAAGGCCGCATAGTGGACGGTACTGCTACGGCAAGACTCCAATGGAAACGTTTTTATCGAGTAAACATCTGGCTAAAGAAAAACTGCGCCGTTGTTGGTCGCCTGACCAACAACTACACGGAACGACCAGCAACAACAGAAGGGCTTTTTTATTGAGGGAAATTTAGGCGAGTTTCCTGTCGGATATTTAGTTTGAAGCTGATTGTGCATTCATTCTTAATGTTGTTGGTCAGGCGACCAACAACGGCGAAGAGTTTCCTGTCGGATATTTAGTTTGAAGCTGATTGTGCATTTATTCTAATGTAGTTGGTCAGGCGACCAACAACGGCGAAGGATGGGAAACGAACAATAACAACGGGAGAGTACGGAGAAGGAATTATTAATTGCCAAAACTCTTATTTTTTTCTGTGCGCCGTTGTTGGTCGCCTGACCAACAACTATACAGAACGACCAGCAACGACAGAAGGGCTTTTTTATTGAGGGAAATTTAGACGAGTTTCCTATCGGATATTTAGTTTGAAGCTGATTGTGCATTCATTCTGCGCGCCGTTGTTGGTCGCCTGACCAACAAATACACGGAACGACCAGCAACGGCGAAGGTTGTTATTGCCTGGCCCCACCAATCGTTATACGGAAAGGGGAAGCCGGCAGGCCCTCTTTATTGTACAGATTGGCCCCTTCGGGATTATCGGCCCATGCATAGCGCAGACTCTCGGGGTTGGGTACTTCATCGCTCCATACCACTACGGTATTGCCTTCAATGCGTGCATTGGCCCATACAAATTTTTTATCGCTGCCGGCAATCGCAAAATAATGCAATACCGTATCGCCCTTTGCCACCAGGCCGGTGCCGGTAGATTCGAAACTTACAACGATTGTATTTTCTTTCCTGTAAGCTGCTTTAAATACAGGGCCTGCATGTACAATGGATGCATTGCCATAAGCCATTTTTTCTGCCGCCAATGCCAGCCGCTCGCCCACATCTTTTTTATTCAAGGGATGAATATCGTTCCACTCGCCCAGTTCAATGGCTACAGCCATGGCAGTATTTGGCACGGATAATGCTTTGAGCTGCCCCTCACGCAACACTGCCCAGTCGCTTTCTGTGGGTGAATACTGTACTTCATTGAAATTGGGCAGCTGTACAAAAAGAAAGGGAAGATCATCGCGGTTCCATTTTTTGCGCCAGTCTTTGATCAATGCCTGCAACAGATTGCCGTATTGGGCCGCCCCGCCTGTATTCGTTTCTCCCTGGTACCATAGCATTCCTTTTAAAGGATACCCTGCCAGTGGCGCTACCATGGTATTGTACAAACCCGTTGGTTCATTCTGCATATTAATGGGTGCTATTGGCGACTGGCCCGTATTACCTGCCGCTGGAAATACCTGCCCCACTTTGTACTGCCATTCTCCACGCAGGTCAATTTTTTCTGCACCCATTACCAATGAATAATTTTTATCGGGCACAAAGCCTCCTTTTCCTGCCGTATTGGTTACACGCACCACAATTGTATTTTTTCCGGGCCTTAATAAGCCCGCAGCTATTTCATACCTGCGCGGCGGGTATTGATAAGTAATACCGCCTACCAGGGTTCCGTTTACATAAGCCTGGTCGGCATCTATAATGCGGCCTAGAAAAAGTTTGGCGGGTGCTGCGGCCATTGCTGCCGTTATCTCTATTTCTTTTCTGAACCATACCACCCCATTCAATCCCTTAATACCCTGGTCGGCCCAGTAACCGGGCAGCTGCATGCTATGCCATCCCTGCGGTATATAGGATTCACTGTACCAGGGCTGCGGGCCCGTGCTACCCTTATCGGGTTGTAGTTTTGGTGGCGGCGGTGCATTGCGTCTTGCATTGGCAACTGCCATCGCATGGTTATTGATGAAAGCAGTATCATGCAACTGGGCAATGCGCTGTGTTTCCGTATTAAATCCTGCAAAGCCTTCTTCACTGATCCATGCTTCAATAGGCGTTCCACCCACACTCGCATTAATGATGCCGATGGGGACATGGTGCAGGGAATAAATTTTCTTTGCAAAAAAATAAGCGACCGCACCTATATCCAATACGTTTTTAGGTGTGGCCCCCTTCCATTTTCCCGGGGGCAGATCCTCATATAATTTTGTGGCATCGGAAATTGTTGGGATAAAAAAATTGCGGATATCGCTGTTGGTGGCTCCCGTAATTTCTTCAGGATATTTTTCTTTTACCCGCTCCATCGTTAATACCATATTCGACTGGCCCGAGCATAACCATACATCACCAATCAATATGTCTTTTAGAGTAATGCGGCTACCTGCTTCAATATCCATTGTATAAGGTCCCCCTGCCGGCATAGCAGGCAAAGTAATCTTCCATTTACCCTTTTCATCCGCAATAGCCGTGGTTTTCAGGCCCTTAAAACTTAGGGTCACTTTCTCGCCGGGGCCGGCCCATCCCCATACGGGCAGGGGCTGGTCTCTTTGCAATACCATACTGTCGCCTATTAAACGGGGCAGTTTTAACTGGCCGGATACGCCGACTGTAGTAATGGCCATCAAAAAGGCAAGTAGTAATCGCATAAACAATTTTTTACCCTACCAAATTATGCAATCGGTTGCATTGTTGTTCAAAAATTTTGTACCTATGTAACGCAGTATAACTGCCGCTATGCTTACTGCAACTGTATTGTTTCACGGTAGGCTGCCCCATTCAAACAGAAACCTTCCCTTATGAAAAAAATAGTTTTCCTGCTTTTGGTTACCGGCTTTCGCCTTAATGCCCAAAATACGGCTCCTGCCATCAAAGGCAATTATCCGCCCCCGGTAATTTTTACTGCCGACCAGGACCATAAAAACATGATGGAACAGCTGGGCATCAAAACACTTCGCCCAGGGCCCAGTGGTAATGACAAAGACCCCAATCATGCCAATTATGATGAGGCCAAAGCCAACCCCTACCCGCTTTTACCCGATTTGCTTACTTTGAAAAACGGCAGCAAAGTTGTTACTGCCGATGACTGGTGGAAGCTGCGCAGGCCTGAAATTGAGGAAGACATGAGCAGGGAAGTATATGGCCGTGTTCCGAAAAATACCCCTTCGGTAAAATGGGAACTGAAGCTGATTGACAAGGAAGTAGTTAACCGTATTCCCGTTATTGCCAAACAATTGATTGGTCATGTAGACAATTCATCCTACCCCCAGATTGAGGTAAATATTGAAATGACCCTGGTACTGCCTGCCAATGCAAAAGGGCCTGTGCCTGTATTGATGATGTTTGGTTTTGGAAGGCTCCCCGCACCCAGTCAGCCTACAGCCCAGCAACTCACAAAAATCAATACTGCACTGAAAAATATTTTGTCGGCCGATACCGCTTTAAAAGCCATTTTTGACGAACATCCCGCCTACAATCCTGTAACCCTGCCTGCAGGTGCAACGGTTAATCCCTTTGCACCACCGGCGCCCGCACCTGCACCTACACCGGATATTCCCGGTGTGCCCGGGGTAAACAATGATCCTCCCTCCACCGATCAGCTCCTGGCCGATGGCTGGGGTTATGCGATTGTAAATCCCGGTAGTATCCAGGCCGATAATGCGCAGGGATTAACAAAGGGCATTATTGGCCTGGTTAACAAAGGCCAGCCACGCAAGCCCGACGACTGGGGAGCACTGAGGGCATGGGCATGGGGTGCAGCAAGGGCATTGGATTACCTGGAAGCATCGGAACCGGTTGTTAACAGCAAATATGTGGGCATTGAAGGAGTTTCGCGTTATGGTAAAGCCGCACTTGTAACACTTGCTTTTGAACCCAGGTTTGCGATGGCATTGGTAGGCTCTTCAGGAGAGGGGGGCGCCAAACTGCACCGGCGCAATTTTGGTGAAGCCGTTGAAAGCCTTACTGGTGGCGAGTATTACTGGATGGCTGGAAATTTTATGAAATATGGTGCATCCGAATCTTCTTTTGGTGTAAAAACGGCCAATGATATTCCGGTAGATGCACATGATTTGATTGCCATGTGTGCACCCCGCCTCACATTCATCAGTTATGGCATACCGGAAAAAGGCGATGCCAGATGGCTCGATCAGCAGGGCAGTTATATGGCTACTGTTGCAGCCGGGTCGGTTTTTAAACTGCTGGGTGCCAAAGACCTGGGTGTATCCAACGATTATACTGCTGAAAAAATGCCAGCAGTAAATACACCACTGCTTGAGGGAGAACTGGCCTGGCGCCAGCACGACCAGGGACATCAGGACCAGGCGAATATGAAATGGTTTTTGAAATGGGCCGACAGGCATATCGGGCATACAGCGCCTCCTCCGCCCGCCCCTTTCAGGTTCTGATCATCAGCAGCAGGCAATTGTTTTTATTGACCCAGAAGAAAAAATTAACATCAACCATGCAAACAAGAAGAGTCTTCATCAGGCAAATTGGTTTGGGAACCGCAGGAATGATGCTGGGAGGCAGTTCACTGGCTTCGGTTAATCATTTTCCCGCAACCGGCAATTTACCGCGCAGTGTACCTGAAATGCAGGGTGTTTCTTCAGAATCCATTCATCGTTTACTCGATGCACTTGACAATAGCGGCATTGAATTTCACAGCATCATGATAGTCCGCAACGGATTTGTTATTGCCGAAGCTTGGTGGGCACCCTATGCGCCTGAATACAGACACACCCTACATTCTCTGAGCAAAAGTTTTACTTCTGCAGCTGTTGGACTAGCGATTCATGAAGGCCATTTTACGGTAGACAGTCCCGTTATTTCTTTTTTCCCCGATCTATTGCCCAAAGAGATTAGTCCGAATCTTTCGGCCATGAAAGTAAAACACCTGCTAACCATGACAAGCGGCCATGCAGCAGACAATGGCTTACGAACCGATCATCTTCCATGGGTACAGTCTTTTCTTGCCGCACCCATCGTTTATGCACCGGGTAGTTTTTACATGTACAATACTTCTGCTACTTATATGCTTTCTGCGATTGTACAAAAAACAACGGGTAAAAACCTGCTCGACTATTTAAAACCCCGTCTTTTGGATCCGTTGAAAATTGAAGGAGCGGATTGGGAAATGAGTCCGCAGGGTATTCATACAGGAGGTTATGGCTTAAGGATTCGTACAGAAGATATCGCCAGTTTTAGCCAGCTCTATTTGAACAAAGGAAAATGGAAGGGCCAACAAATTATTCCCGAAGCATGGGTGGAAGATTCGGGTAAGGCACAATGGGTTTTTGCATCCAATCCATTTGGCGGAAAAACACCCAAACAGGATGATGACTGGCAACAGGGATATGGTTACCAGTTCTGGCGTACAAAGCACAATGGCTATCGCTCTGATGGATTGTACGGACAATTTGGCATCGTGCTTCCTGATGAGCAAATGGTTGTAGCCATTACCGAACAAAGCTTCAATACACAAAAAACCCTTAATTTAATCTGGGATAATTTATTGCCCGGACTGCAGAAAAATGCGCTAGCGCCAAACAGCAATGCTTTAAAAAAATTAACAGATAGGCAGGCAGGATTAGGGATTTCACCAGTAATAGCTGCAGGCATACCATCATCTTTGGTCACTGAAATTTCCGGTAAAAAATTCCTGCTGAACGATAATGTTTTAGGCGCCAAATCGGTCATGTTTAATTTTACCAGCGACAGTTGTTCATTAACGGTAAGCTACGATGATGGCGACAGAAAACTGCATTTTGGCATGAACAGATGGGAAAAGGCAAAGAACGGCACAATGCTTAACAAACAGCTTCCATTCCCGGTTTTAAAGCTTCCCAATGTTGATTCAGTCATTGCAGGAATGGCAGTATGGAAGGCTCCGGATATTTTGTATGTAGAGATTCGTCCTGTTGAAACAGTTACCGGCGATTCCATTACCTGCAGTTTCACCAATAATACCGTGCAGCTTGCTTTTTTACATACCGTTGCAAAAGCGGGTAAAGAGCAGGAAACAAGGCCGCTAATTACCGGAAGCATTGCCTGATAGAAAACCCGTTAAGCGGGTTCTTACCGGCCATTCTTCTACCCAAAAAAAACGCCCCAAAAATTTTGGGGCGGCAAGTTGTTCATAGGGTATGCAAACTATTTTAATCCGTCCACAAAATACATATCAATTTCACCAATATTTTTTGCAGAAATCTTTCCTCGGTAACTGCAGTTATACACGTCTTTGATTATTTCATAAGTAGTAGCTGAAATATTTACCCTTCCCGGTTCACCGTTGCTTTCCATCCTGCTGGCAATATTTACCGAATTGCCCCAGATATCGTAAGCATATTTTTTTCTGCCTACCACACCGGCTACTATGGGGCCTACATGAATACCAACCCGCAGTTCCCATTTAGGCAATCCCAGTGCGGTTCTTTTATCATTTTTTGCCTGCATGTATTCCTGAATTTCCAATCCTGTTTTGATGATATTTAACACATATCCTTCATTAGGAGTTGGGATACCGCCGGCACACATATAAGCATCTCCGATTGTTTTTATTTTTTCGATCTGGTTTCTCTCAATGATTTCATCGAAAGCCATGAAGGACTCATTGAGTTCATTAATGAGTTCCCTGGGTTCCATTTTATCTGCGAGCGCCGTAAAGCTTTTGAAATCAGTAAACAGGATGGAAACGCTGTCGTAGTTTCTTGGTGTGGCATGGCCTGTTTCCTGCAGTTCTGTGGCTACTTCCTGTGGAAGGATATTGAGCATCAGTGTTTCAATCTGTGCTTTTTGCTTATCCAGAATCAGGTTGGTTTTTACTTTCTGGCGATAGTTCCGATACAATACAAATACGATGATCAGGATCAGCAGAAAACCCACGGCAAAAGCATTTCGGGTAACTTTTTGTCTTTGCAGTTCTAGGTCGCTCAGTGCTTTTTTCTGTGAAAGGGATTTCATATCTGCACTGATCTGCAGGTTTGCCAGTTTTTTATCCTGCTCAGAGTTATAAATAGAATCCTTGTAATCGGAGTATAATTTTAAATTCTCAAATGCATGGATAAAATCTCCTTTGGCGGCATAAGCCAGAAACATCCCCTGGTAGGCATCGCGCAACTCTTCCACTATGCGGCCTTCCTTTAATATTTTTTCTGCACGGCCAAAAGTAGTCAGTGCAAGATCCCAATTCTTCTGTTTCTGGTAGGTTTTGGCCAAAGCGAGTAATGACTTACCAATATCATCGTTGGCTTTTAGTTTGGTTGCCAATGCAATGGCCTGGTTATGGTAATCGATGGCCGTAGCAAACTCTCCCTTTTCTGCGTATGATTCGGCTGTCCTGTTTAGCAGGTAATTGGTGGTGATTTCCTCAACATCA
This sequence comes from Bacteroidota bacterium, assembly GCA_039795695.1. Classification (GTDB taxonomy): domain Bacteria; phylum Bacteroidota; class Bacteroidia; order Chitinophagales; family Chitinophagaceae; genus Sediminibacterium. The sequence continues at coordinate 30,279 of JBDKLG010000128.1, forward strand.
ATACTTGTTTTAAGTCCGCGTTTCAGGTAAAGCAGGGCCGAGTCGGGAAATCCTTTCCTGTTATACAGGTCGCCCAGGTTGGATATGATGGTGGTAACTGCATCTCTGTTACCAATTTCTTCTGATATGGGAAGTGCCTGTTTAAGGTATTGCAATGCCTGGGGCCAGGTAGCATTTTTACGCATATAGGTATTACCGATATTCTGCAATACGGTAGCTATCCTGAGTTTATCATTGATAGATTCGGCGATTGGAAGGGCCTGAAGATAATTATCAAGGGCATTTGCATCATCGGCACTCTTATCATACAGGGCACCGATATTACTAAGCATGTTGGCGATACCCTGCTTATCATTGATGGCGCGAAAATCTGCCAGAGATTTTTGCCAGGTTTCCAGTGCTTCCACGTTTTTGCCTACAGTAAAATAATAAAGCCCTACCCATTTCAGTGCATAGGCTTTACCGCGCGTAAAATTGAGGCTGTCGGCCAATTGCAATGCTCTTGCGCCGTAAGCAAAAGCTTCTTCCGGAGAGGAGTTAATGGTTCGCCTGCTTAAGGCATTCAGTGTATTTACCTTATTTGTGTCAGGCAGGGCTTTAGACAGTACATATTTCATACTGTCTAAAACCTTATCCTGAGCCATCATGTTAGAACCAAGAAACAAAACTATTCCCAATAACAGTAACCGGGGTTTTACCATATTGTCTTTCTTTTATCGAAACATGAATCTACTAAATCTTGCCGATTCCTACCTACTATGTTTAATTAATTTTACAACTACTCGCTCTTTACCCTGTACCACTTCTGCATAGTAAACGCCTGAGAACAGTGTCTGGCCCATTCTGAAAGGCACGCCGATTGGTGCATTTCTCATAGACTCTGTTACCCTGCCTGCCGCATCAAATATCCTCACCTGAACAGGTAGTTTTTTATCGGATGTTACTACCAGTGTGAATACATCTGTTGTTGGGTTTGGAGATGCTTTAACCTTCAGCTCAGATTCAACTGCTTTCAAAGTTTTTGTCATTGGCTCTTCCACGGCAGTGGCTGCTCCCTGTGTGATAACGGATTGTGATGCAGTAAGATTAGTACTGCTGCATGGAGCCATAGTGCATGCTCCAAGCTTATCCTGAGGGTTCTGGGCCAGTTGATTGGCAACATTGGCAACCGTTACTGAAATGGGAGTTGATACACCTGTACCCAAATCTGTATGACAAACATATACATTGCTATTAGTAGTAGGTGTAACCCTGATGTCTCTCACACATATTGAAACAGTGGCTGTTGTTGAACATCCGTTTTGATTGATGGCCGTAGCTGTAAATGTTCTTGATCCCGCCGCAGCTGCCGTAAACACCGGACTTGCACAGTTGGTGCAGGATAAGCCTGTACCGCCGGTCCATGAATAAGTAGCTGCAGTTGTACCGGTTACATTATCTGTAAGTGTTACCGACTGTGCCCCATAACCCAGGTACAGTTCTGTAGGAACACCGCCTGTATTGGGAGCATTGGCCGGAGCTGCAGCTACAATAGAGGAAGTCGGTTTGCTTCCAATCAACGTAACTACAGCTGTCGTACTGGAAGAATTACCATATTGATCTGTTGCAGTAAGTGTTACGATATTAGTTGCCGGATCTGCACAGGTAAAGGTAGATTTTGAGAGCGATAAGCTAACTGCTCCGCAAT
>JBDKLG010000129.1:0-2870 GCA_039795695.1 Bacteroidota bacterium
CACCCCGAAAAAATCAAATCATTAATTCTAACCGGCAGCAGCGGCTTGTTTGAAAACGGTATGGGCGACAGTTATCCAAAAAGGGGCGACTACGAGTACATCAAAAAGAAAACACAGCTCACTTTTTATAACCCGGAGCATGCTACCAAAGAACTGGTAGACGAGGTTTTTGAAATTACCAATAACCGCATCAAAGTAATCAAGATTATTGCACTGGCTAAAAGTGCCATCAGGAATAATTTAGGAGAAGAACTCAACCAGATTAAACAGCCAACCTGCCTGATTTGGGGCAATAACGACACCATCACTCCCCCATTTGTAGGCAAAGAGTTTAACAGATTTATTCCAAACAGTGAACTGCATTTTGTTGACAATTGCGGCCATGCCCCGATGATGGAAGTGCCCGATGAGTTTAACAAAATATTAGAAGGATTTTTAACCAGGCTGAAACAGGGTTCTGCTGCCCAGGCCTGATTTTTGGACAGGATATTAAAATGCATCAATGCTGGCATCACAATTGATTAATTCAGGTTTCCCTACTGTCAATCTTTTTGACAAAGCATCTTTTGCCCTGCAGCTGATGGACGATTACGATGTATTACACCTACCGGTACTAAGCGAGGAAAAATTTGCCGGCATAATCAGTAAAGACGATTTGCTGGATATTGATGATGATGGAACCATTTCTTCACTCCAATCAACCCTGCTCAATAAATTCATCAAAGCAGATGCACATTTTTTGCAGGCATTAAAACTGATTGCAGAAAACGACCTCTCTCTCTTGCCCGTGTTAAACGAGCAGGCCGAACCAATGGGCGTAATCACCGCCAAACAACTGATGCATACGGTTTCCCTGTTCATCGGAAATGAAGACCCGGGAGGTATCATCGTACTGGAAACTGATAAAAGAAATTTTTCACTGGGAGAAATCAACCGGCTGGTGGAAACCAACGATGCCTATATTACCCAATTAAATACGCATACCGAAGCAGATACAGGACTCGTAATTATTACACTTAAAGTAAACAAACAGGAGATAGCAGATATTATTGCCACTTTCCAAAGATATGACTATGCAGTTCGGTATTATTTCGGAGAAGAATCCTATGCCAATGAGCTAAAAGAAAATTACGAGCATTTGATTTCCTATATGAATATTTAAGCCCTTAACAGCCGGTTCAATTTTCCTTGTCAAAACCACCCTTTGGAGCAAACACTTATTTTTGCCCGTCAAATCAATCGCCGAATAATTTAGATGAAGCTATTGCGCATTTTTTTTCTACTCACCCTTATTTATTTTTCCCGTGGCGATACAATGGCCCAGGTGAAAAATACTGTGGGTAATACGGCAATTGTTAATCAGGCGGATAGTACGCAGCTTAAATACAATACGGTCATTATCGGAGATATCTTGTTTCAGGGAAACAAAAAAACCAAATCATTCATCATTCAAAGGGAACTGCCTTTTTTGAAAGGAGACCAGTTTTTGGTAACCGATCTGCCCAGGCTTTTGAAAATTGCCCAACAACAGGTAATGAATACCTCCCTTTTTGTAGACGTGAAAGTATCAGTTACCAATCAAAAAGACAGCATTGTTACCATTACGGTTGATACCAAAGAAAGGTGGTACCTTTTTCCATTACCCTATTTCAGACTGATCGACAGAAACTTTAACCAATGGCTGGTTGAACAGAAAGCAAGCCTGGAAAGGGTTAACTACGGCATCAAATTTATTCAAAACAATGTAAGCGGCAGAAACGACAACCTGGATATATGGCTGATAACAGGGTATACCCAGCAATTTACAATCAGGTACAATTTGCCCTTCTTCGATAAAAAACTAAAGAGTGGATTCAATATCGGCTTTCTGTCTGCCACACAAAAAGAACTGAACTATGCAACAGGCGATAACAAACAACTGTTCTATAAGCAGGAGGAAACAGTTAAAAAAATACAACGCTACGATTTCACCTATTCTTACCGGCCCGGTGTAAAGCAAAGACACTATTTCCGGATCTCTTATAATAACGAAGAAGTTGCAGATACTATTTTGAAGATTAATCCCTTGTATTTTCCCGAAAAGAAAAACAGGCTGAGTTATTTAGACTTCAGTTACCAGTTCAAATATTACAATGCAGATTACAATTCCTACCCCACCAAAGGATACCTGCTGGAGGGCAATATCTACCGGAGGGGCTTTGACAATACCACAGGATTCTGGCAGCTTGGAGGCAGGGCTGTGTATGCCATACCATTCAACAAAACTTCTTTTCTGCACCTCGAAGGCTTCGCTTTTATAAAATCGCCTTTTACCAGTTTTTATTCCAATGAGCGTTTATTCGGTTACGGATATGTGAATTTGCGCGGACTGGAATACAATGTAGTGGATGGCATGTATGGTGCCGCACTCAAAACCACCCTGCACAAACAATTAATTTCCTTTGTACTTAATAACCCCGTCAGGAGCAAAACACACGATAAAATTCCTTTCCGTATTTATTTAAAAACATATGGAGACCTGGGTTATGGCTATGCAGCAAACCCCAACCCCAGCAATACACTCAATAACAAACTGTTACGGTCCTGGGGTATTGGAATGGACATTGTTTCTATTTATGATTTTGTATTTAAAATTGAGTACAGCTTTAATCAACTGGGAAGGGATGGCGTATATTTACATTCCAGAAACGATTTTTAGTTTACCGGTTTCCTGGTTAGCCTATTAATGACACAGGGCCAGGAACAAACCTATCAAAAATGAAACTTGCGATCTATAGTAGGGGATTGGATTTTGAACAGGAAAACCCATTACTGGTATTGCTGGAAGAATTATCCCGGCACGATACCACAATACTATTGTTTCACCGCCT
>JBDKLG010000130.1:0-5865 GCA_039795695.1 Bacteroidota bacterium
TTCGAGCACCTTCTCTTTTTGAACCAAGAACAGTGGTGTTAGAACAATTAAAAAATTCCGGTTCATTACGATATTTTAAAAACGATGAGTTGCAAAAACTAATTGGTGATTTATCAGTAGCAATTTCTAATATATACGATCGGAATGCCATAGAAACCTCTATCAGGACAGAATATACAAACCCATTATTTGCAAAACATTATGACATGGATTTCGACATAGCAGTAAACGAACTAGGCGGTGAAAGTATATTTAAGAATATAAGTATTTATGAGAAAAGCGATACGATTATTCCATTTCATTTTAAAAAAATAAAAGACTTTGATGCAGAAGGTAGTATAAACAACTTGGGGTATTATGCTTTTAATGGGCTCCGGGGTACTCGCCAGATTCAGTATCAAAAATATATTGAATTTAACGCTGAATTATTGAAACTATTACGCAAAGAATTTCATTTAGAATAAAAGCAAAAAGTACGAATACACAACACTCCATTGCAACAATTGGGGCTAACGAATAGTCTTCCTTTTCCGCAAAGCATCCGCACATAAAATCAAAAATCCCTCACAATATCTCCCGGAACGGGGACTTTGCGCTTAGAACGCTCAAATTTGTTGAATACTCCGGGCATGGTGCATAGCTGCCCAATATAAACCGCCATATAACAACAACATAACCAACTGTTTAAAAAAATAATCAAAAAAAATTGCGAAACCGAAAAGTTGCACATATATTTGCAACTGATTGGTTTCATTAATGTATGCTAAAAAATAATGCGAAGAGATATTTTTCAGGCTATTGCCGACCCAACAAGACGGGCTATTGTTACCTTAATTGCCTTACAGGCAATGACACCCAATGCTATTGCCGAAAATTTCAACACCAGCCGGCAGGCCATTTCAAAACATCTTCGGATTCTGACTGAATGCCATTTGGTGAAACAGGAACAACAGGGAAGAGAAATTTACTACTCTCTTGAAGTAGACAAAATGAAAGAAATTGACAAATGGCTCAGTCAGTTCAGAAAAGTTTGGGAAACTAAATTCAACCAGCTGGATACAATATTAGTGACCATTAAAAAACAAAAAAAATGAACAAGATGCAATTTGACTTTACCGTTGACAAAGAAACCAAAACAGTACGCATATACAGAGAGTTTGATGCAACAGTTTCGCTGGTATGGGATGCTTTTACCAGACAGGAAATTCTTGACCAATGGACGGCCCCCAAACCCTGGGAAGCCAAAACAAAACACATGAATTTTGAAGTGGGCGGACGAAGATTTTATGCCATGGTAAGTCCCGAAGGACAAGCACAATGGTCGGTTCAGGCATTTACTTCCATTACTCCGAAAACCAATTTCAAATACATGTCTTCTTTTGCCGACAAGGATGAGAATATTGATACACAATGGCCGGGTTCTGAATGGGACTTGAGCTTCAGCGAAGAAAACGGGAAAACGAAAGTCAGCATCATTATTAAAAACGAGTCCCTCGCACGAATGGAGAAGATGATTGAAATGGGCTTCAAAGAAGGATTTACAATGACTTTGAATAACCTCGAAAATCTATTGACAGGCTTATCGTAAAAATGATTTTCCTTTTCAAAACAGCAGCTATCTAATACAATCCCGTGTATCCAAGGGTTTTCAGTAGGAAGGTGAATTGCCGGTAAATTATTTCGCACCGCACAGGCAGCGAAGCCCTTTAAAAAGAGTGGGTCCGGCGACCCTGAGCGGGTGGGGCCCAAAACAGCGGGTAATTTTCTAAGAAATGCGCGCATAATTCTTTCATAACTGAATGTTTTATTTTTATCTTTAAGAAAAACAAAATAAAATGGCCAATGCAATTAACTGGTTTGAAATCCCGGTAACTGATTTCACTAGAGCAAAAAAGTTTTATGAAACAATTTTTGGTGCAGAAATAATGGAAATGCCTTTTCCGGCTGGCAGGTATGGCATGCTTCCTGCCGATATGCAAAATGGCGTTGGTGGCGGAATTGTTCAGGGAGAAGGCTTTACGCCATCCGATAAGGGAACTGTTGTATACCTGAATGGGGGCGAAGACTTAAGCATTCCATTGGCAAAAATTGAAAATGCAGGGGGCACAATTTTACTGCCCAAAACTTCCATAGGCGGAAATGGATTTATGGCGCATTTTTTGGATACAGAAGGGAATAGGGTTGCTTTACATTCGATGAAATGATTTTCGGCCTCCCTGCAGGATCTGCCGGGGTGAGGGGAACCCAAAATGTATCTTTGTTCTATGAACATCTCTCATGCCATCATCAAGGCACTCAAAAAAATCAAACCTGATCTTTCTGATAAGTAGTCAGTAAGTTCAATAGGATTGTTTGGCTCAGTTGTAGAGATTAATATCGGAAGAATTTAAGATAGCCCATCCTGAAATTGACTGACATAGGATAAAAGGTTTCAGGAATCGAATCATACATGAATATTTTGGGATTGATTATTGGTTAGTTTGGCAGATAAAAGAGTTTTTTTTGCCTGATCTGATTAAAAAATCAACCTTTCTAAAAAGTAAATGAACCTGAAATAGGGCAGCAAATACGGGATTGGTCTGGCGAGGGAACTGTTGACTGATTTGTAGATAAAGCCCCGTCTATCTGCAGTTCTGCCGGATATTTGGCAGACTGCCCACAAAATCTACCTAAAAATCCTCCATGAATTTTTCAGTGTCGCGCATCGGCTTGGGCATGGTTTGTGTTTTGCTGTTCCAGGGCTGTGCACCCAAAAAAATGAGCAGTACACCCCCTGCAGCAGCCGATCCGCTTGCCATTGCTTCAAAGATTACGGAAAATCTGCTGGGCCGCAAAGAATTCATGGTCTACAATACCCCGCAGCTGAAAACCTTTCATTATGCAGAAGCATGTGCAGCATTCGGAGCAGCAAGGATAGCCGGACTTCAGAAAGATTCTCTCACCATTCAGCGCCTGGTAAAACGCTACGAACCACTGCTGGATGGTGTTTTGCTTGGCCCAGGCATTCATGTGGACGTAAATGTTTATGGCATACTACCCCTTGAATTGTACAGGCATACACAGGATGAACGTTTTCGCAGGCAGGGACTGGCACTGGCAAACGAACAATGGACCAACCCATTACCCGATGGACTCAGCAACCAAACCCGTTACTGGATCGACGATATGTATATGATCGGCAGTCTGCAGGTTCAGGCATACAGGGAAACGGGGAATGCTGTTTACCTGGATCGTGCCGCAAAAGAATTGGATACCTATCTCAAAAAACTCCAGCAACCCAATGGACTGTTCTTCCACGGACCTGATGCGCCTTTTTACTGGGGCAGGGGAAATGGATGGGTGGCAGCAGCTTTGGCAGAATTGTTATCGGTACTTCCTGAAAAAAATCCTTATTATCCTGCTATTCAGGATGGATACAGAAAAATGATGAATGCCCTGCTTCGCTACCAGGCCGATGATGGTATGTGGCGGCAGTTAATTGACTATCCCCAGGCTTGGAAAGAAACTTCTTCCACTGCTATGTTTGGTTATGCCATGATGGTGGGGGTTAAGAGAGGTATCCTGCCTTCAAAAATATTCCGCCCTGCCGCCGGGAAAGCCTGGCAGGCCCTTAGCACCTATGTGAATGAAGCAGGAGAACTAAGCGGGGTTTGTGTAGGCACAGGACAAAGTAAGGACGCACAGTTTTACCTCGACCGCGGAAAAACCACCGGCGATTTTCATGGCCAGGCACCAATGCTCTGGTTTGCCTATAGTTTGCTGGCGGAATATTAATCCGTTTATTTCAATAATTGATTGATTATCAGATAATATTAAATGTTATTTATTTAATATTATGTTTGAATGGTTTTATTCGCCCCAATGGACATCATTCCTTGTTCAATAGTCAATATTTTCCTACCTTTGCTGCCCCGAAATAAAACCATCGGGTATTGTATGAAATTAATTAACAAACAACTAAACGCAGATGCACAGGAGAACGCTGCAGCTTCAGAAGCTGTAGAACTTACTACTGCGACAACAAATGCACCTGTAATTGAGCCTGTTGTTGAAACAGCTCATGATGATTTTGACTGGAGCATCGACAAACGTAATGTGAGTCATTATGCTGAAACAGAAAGAATGAAATACGATAAAGTGTATGACAACACTTTCGTACAAATTGAAGATGGCGAAATCGTAAAAGGTGCCGTTGTTGCTTTAACCAAAACCGATGTGGTGGTTAATATCGGATTTAAAAGCGATGGCCTGGTTTCTCTGAACGAATTCCGCGATGTACAGGGATTGAAAATAGGCGATGATGTGGAAGTAATGGTGGTTGAAAAAGAAGACCGCGGTGGTAACCTGCATTTGAGCCGCAAATCTGCCCGCATTTTCCGTGCATGGGAAAGAATTGTGGAAGTGCATAAAACAGGAGAAGTCATCACTGGTACCGTAACAAGTAAAACAAAAGGTGGATTGATTGTTGACGTATTTGGTATGGAAACATTCCTGCCGGGTTCTCAGATCGACGTGAAGCCTGTTACAGATTATGATCAGTTTGTAGGTAAAACAATGGAATTCAAAGTGGTTAAGATCAACGAAACCATCAAGAATGCCGTTGTATCACACAAAGCCCTGATCGAAAGCGATATCGAAGCACAGCGTGCAGAGATCATGAGCAAACTGGAAAAAGGACAGGTACTGGAAGGTGTGGTGAAAAATATCACAGATTTCGGTGCTTTCATGGACTTAGGTGGTTTGGATGGTCTCTTGTACATCACCGATATTTCATGGGGACGTATCTCTCACCCAAGCGAAGTGGTGAAGATGGACCAGAAATTACAGGTGGTGGTACTGGATTTCGACGACGACAAAAAACGTATCAGCTTAGGCCTGAAACAACTGACCCCGCATCCTTGGGATGTGTTGCCTGAAGGTTTGGCAGAAGGTTCAGTAGTAAAAGGTAAAGTGGTGAATATTGAAGACTATGGTGCATTCCTGGAAATTCAACCCGGTGTTGAAGGACTGGTACACGTATCTGAAATTACCTGGGCAAATACCCCGATCAATGCGAAGGAATTCTTCAAACTGGGCGATGAGTATGAAGCCAAAGTAGTTACCCTGGATAAAGATGCCCGCAAAATGAGCCTGAGCATCAAACAAATGAGCCAGGACCCATGGAATACCATCGAAACCAAATTCCCTGAAAACAGCAAGCACAAAGGCCTGGTGAAAAACATCACTCCTTATGGTGTATTTGTTGAAATGGAACCCGGCATCGGCGGTATGATCCACATCAGCGACCTGAGCTGGTTAAAGCGTTTCAATCACCCAACCGATTACACAAAAGTTGGTGAAACCATCGATATCATTATCTTAAGCATTGACAAGGAAAACCGCAAACTGCAGTTAGGCCACAAACAACTGGAAGAAGATCCCTGGAATGCACTGGAAGAAACCTTTGCCGTGGGAACCATCCATGAAGGAACCGTTACCCGCAAGGATGAAAAAGGTGCCCTGGTTCAGTTACAATATGGCTTAGAAGGCTTTACCCCTAACCGTCACCTGAACAAGGAAGACGGCAAACAGGTTCAGGCCGATGAAACTGCCCAGTTCATGGTAATCGAATTCGACCGTAACGAGAAACGCATCGTTTTAAGTCACGCAAGAATCTGGGAACAGCAGGAAGCTGAAGTAAAAGAAGCGGCTAAAAAAGAAGCAAAAGCCGAGTCTGACAGCACCAAAAAAGCAGTAAAAACAATCCAGGCGAAAGTTGAAAAAGCAACTTTGGGCGATCTGGGAGCTTTAGCTGAAATCAAAGCCAAATTAAAAGAAGGGGAAGGAGACGCTAAGTAATCCCTCCATACAATAAGCTTAAAAAGG
>JBDKLG010000131.1:0-6385 GCA_039795695.1 Bacteroidota bacterium
ACGGTGCCCCGGTTTCTGTTAAGGGGCAGTTGTATCCCCCGGGTGCTTTGCCTTTGCGGCTTTCCAGGTCAAAATGCCCGAGTTCATTCATTTTACGCAAACAGCTGGCAAAGAAAGGATTGAGTTCTTCGAAGCATTTGACAGATTTTTCGTAGAGGTCATTTCCATTGGTAAATGGTTTCAAAGGCTCTATTCCTGCAGGTTCTGCCTCGGTATCCCATGGGCGAAGGGAATCCAGTCCCAGTTTCTTTTTTTTCTTTTCGTATATTTTTTCAATCAGTGGCAGCACATGCAGTTTGACCGCTTCATGAAACTGGTAACAGTCTTCCCGGGAATAATCAAAACGACCAAGTTCCACAAATTTATAGTCGCGGTAATTGGCAAAACCGGCATTTTTAGCTACCTGGTTTCTTTTTTGAATGAGTTGTGAATAAAGCTCGTGCATAGGCTGTTTATCCTGCAACCTTCTTTCCTGTATCTTGTAATATACTTCCTTACGCAATTCCCTGTCGTGGCTTTCCAAGAACCTGGCCGCCTGTTGCAGGGTATATTCCTGTCCGTTCACTTCAACGGTCATTTTACCTGCAATAGCACCGTATTGTTGCTGCATCACACTCAATTCGGCCTGCAGGGGGATATTGGCTTCGCGAAACAATTCGATGCTTTTTTTAACACTGCGCAGGTAAGTAAAATATTTTTGCTGATCCAGTTCTTTTGTAAAGGGGCAGTTTACCAGTTTGCGGTTAAGGGCATCGGCATAAGGCTGGAGGCGGGGTTGTATTTCCATGCAGAAATAGGTAAAAGCTTCTTCGAGTGCCTGGTTGGTAGTATCGCAGGTCATTTTAATCTGGCGCCAGCAGGCATCTTCACTAACCACGGCTTCCAGTTCACTCATATCTTTTAGCCATTTTTCAAGCTGTTCTCCTGACTGCAGTTCTCTTTCTGTTAATTCCCTGAAAAAGGGTTCGAGAGAGGCCCAATCCGAGATAGTAAAAGATGCCGGTACAAAATTTCTTGTTAATTTCTTTATATCTGCGCTCAGTGTCATTTTTGCTGATTTAGTGATTTTCGTGAATTGGGTCGTTTCCAAGACAGGCGGCAAAGATAACTTTTGAACAGGCTACAATTTTTGGAAAGTTTTAAAACTTTCTAAAAATTGATGAAGAGTAGTATTTTTACCCACTTTATTAAAACGGAGATGCGGTGGCAGATATCATACAATTATTACCAGATAATATAGCGAATCAGATAGCGGCGGGTGAAGTTATTCAACGGCCTGCCAGTGCTGTGAAAGAATTACTCGAAAATGCGGCAGATGCAGGGGCCACGGAAATCAAATTATATATTACGGATGCCGGTAAAGCTCTTTTACAGGTGGTTGATAATGGACGGGGTATGAGTGAAACCGATGCCAGAATGGCATTTGAGCGGCATGCCACCAGTAAAATCAAAAATATTGATGACCTTTTTCGGATTAAAACCATGGGGTTCCGGGGTGAGGCACTGGCTTCTATTGCAGCAGTGGCACAGGTTTCTCTGAAAACAAGAAGGGAGGAGGATGAACTGGGTACTGCTATTGAAATAGAGAACAGCCAGGTATTGAAACAGGAGCCATGTGCCTGTGCAGCAGGTACCAGTATCAGCATGAAAAATCTTTTTTTCAATGTTCCTGCCAGAAGAAATTTTCTAAAAAGCAATGCTGCCGAGATGCGGCATATTGTAGATGAGTTTACCAGGGTTGCAATGGCATTTCCGGGGATATTCTTTTCAATGACCAGCAACGGGCAGGAAGTTTTTCATTTAGAAGCCGGCAGTCTAAAACAGCGGATTGTACAAATACTTGGTGCTCCGTATAATGCGAAACTGGTGAGCGTAAATGAGGAAACGGATTATATGAATATTTATGGTTTTGTAGGGAAACCAGAAACGGCCAGAAAGACCAGGGGTGATCAGTATTTTTTTGTGAACAACCGCTTTATCAAGAGTGCTTATCTTAACCACGCTGTTAACAGCGCATTTGATGAGATGATTGCAAAAGACAGTTTCCCCAGTTATGTTTTATACATTGACCTTGACCCATCGCAGGTGGATATCAATGTACACCCTACCAAACAGGAGATTAAGTTTGAAGACGAAAAAATTATTTATGCTTTTGTACAGGCCGCAGTTAAGCATGCGCTGGCCCAGTTCAGTATTGCACCTTCGCTCGACTTTACACTGAATGCAGAAATACAGGGACTTGATGCGGTGAGCAAACCATTTACGACAGACAAAAAAGATGCGGCCAGTTCTTCCAATTTATTCAAAACTTTTACTCAAAAAAATCAGGCACATTTTATTGAGGGTGAAAAAAGTGAATTGAAGCACTGGAGGGAGTTTTATGATGGTTCGGGAATCGGGAGTCGGGAGTTGGATAGTAGCAATGCTCAAAAAGGAAGTCTGCTTCAAAGTCCCAAATCCGGGGCCCAAACGCTGCACGTAATTCCTGATACCCCTTTACTGCAATTGCATCATACCTATATCATCGCCTCTACCAATAGCGGATTTCTTTTGGTGCATCAGCAGCTGGCGCACGAAAGAATTTTGTATGAGCGTTATGGTATTGCTGCACATGGCCAGCAAATGGCTACCCAGCAAAGCCTTTTTCCTGTTACACTTGAATTAGCTGCTTCTGATGCAGCTTTATTAGTTGATTTGATACCCGATTTACTTGCCATTGGCTATCAGGTGGAACCTTTTGGCAACAATAGTTTTGTGATACAGGGAATTCCTGCCGATGTATTACCAGGCAATGAAAAACATTCCATCGAATTACTTGTTGAACAATTCAAACATTTCAGTACTGATATCAAATTCAGCAAAAGAGAAAAACTGGTGCGCTGTATGGCCAGGCAGCAGGCAATAAAAGCAGGTCAGAGTCTAACCCAAAAAGAAATGCTGGTTTTGGTAGAAGAACTGTTTACCTGTAATAGTCCCAATATTACACCAACGGGCAGTCCTACATATTTAGAGTACAAAGAAGATTATCTGGACAGAATGTTTGGCAGATAAAGGGTTTTAAACAGATGAAGGCAGGATCATTTTCAATTCTCCTGTACTTGCTGATTGGTCTTGTATTGTTTAGTTATTTGCAGTGGCTATTCTATCAGTATTTATCCATTACTGAAGTCAACAATTTCTCCACTCCTTTTCTGATATTGGCTACCGGTGCCTGGTGGGCATTTACCAGTACCGAGAATATCAGCTGCTTTCCTTTTTTGGTGATGAGGTAACCACTGAGGGCAATATGGTTGCTGAGACTGCCTGTTTTGGCGTAGATGCGGCCGGCATAGTTTTTATAATAATTACTGATTGTACCTGTACCACCTGTTTCAAAAATATTGGTAATCCTGTTCCAGCTGAATTCGTTTTTCATTTTGGTAAGGATGGCAACAAAATCCCGGGGAGAGAATAAATTGTACCTGCTTAGTCCGCTGCCGTCTACCCATTTGGGTTTTTGCGGAAGGTCGCTGAGATCTGCTTTGAGCAGGGTATCAATAATTTTAGCTGTATTCATATAAGCAAGGCGGTTATTGCTGATCATTAACAAACATTGTTCAGCAAAAAAATTATCACTTACATGCATCATGATTTTGAGCAGGGAATCGGTGGACTGTGTGTACAGTGAAACCAGATCGGAGCTGCGGTCGATCCTGGAATGAATCAGTTCCACTTTATTTTGAATGGTATCGTTCAGCAACTGCAGTAAGACTTTATTGCCTGCTGTATAAAAAGGAATGGCTGTTGCGGAGAATCTGGTGGCCGAGGGTCTGAGGTAAAACTGGTTGCTGCCAAATTCTCTTCTTACCGTAAAATTTCCTTTTGCATTGACCACAGCATCTTCCAAAGGTTTTTGAAAGAAGGAAGGGTTTGCGCTGAAACTGCCTTTGTTGCTGAAGCTTACCAGGTTGCCGTATACAGGCAGCATACTTCTTTCCGGCATATAATCGCTGTTGAAATCGTCCCATGCCCAGCCAGAACCAAGTGCGTTGTCTTTCCAGTTATCATCTGTAAGCAAAATTTTATTTTGCTTTTTCAGGAAATCCAGCATGGGCTGATTCGGAAAATTGGGATGCAGAAAGCTGGGATCCCCATTTGCTTCCACTTCAATGATGCCATTGCCTTTGTTAACATACCTGATCCCAATCAGGCTGTCTCCCAGGTATTTCATGGCTGCATAACAGGTAAAAATTTTCGTATTGCTGGCGGGTACAAAAAATTTATCGGCCTGGTAATTATATAAGTATTGGTCGGTGGAAGGGTCATAGATGCTGATACCTACATGTGCAGCTGCGAAATCAGCTGTCTGCAAAATATCCTGATTTGCTTCTTTGGAAATTTTCTTTTGTATACTGCAGGAAGACAGTATTGCTACTACAAAGATGGGGACGGAAAAATTGAAAATATGGTTTCTCATAAGCCAAAACTTGGCCTGTAATTTACAAAAGAGTCCTTATTAAAAAAAGCTATCTAAGATCTTTCCACTGCTCTTAACCATCGTTCAGGAATATCGTTGTTGCTGGCAGTTAAATAGTCGTGGTAACTGCAGGCAGCATATTTACCATCATGTAACTGCATCCACCAGCGGCCGGTTTTTTTGCTTCTGAGAAAAACAGTTTCAACTTCTGCGAAAGCGATGGTGAATTCATCAAAAGCCGACCTGTTGTCGAGAGAGGCTTCCTGCTTTCCTTTATGGATACCGTCCATTACATACCAAAGCATGTGAGAGATTTGCTTGGCGGTTAGTTCATGACTATCCTGTTCAGGAATATATCCATAGATGCCGATACTGCTGCATTGTTTGCTCATGCCTGCATACTGCATGAGGGTACAGGCTTCTTCGCCGTTAAAGCCATTGGGCGTAATATGGTTGGCAGGTGCGTGTGCGTGCTGAATGGCGGCAATATCGAAACTAAACAGTTCGCTGTTGCGGATGGGGGGCTCCATTTCTTCGAGGGATTCTTTTACCTTACCTACCCTGAAGCAGTCGAAACCAAGTTTATCGATGGTTTCGAGCATATCGGGATGCATGAAATAGCTTTGAAAGCCAATATGGGTATAGTGTTTGAGGTGATTGGGTACGCCGGTAAACATTTCCACCAGAAACTGTTCTGCTGGAAGTACTGCTTCCATATCCAGGTCAATTTTCGAATCAACGCCAACTGCATCGATGATTTTATTCAGGGTTCCATAAGCCTGGTACTGGGCGATGGTATTATCATGTGAACCACCGATGATGACTACTTTTTTGCCTTGTTCAATCAACTCTTTTACCACTGTTCGCAGTGCCGCATAGCTATCCTGGAGGGTGGCGCCACATTTCACATTTCCCAGATCGGCCACATTTACTTCCGTGTGCCAATGAAAGAGTTTATAATATTCGGCCCTGATGGCATTGGGTGAATTGGTATTGGTGAACTGCATGCCCGAGCCGCGCATTTCTCCGCAACCTACCAGCACCATATCGGCTGCAGAGATATCGGGAAAGTAGTCATCGTAAACGACAATATGTTTACCCAATTGTGTGTCCTTAAACCCTTCATCATTGGATAGTTGTGCAATGTTTACGGGTTCCAAAAAATCGATCAATGTTTGTAGCGCCATGGTGGTTATTTGCAAAATTGAAACGAAATTACAGAGTATTTATTGCTGTTAAGCGACTTTATCAGGCTTTTAATTCATATATGTTTACAATATTTGCCGGTATATTCTTTATAAAATCTTTATATGAAATGCCTTTTATTTTATGCCATACATATATAAGTCATGTTACTTTTGTGTGGTATTCTTTAAATAAATGGCTGCACTTTTTATAAATACACTTAGCAAAGGCAGGCAATACGTCTATAGTATATTGCTTATAAGTATCGTATCGGGTATTTGTGGTACATTTTCACCATATGTGGGTTACAAAGTTGTAGCGTTGATTTTGTTGGTTACCGTATCGGTGATTGCCATGTTTTTTGACATCGTTCCTGTGTTAATAGCTGCGTTAATGAGTGCGTTGATCTGGGATTATTTTTTTATCCCTCCCCATTTTACTTTCCAGGTAGGTAATTCGGAGGATACGATTCTTCTGTTGATGTATTTTATAATAGCACTTGTAAGTGGCGTATTAACTTATAAAATAAGACAAATAGAGAAATTGGCGAGGCAAAAAGAAGAAAAAAACAATACAGTTAAATTGTACAACATATTGTTCAACTCATTATCGCATGAATTACGAACTCCCATTGCTGCTATCATTGGGGCAACAGATAATTTACAGAATTACAATCTGCAGCTAAGCCCAAGCAACAGAAATGATTTAATAGCTGAAATTTCAAAAGCTTCTTTCCGTTTAAAC
>JBDKLG010000132.1:0-10960 GCA_039795695.1 Bacteroidota bacterium
TGACCCCCCTGGGAGAAGAAATTTTAAAAAACTGGTTAAAAAAATAAACCCTGCAAGTGCAGCAACAACGGGCTTATCCGGTGTTTGCAATGCCGCAGAAAAATAATATGAAAAAAATTCTGCAGTACCTTTTTGAACACAAAACGCTTTCCCGTGAAAAAGCCAAAGAGATATTGGTGAACATGTCACGCGGACAATACAATGAAACTGAAATGGCGGCATTCATCACCGTATTTCTTATGCGCAGTATTACCATTGAAGAACTGCAGGGTTTCCGGGATGCTTTACTGGAACTGTCGGTGAAAGTTGACCTGGGCAATCACCGGGTAATGGATATTGTAGGCACAGGGGGAGACGGTAAAAATACTTTTAATATTTCTACGCTCTCCTGTTTTATTGTTGCCGGTGCAGGCCAGAAAGTAGCCAAGCATGGCAATTATGGGGCTTCTTCTATTAGTGGTGCATCTAACGTAATGGAACAGCTGGGATATGTTTTTAAAAATGATACGAACCAGCTAAAAAATGAATTGGAAACCGCAGGAATCTGTTTTCTGCATGCACCACTCTTTCATCCTGCATTGAAAATTGTAGGACCCATCAGGAAAAATTTAGGGGTAAGAACTTTTTTTAATATGCTTGGACCCATGGTGAACCCCGCATCTCCGGCATTTCAGCTGGTGGGTGTATATAACCTGGAAATGGCGCGGATCTATAATTACCTCTTGCAGCAAACCGGTCATGCATTTACCATCATACATAGCCTGGATGGGTATGATGAAATATCCCTGACCAATGATACCAAAGTGATCACCAATGAAGGAGAGAAAATAATGACCCCCGAGCAATTGGGAAAAAGAATGGTGATGCCCGAAGATATTTATGGTGGCAACTCCGTGGAAGAAGCTGCAAAAATTTTCAAAAAAATCATCAGGGGAGAAGGCTCATGGGCCCAGAATGCAGTAGTACTGGCCAATGCAGCCATGGCGCTTCAATGTACAGGCCAGTTTAAAAATTATGAAACTGCTTACCATGCTGCGGTAAACAGCTTGGAAAGCGGCAAAGCCAACCAGGCATTAGAAACCTTAATCAGTGTGCAATAGTATGAACATCTTAGATACCATCATCGCAAGAAAGAAACTTGAAATTGCTGAAAAAAAGAAATCCGTTCCTGTCAAAGAACTGGAAAAAGCAAAGTTTTTTTCAAGCCCCACTTTGTCGCTCTGTTCATTTCTGCAGGATGTACATAAAACAGGCATCATCGCTGAATATAAGCGCAAATCACCCAGCAGGGGAATTATCAATGATCGGGCTACTGTTGAGGAAGTAACAAAAGCTTATGCACTGCATGGCGCTTCAGGTATTTCTGTTTTAACCGATGCCGATTTTTTTGGCGGGTCATTGGATGATTTGCTGGCTGCCACCATCAACGAAGTACCCCTGTTAAGAAAAGATTTCATGATTGATGAATACCAGCTGGTAGAAGCCAAAGCCTATGGTGCGGAAGTGATTCTGCTGATTGCCGCCTGTTTGAGTTCCCGGGAACTTAAAACAATGGCGCAAACCGCTAAATCACTGGGCCTGGAAGTATTGCTGGAGATACACAATGAGGATGAACTCGGGCATATTTGTGAAGAAGTAGACCTGGTTGGGGTAAATAACCGCAACCTGAAAACCTTTGAAGTAAGTATCGAAACTTCCCTTGGCCTTATTAACAAAATACCCAAAGAAAAGCCTGCAGTGGCAGAAAGCGGCATCAGTAATGTAGATACTATCGTAACTTTACGGAATGCAGGTTTCAAAGGTTTTCTCATCGGTGAAAATTTCATGAAACAGGCAAGTCCTTCGATTGCTTTTGCTGATTTTGTTAATCAACTAAAAGCAAGCTGATATGCGAACAAAGGTTTGTGGTATGACCAGTGCTGCACAGGTATTACAACTGGATGAAATGGGCGTCGAATTTGCCGGATTTATTTTCTATCCCAAATCACCCAGGTATGTGTACAAATGCATGCCCAAAGCAGAAATCAAAAAAATCAAGGGCAAAGGCATCAATAAAGTAGGCGTATTTGTAAATGCTTCCATAGAAGAAGTTATTCAAACAGTGGATGACTGTGGATTGTACCTGGTTCAGTTGCATGGTGATGAAACGCCCAGGTATTGCGAAACCATTGCCAATTATGTTACGGTCGTAAAAGCTTTCCGGTTAAGAGAAGATGACAATGTGCTATGGAAAGTGAAAGACTACCAGGATATAGCAGATATGTTTTTGTTTGATACCGAAGGGGCAGGCTATGGCGGCACAGGAAAAAAATTTGACTGGAACGTATTGAAGGGACTGAATATCGGGAAACCTTTTTTCCTTAGCGGAGGCATCGAACCTTCCGATATAGGGAAACTGACAGAATTTTCCAGAGAGCCGGTTTCCAAAGATCTCTTTTCAATAGATATCAATAGCCGCTTCGAAATGTCGCATGGGGTAAAAGATATGCGCATTATAAAAGATTTTGTAGAAGACGTAAAGAAATTATAACCACACGAAATGTCTAAGAACCTAACATACAGTAAGCCGGATAGTCGGGGATACTACGGTGATTTTGGGGGAGCGTATATTCCCGAAATGCTGCATAAAAATGTAGAAGAATTAAAACTGCGCTACCTCGAAATCATGCAGGAACCCGGATTTCAAAATGAATTCAGGCAATTATTGAAGGATTATGTGGGTAGGCCAACACCCCTGTTCCTGGCAGAACAGCTGAGCAAGGAATTCAATGCTTCCATATACCTTAAAAGAGAGGACCTCTGCCATACAGGTGCCCATAAAATCAATAATACAATCGGTCAGATTTTGCTGGCAATAAAACTGGGTAAAACACGCATTATTGCCGAAACAGGGGCCGGGCAACATGGAGTTGCTACCGCTACCGTTTGTGCATTGAAAGGGATGGAATGTATTGTATACATGGGCGAAAAAGATATTGAACGCCAGGCTCCCAATGTGGCCAGAATGAAAATGCTGGGGGCGAAAGTAATCCCGGCTACCAGTGGCAGTAAAACTTTGAAAGATGCCACCAATGAAGCTATCCGCGACTGGATTAATAACCCCACAGACACACATTATATTATTGGGAGTGTGGTAGGTCCACACCCTTACCCTGATATGGTAGCAGGTTTCCAGCGTGTGATCAGTGAAGAAATCAAATGGCAGCTAAAAGAAAAAACAGGGAGTGATTTACCCACACATGTTGTTGCCTGTGTTGGCGGCGGCAGCAATGCGGCAGGAGCTTTCTATCATTTTCTGGATGAACCGGATGTGCAATTGGTGGCTGTGGAAGCAGCAGGACATGGCATCAACAGCGGCATGAGCGCAGCTACCACTCAATTGGGTAAACCGGGTATCCTGCATGGCAGCAAGAGCCTGTTAATGCAAACAACAGATGGCCAGGTGATAGAGCCACACAGCATTTCAGCCGGACTGGACTATCCCGGAATAGGCCCGATGCACGCCAATTTGTTTACCAGCGGCAGAGGTGTTTTTTTGAGTGCAACAGATGATGAAGCTTTGAAAGCAGCTTTTCACCTAAGCAAAACAGAAGGAATCATTCCCGCATTGGAAACGGCTCATGCATTGGCAGTGCTGGGAAGACTTAACCTGAAATCAACAGATAAACTGGTTGTTTGCTTAAGCGGCAGGGGCGACAAAGACCTTGCCACCTATATGCAGGCCATGGAAACAAACCCATAATGCTTAGTCCGCGAAACCTTGCGAATCACGGTAAAACAAAATACATGAGTAGGATACATCAATTATTTGCGGAAAAAAATAAAAAGGTTTTGAATGTTTATTGTACTGCGGGCTTTCCCGAATTAAACAGTACGAGGGCAGTTATGAAATCATTACAGGACAGCGCCGTAGACCTCATCGAATTAGGCATGCCTTACAGTGATCCCCTGGCCGATGGTCCCGTGATACAATCCAGTGGCAGTAAGGCTTTGGCGAATGGGATGACCATACAGGTTTTATTTGACCAGCTAAAGGATTTCAGCAAGGAAATCCATGTTCCCGTTATTTTGATGGGCTATATGAACCCGGTTTTACAATACGGATTTGAAAAATTTTGCAAAAAAGCCGCTGAAGCAGGTATCAGTGGCTTAATCATTCCGGATTTGCCTGAGTATGAATACGAAACCATGTACAAAGGAATGATAAAAGCACAGGGACTTGATTTTATTTTCCTGGTTACCCCTGAAACAACTGATGAGCGAATCAGGCAACTGGATGCATTGAGCAGCGGGTTTTTATACGCAGTAAGCTCTTCTGCCACTACCGGCAAAGACAAGGATTTTAATACAGTAGAACTATACCTGCAAAGACTTCAGGCAATGAACCTTAAAAACCCCGTACTGGTTGGTTTTGGCATCCGGGATAAATCCAGTTTCGAATCGGCCTGTAAATATGCAAACGGTGCAATTATCGGAACGGCCTATATCCAGGTACTGGCGCAAACAAAAAATATTCAGACAGATACAGAAAAGTTTATTAAAACTATTATTGAATAAAACCTAAACAGATTCCCTTGAAATTGGTTATCGTCAAATACAATGCTGGAAACATACAATCGGTACTATATGCACTGGAGCGAATAGGCATGGAAGCATTGGTAACAGATGACCACCGGGAAATCATGCAGGCAAACAAAGTAATATTCCCCGGCGTAGGCGAAGCAAGTTCTGCAATGGCTTATTTAAAATCAAGGGGACTGGATACCGTCATCAAAAACCTGCAACAGCCCGTATTGGGTATTTGCCTGGGTATGCAGCTCATGTGTTCCTTTAGTGAAGAAAATGATACGGAATGCCTGGGCATATTTGATGAAAAAGTAAAATGGTTCAGAAAAGAAAATAGATCGGATACAGCCGCAGCAGCCAATCAGGCAATAAAGATCCCGCAAATCGGATGGAATAATATCTATCACCTGAAAAGCCCCTTGTTCAAAAATATTGACGAGAACAGCTACTGCTATTTTGTACATGGATATTATGCCGCTTTGGGAGAACATACCATTGCCACAACAGATTATCCACAACCTTACAGTTCAGCCTTGCATCAAAATAATTTTTACGGGGTACAGTTCCATCCCGAAAAAAGTGCCGCAACAGGTGAACAAATACTTAAAAATTTTATTCAACTGTAATCACTGACTCGCAACTTAAATTTTTATTTTCCCATGCAAATCATCCCGGCCATAGACATCATCGACGGAAAATGTGTTCGCCTTACACAGGGAGACTATGGGCAGAAAACGATTTACCATGAAAACCCGCTTGAAGTAGCGAAATCCTTTGTGGATGCAGGTTTAGAAAGATTGCACCTGGTAGACCTTGATGGTGCAAAAGCAGGTGCAGTTCAAAACTGGAAAGTACTTGAGAACATCGCTTCACAAACAAAACTAATAATTGATTTTGGGGGAGGTATTAAAAAAGAAGAAGACCTGCAACTTGTTTTTAGTTCAGGTGCGGCACTGGCAACCATTGGCAGTATGGCGGTAAAAAATGAAACACTGTTTACCGCATGGATAGAAAAATACGGTGCAGATAAGTTTTTGCTTGGGGCCGATGTAAAGGAAGAAAAAATTGCCATAGCAGGATGGCAGGAAACCACCAATATCGACGTCTTCGATTTTATTGAAAAATACATGGCCAAAGGCATCCGGCAAATCTTTTGTACCGATGTAAGCAAAGACGGAAAAATGGAAGGACCCTCAATTGAATTGTATAAAAATATCCTGAAAAAATTCCCCTCCCTCCATTTTATTGCCAGCGGCGGAGTATCCGGCTTGAATGATTTGTACGAATTGGAAAGCATCGGATGTACAATGGCCATTGTTGGCAAAGCCATTTATGAAGGAAAAATAAAACCAAAGGACCTGGAAGTTTTCTCCCGGGCCAATAACTGAAACGCATAAATAAACCATGCTTACAAAACGCATCATACCCTGTTTGGATATCAAAGATGGACGAACCGTAAAAGGGATAAACTTTGAAAACATACGCGATGCAGGCGATCCTGTTGAACTGGGGGCTTTTTATGCAGAACAGGGAGCAGATGAACTGGTATTTCTTGATATCACTGCTACCGTTGAAAAGAGAAAAACATTGAGCGGGCTCGTCAACAAAATTTCTCACCACATCAATATTCCCTTTACTGTGGGAGGGGGCATCAGCAGCGTGGAAGATGTGCGTATCCTGCTTCAGAACGGTGCCGATAAGATTTCAGTGAACAGCTCGGCTTTTAAAAACCCCCGCTTGCTCGAGGAGCTTGCAAAGGAATTCGGAAGCCAGTGTGTAGTGCTGGCCATTGATACAAAACTGGAAGCCGACGGTGAATGGTATGTATACCTGAACGGAGGAAGACTTAAAACCGATACACGCTGTATCGACTGGGCAAAAGAGGCAGTAAACAGGGGTGCCGGAGAAATCTTACTTACTTCTATGAATCATGATGGCACCAAACAGGGCTTTGCATTAGACATTACTGCAAATTTAGCATCAACACTTCCGGTGCCCATTATAGCATCCGGCGGTGGCGGGGCCCTGGAGCATTTTGTGGATGTGTTCCAAAAAGGAAAAGCGGATGCCGCACTCGCAGCCAGTATTTTTCATTTCAAAGAAATAGCCATCCCCGACCTGAAAAAATACCTGAAAAAAAATGGCATTGAAATCAGGATATGAAGCAAGCCGGGAAGCAGTAAACACAGCCATTTCGGGGGTATTCCGGTTCTGTTCGTTTGTTTTTCTTACCTTAGTAAAATGAAAATATTCGGGGCTATTGCGAAAAATGGACATGAATAGGGGCCCCGTGAACACCAATTCTGTTCAATATTCAAAAGAAATGAAAATAGATTTTGCCAAATACACCGATGGTCTTGTGCCGGCTATTGTACAGGATTTTGACACGCATAAAGTATTGATGCTTGGCTTTATGAATGCCGCAGCATTGGAAAAAACCGAACAGACGGGAAAAGTAACTTTTTTCAGCAGAAGCAAACAACGCTTATGGACCAAAGGGGAGGAAAGTGGCCATTTTCTGGAATTGAAATCGATGGCTGCAGATTGTGATAATGATACATTGCTGATTAAAGCACACCCCCTTGGCCCGGTATGCCACACAGGTGCCGATACCTGCTGGAGCGAGCGCAACCATAGTGAAAATTTTTTAGTATACCTGGAAGACATTATCCGCCTGCGAAAACAGGTTTCTCCGGAAGAATCCTATGTTGCCAAACTTTTTAGCAAGGGTATCAATAAAATAGCCCAGAAAGTAGGCGAAGAAGCCGTAGAAGTGGTGATTGAGGCAAAAGACAGCAACGATGAGCTGTTTTTGAACGAATCAGCCGATTTATTGTTCCATTTTTTACTTTTGCTTAACGCCAAGGGTCATAACTTGCAAAGCGTGACCGATATATTGAAAAAAAGACATTCTAAATAGCATGAAAAAACTTATCCTCCAATTATTGCTGATGCCCATAATAGGCATTGCCCAAAACGGCGCTTATGGAATTAATCAACCCCAGGCTGTTCAGGGATTTGCCATCAAAGGCGAGATAAAGGGAATCAAAGACAGCACTGTAGTTGAATTAAAAGGAGGTACAGACGGGCGATCCCTGGCTACCGGCAAATTAATCAGGGGGAACTTTACCCTGAAAGGTAAATTAACCGAACCCGGCATCTGTCAGATAATTTTTACCGGCTACCAGCAGGCAATTGATATTTTTATCGGCAATGATGCATTAAGCATTTCAGGTGATATCAATAATGCCAATAACCTTGTATACAAAGGCTCTTCCTCACAAAACGAATACGACCTTTTTAAAAAACAATTCAATCCCATTTTTGAAAGCCTGAATGCAAAAGCCAATATGGCCAATGCAGAACCGGCTTCAACAAGAAGAGATTCTTTGATTAATGTGTTTAATGCTGAGAGAAACAATTTACTGAGCAATGCCATAAAATTTTCTAAAGACAATACCGGTTCCCCGGTGAGCTCTCTGGTACTGATGGTAGTAATGAAAATATTTGAAAGCCCTGCACAATTAGAAGATGTATATACGCAATTAAAGTCTTCTGCAAAAAAAACCATCTATGCACGTCAGGTGGAGGAATACCTGGTAACCTCAAAAATAGGTGTAGTAGGTTCACAGGCATTGGATTTTACCCAAAACAATGTTGACGGGAAACCCGTTACCCTGGCCTCTTTCAGAGGAAAATATGTGCTGGTCGATTTCTGGGCCAGCTGGTGCCGCCCCTGCAGGGCCGAAAACCCCAATGTGGTCAATGCCTACCAGCAGTTCAAGAATAAAAACTTTACCGTTTTAGGTGTATCCCTCGATCAGTCAAAACCCAATTGGCTTGATGCGATTAAAAACGACAACCTTAGCTGGACACAGGTAAGCGACCTGAAACAATGGAACAATGAAGTGGCACAGCTGTACCGCATTTCTTCTATACCAGACAATTTATTAATCGATCCCACAGGAAAAATTATTGCCAGGGGCATTCGAGGAGAAGCTTTGCAGATGAAACTGAGAGAATTGCTGAAGTAATGAAGGGAACACTATCGTAAATCCGGACCCGCAGTTAGTGATCGACAATCCATTACCTGAATAGTAATGCCGATTTAAAATGCGCAGGACTATTTGCCATAGATTTTTGCGAACAAAACTTCGTCAAATCCTACGCTCATCAGTTTTTCATCCTTTTCAATAACAGGTCTTTTTATCATGCTGGTATGTATTGCCATCAGTTTGATGGCAGCTTTTTCGGTTTTCACTTTTGCCTGTACTGTTTCATCCAGCTGTTTCCAGGTAGTCCCTTTCTTGTTGAGCAGTATTTCCCAGGCTGTCTGGCTGCACCAGCTGCTTAGTTTTTCTGGGCTGATCCCCAATTTTTTATAATCATGAAATTCAAAAGGAATTTTGTGCTTTTTTAGCCAGCCAATGGCTTTTTGAACGGTATCGCAGTTGGGAATTCCATACACTCTATACATATTGGCCGATAGTTTTGGCAAAATTAACCATAAGACTACATTATTTTGATATTCTACCGCTCTATGCCTTATTTTGTTGCCAAGCACCCGGGCCATGCATAAGTTTTTTTTATCAGTCCTTTTATTGGCTTTCCTGAACAAATCAGCAGCACAAAAGGTTTCGGAAAAAACCGAAAAACTGTTCGGAACCATTAGCGCTAATATACTCGACAATGCAACCGCGAAACCCATTCCCCTGGCTTCTGCAACACTCAAATCCCTGCACGATTCCAACCTTGCTGTTTCACAGATGGCCGATAAAAACGGGGCAGTCTATTTTGAAAAACTAAAGGCGGGCTATTATCAATTAAGCATCAGGGTAATTGGGTTTACTGAAAAAAGAATCGACAGCCTATACATACACCCCGAAAGATGGGAACTGGTATTGGGTGATACCAAACTCAATACCACAAGCAATTCCCTTGCCGAGGTAATTGTATATGCAGAAAAACCACTGGTTGAAAACAAGGATGGAAAAATTGTTTACAACGTAGCGGAAAGTCCCTTAAGCAATGGCAGCAATGCTTCCGAGATGCTGAAGAACCTACCCTTAATGAATGCCAACCCGGATGGAAGCCTAATGTTAAGGGGTAGGGAACCATTGATATTGATGGATGAAAAACCCGTAAACCTGAGCGGGCAGCAACTGAACGATTTGCTGGAAAGCCTGCCCGCCAATGTGGTTGAAAAAGTAGAAGTTATGCTGAACCCACCTCCTGAATATGCCACTTATCCGGGAGGCGTTATCAATATTATTACCCGAAAAGGCAAAGTGGGTATTTATGAACGAATCAGTACAACCCTTGGTACCAAAGGGGAAGCGGCTGTTTCAGGTAATTTCAATTACCGCAGCAGCAAACTGAATATCGGCTCAAGCCTGGGTTTTGGAAAATCGGAACTGAGGGGCAATTCTTTTTCGCATCGCCAGAATAGTTACAAAGACTCGGTAAATTATTTTTATACGGAATCTGCTTTCATTAATAATAGCAAGCATCCTAACGGCCGTGTACAAATGGATTATGAGTTTACCAAAAAATCTACCATGAGCCTGGTATACCAGGGTAATATCAATCATTTTGAGAACAGCAATACCGTACTGTACACGAATAGAGACAGTATGCAAAAAGTATACCGTGCAAGTACGAGGAGCAACCAGTATACAGGACTGGGTTACAGCCATGCATTTTCAGGTTCCTACCAATGGAAGGGAAGGAACCCTGTGGAGAAATTTCAGTTATACAGCGGCATCAGTTTCAGCAAGAATGAGAACGACCGCGATTTCTACCAGCAGTTTCTGCAGGCAGACTACCTGCCCACGGGGCTTGATTCTACACAGGTTCAGCTAACCGATAATTATATTACCTCTTTCTATGTAAATGCGAATTACAACAAACCGTTGAATGACACCGGTACCATTTATGTAACCACCGGGGTTTCTTATTTTTCCAATACCTATCACAATATCCTGAGCACAGAATTTCTCCGGAAAACGGATCATGTATTTGTAGGGAATGAGTTGCTTAGCAATAATTTTTATTTCCGCCAGCATATTTTAACGCTGAGGGCTGCATTGGTAATGATTTTACCTGCGAAATGGCGCTTAACCGGAGGAGTGGGAATGGAACATACTGCCACTGAATTTGAGTTCATCAGGGGCAATGCACCTGATGCCAACAATGCTTATTGGAGGCTGCTGCCAAATATCACGCTGCGGAAAGAATTTTCACAGGCATTGAATCTGTCGCTGGTATACCGGCAAACCATTCGCAGGCCAGGCATCACAGAACTCAATCCCAGTATCGATTACAGCGATCCTTATAATATCCGGTTCGGAAATCCATACCTGGCTCCGGCACTTACCGGGAATTATGACCTGAA
>JBDKLG010000133.1:0-8403 GCA_039795695.1 Bacteroidota bacterium
GGGTTATTTCGTTACCATATAATACTTTAATTCTACCATATCACCGGGTACAGGCTGCCCGTTCCATTCTTTGTGTATCGCCAATGCGGCTCCAAGGGCGGTAGCCTGAGAAACAGATGCAGCAAATACTTCCATTCCCGGAAAAGCTGCAGCCAGCATATTCATATATACCGGATTCTTTGCAAACCCCCCATCAACAAAAATACGCGACAGCTTTGCAGCTGATAAAACCAGCAATATGGCTTTTTTCTGTTGTTGCATGATATCATGTATCAACCGATGGTAAGCTTCTTCATAAGATTCAAAATCACTGAGGTTCCTTTTTCCGAAAGCAGATACATGTATGCCTGTTTGAACAGTATCCGGGTCCTTTGCTTCTTTTGCTTTGTCCAAAAAGCTGGCCTGATACAGTAGATTTTTGTAGTAATCAGGCGGCACTTTAAAATGTGCCGACAATCTTTTTACCTGTTGTTCATGTTCATTGCCAGCAAAAAGTCTGGAAGCTTTCACTGGCCTGCCCTGGTATTCGATATAACACAAACAATCCTGCCCAAGTTCCCCTGCAGTTAATGGCTCATCATTGAATGGATTAAAACTGATGCACCAGGTACCCGTAGACAATAAGATGAATGGCTCTGAAAAGCAGGCCAGATAAGGAACCAGCGCAGCCGAGCTGTCGTGCAGGCCAATGCCCGCTTTCACTGTTCTGTTTTGAATATTTACAGTGATGGTTTTATCCGATGGCAGGATGGCAGGAAATTTTTCACTGATATTTTCTGCCCTTACCCATTGGTGGTAGTCTTTACTGGTAAAATCCCAAAGGGCTGTATGGCAACCAATGCTGGTGATTTCGGCATAGGTTTTACCGGTAAACAGCCAGCTGATGTATTGCGGAAAATGTAAAGCATGGGTTATTTGATCAAATACCGCAGGTTGTTCGTATTTCAACCGGTACAGCTGCATGCCGGAATTCAAACTACCCAAAACAGGCGAAGCCGTTGCAACAGATACTGCTGATTCTCCACCATACTGACTGTAAAATTTTTCTTTTAATTCCGCCGGGTAAGGCTTGAGGTAATTATAAAGGGGAGCAACCAATTCGGCTTTTGCATTAATGTATGCCAGGCTGGCACCATAAGCTGAAAAATTAATCGCTTTAACCGTAAAATCCTTCAGTGCTACAATCTCTTGCGACATTTGTCGTATCCATTCCGACAAATGCCGGATATTTTCACAGGGGAACCCATCTTCATCTTTTATCTCTTCGAACTGAACAGACCGTTCCCATACAATCTTATACTGCTCATTGAACAGAAACAGTTTCTTATTGGTTTTACCGATATCAAAAATGGCGATTGTATTCATACCCCCGCTCCTGAAGTAGGAATGTTTTAGTGGATGATTTAATTTGAACCGTGATTACCTGCCTAATAGCCTCGGGGTCGCTTTTTTATGCTGAATGCAGGTTACACCTCATTCCCCGGCCCTGCTTATAACCCAGTGGCCACAGTAGCTTCCCCTCTTTCTTTTACCAGCTGCTTCCGTACTTGCTGTTCCCTGAATAATTGTATTGGGGATAAAGCAGCACCACCCTGCAAGCGTGCTTCGGCCACAATTGAACGCGTATCTGTTCTGTATGCTTCCTGCAATATTTCCTGGGCCCTGGCCACATCATTGTTTTCCTGTGCAGCTTGCAATGCTTTTGTATCAACCAGGAGTGCCTGTGTATAGGCAATCATAATAGCTTCTACACTTTGCAGCAAATCTTCCAGCGGGTCTTTCACATTATGGGAAGCATCAATCATCCAGCCCAAATCATTGGCATGGTTCATGTTTCTTGCATCCATTCCTTCTACCAGCTCATTAAAAATCAAAAAAAGCTGGTAAGGGTCAATGCTTCCTACCGTTAAATCATCATCCCCGTATTTACTGTCGTTAAAATGGAAGCCTCCCAGTTTTTTTTCATTCAACAGCAATGCCACAATCTGCTGGATATTGGCATTGGGTAAATGATGCCCCAGGTCAACCAGGGTATATGCCTGGTCTCCCAGTTTATTGGCATACAGAAGTGACTGTCCCCAATCGCCCACTGTCATCGAATAAAAATTAGGTTCATAGGCTTTGTATTCTACAAACATTTTCCAGTTAGCGGGCAATGCCGAATAGATTTCCTGTAATCCTTCCAAAGTGTTTTGAAAAGCTTTTCTGAAATTCAACTGCCCGGGAAAACAGGATCCATCAGACAGCCATACGGTTAGTGCATTGGAACCCAGTTCAATACCATGTTTGATTACTTCAATATTGTGTGCAATGGCTTGTTGGCGCACGGATTTGTTTACATGCTGTAAGGAACCGAATTTATAGCTTAGTTTTTGTCCGGTCTGGTCCTGAAATGTGTTGGAATTAACCGCATCAAAACGAAGCTTGTATTGTGCAGCCAGTGATTTTATTTTTACCGGATCGCTGGGTATGTCCCATGGAATATGCAGCGAGATAGCGCCACTGGATTGATTGAGCTGCTGCAATAAAGCCACATCCTGCATTTTTTCTTCAAGTGTACCCGGTTCTCCGCCGCCACTGAATCTCCCAAACCTTGTACCGCCGGTTCCCAGTGCCCATGATGGAATGGCTATTTGAAAATCTTTCAGCTTTTGTATCAGCTCTTTAATACCGGGAATATTTTCGGCTGTAAAAGCAAAGCGCCGGTTATGTGCGGATAATAACTTATCGTTATGCGCATCAATCGTTTTCTGTTCAATCAACATGGCAATCGTTTAATACGGTAAATACTTAGGGTAAATAAAATACTTCTGCTAAAGGAATACTCACAGGTGAATGGTCGGCATTGGTGTCCATGATATCCTTCATATAATCCCACCATTTTTTCATAACAGGATGTGCCGGTAATTCATCCAACAGGATCCTGTCTGTTATTTTCAATACCCCGAAAAGGCTTAGGGTGGTATGATCCAGAAAAATACTGTACTCACTAATACCGGTTTCCTTTAAAAGGGTCTCTAATTCCGGCCATAATTTTTCGTGTCTTTTCCTGTATTCTTCCTCAAACCCCTGGTGCAACTGCATTTTAAAAGCGACTCTGTTCATTAGTTTTTTTTATGGTACGATGGGGAGCAGCATTTCTATCGGTTTGATTTCCCTCAACATCCTATCTCACAAAAGCGGTAGCTACCCCTCCATCAACATTGATTACATTGCCGGTCGACTTATTCAACAGCCCTCCTGCAAATGCAAAACAGGCATCTGCAATATCTGCGGGGTTGATTATTTCGTTTAACAAAGTTCTTTTGGCATAAAAAGCGGGAAGCTCTTCCACTTTTATATTGTATGCTTTTGCCCTTCCCTCGGCCCAGGCACCTTCCCATATTTTGCTGTCGCTGATTACTGCATCCGGGTTCACCACATTTACCCGAATCCTGTCCTTGCCAAGTTCTGCTGCATTTAACCTGCTTAAATGCAATTGTGCGGCTTTTGCTGAGCCATATCCTGCATTATTGGGTCCGCTTACCAGTGCATTTTTACTTACAATATTCAGGATATCGCCACCCATATCCTGCTTGCGCATGATAGTAACGGCCTCCTGCGTAACAATGAACTGCCCTTTTACCAGAACATCATAAAGAAGATCCCAATCCTTATCGGTATGTTCTTCAATTGGCTTTGAGATAGACAGGCCTGCACAGTTTACCACAATATCAATACCTCCAAATGCCAATGACGAAACAGCGAATGCTGCTGCAATATCTTTTCTGCTGGTAACATCGAGCAGCACGGTAGTAAATACATCTTTTCCATACTGTTTTTGTAAAGCCTCTTTTGCTGCAGCTAATCTTGTTGCATCATTATCGTTTACAACAATACAAGCTCCCTCATCGGCAAATTTTTTAGCAATGGCTTTTCCAATGCCCCCTGCGCTGCCTGTAATCAATGCGATTTTGCCGGAAAGGGCTTTGGGTTTTGGCATGCGCTGTAGTTTTGCCTCTTCCAGCAGCCAGTATTCAATATTAAAAGCCTCTTGCCTTGGCAGAGATGTATAGGAAGAAATGGCTTCTGCTCCGCGCATCACATTGATGGCATTGGTATAAAATTCCGCAGCCACCCTTGCGGTTTGCTTGTTTACCGCAAAACAAAACATGCCCACCCCGGGATATAAGATTACAACAGGATTGGCATCCCGGATAGCCGGGCTATTTGCATGCTTACAGGTAGTATAGTAGTCGGCATACATTTTTCTATACGCTTCAAAGCAAGGCCGGAGTTTTGTCTTAACCAGCTCTGCATCATCCAGAGATTCATTTGGAGCAAGATCAAGTACCAGTGGGCTTATTTTGGTTCTGAGAAAATGATCCGGGCAGGAGGTTCCCATTGGAGCCAGTCTGTCAAGGTCATTGGAATTGATGAATTGCAATACCCTGTCATCATCGGTAAAATGCCCTACCATTTTCCGCTCTGAAGAACAGAGTCCTCTTAGTACAGGAGCCAATGCCGCCGCCTGTTTTAGCCGGTCGTCCTTAGCAATTGCTTTCAGTTTTTCTCCTGCAAATACAGTTTTGTTTTTGGCTACTGCATCTTCAATATATGCGGCACATCGTTCAATTACTTCCAATGTATTGATATAGCTTTCATAAGCCGTATCTCCCCAGGTAAATAAACCATGCGAACCCAGCATGATGCCACGAATGCCGGGATTTTCATCCAGACAGGCTTTTAATTGCAGGCCCAGGTCAAATCCCGGTTTCTGCCAGTCAACCCACCCAATCGTTCCACTGAACAATTCCTGGGTAATTTTTTTTCCGTCTTTTGCTGCAGCAATAGCGATGGCTGCATCGGGGTGCAGGTGATCGATATGTTTAAAAGGCAGGAAGCCATGAAGTGGGGTATCTATTGATGGTGCTTTGGAAGCCAGGTCAAAAATGCAATGGTTAAACAATTCAACCATTTCATCTTCATAGTTGATTCCCCGATACAGTTTTTTTAAACTGCGTAACCTGTCAACATATAAGGCAGCCAGCCCATTTGCGCCAAGTGTACCCAAATCGCCGCCACTACCCTTCACCCACATTACTTCTGTTTCAACACCCGTAATTGGATCTTTGGCCATGGCTTTGCAGGAAGTATTGCCGCCCCCATAATTGGTAAGCCTTAAATCAGCCCCCAGGAGGTTTGAGCGGTATATCAGCAGCGCCACTTCATCACCTGCCAGCGATGCTGCTTTTTCCTCATCCCAGAGATAACTAACATGTTTAAAATTTGTTACCGTGTTCACTTTATTAAATTAAATGTTTAAATAATTTATTTCGGCAATGAATTGCCATATCCTACAATCAGTACAGAAGCAAAAATTGTCAGTATTCCTATCGCAATCACTGTTTTTGTTTTACTACTTACCCCCTTCCACTCTTTCAGGATAATGCCCCAGAAATTGGCAATCAGGATAATGAACGACATGTGCAGTATCCAGGAACTGGCCCCATTACCCATCTTGCTTTCTCCCATGCCATAGAAAAAGAATTGCAGAAACCAGGTAGTACCTGCCAATGCACTGAAGAGATAATTATTAAACAGCGGCGTTTTTTTGTTGGTATAATCACCAAAAGTTTTATTGCGTGCATTTAAAATCATACACCAGATAAAATTGGTGGTCAGCCCACCCCATAACACCACCACAAAAATGACATTGTTCTGGAAAAGAAAATTTCCTTCTGCTGAAGGATTGGCCAAATGCCATTGTGCATTGGCTATTTCAGCCATTGGCTTTCCGGCCTCAATACCAAAGTTGAAAAATGCACTTAATATGCCTGAAATTGTTGCGATAATCAACCCTTTTACCAGGCTGAATTCCTGAACACTTTGTTTTTTCACTGCTTCTGGCTGGCTTTTTTCCTTCATCAATCCTGCTTTTCCGCAAATAACAATGCCGAGAATACAAACAGCCACCCCCAATAATACAAACTGGCCTCCCTGGTTTTGGAGCATAAACCCGATGGTTTGCTTCTCTTTGCCTTCAGTGGGAAAATACTGGTAATACAAGGCAGGTATCAGTGAGCCAAAAGCTGAGCAAAAGCCGAGGATCACAGAATTGCCCAAGCTCATACCCAGGTAACGAACACCCAG
Source organism: Bacteroidota bacterium (assembly GCA_039795695.1). Taxonomy (GTDB): domain Bacteria; phylum Bacteroidota; class Bacteroidia; order Chitinophagales; family Chitinophagaceae; genus Sediminibacterium. The sequence goes on from JBDKLG010000133.1 coordinate 6,133, forward strand.
GCCATACATCAGCCCGCCAATACCCCATAGCAATCCCATTAAAAAAGTAGTGCCTAAAATTTGCGTGGAACTTGCCTTGATGATTTCTGCAAAACCTGGAACGGTTAACCAGGCAGCAACCGGGGGAACAATTAACCAGGAGAACAAACCACCCACAATCCAGAAACTTTCCCAATTCCAACCCTTTACTTTTTTATAAGGCATATAAAAACTGCCGGAAGCAAAACCGCCTATAAAATGGAAAAAAACACCGAGTATAATACCCATGGGCAAAAATTTTTCAATATGGCTAATCGAGATTCAAGTTACTATTTTCAAATATATTCCAATCATTCTATTCGCTGTCATGTACCATCATGCTTAAAAGCCGGAATTCAGGTACCGACTTTCTTACCATAAATTGCTAAGTTTGGTACCACAAAGCTGGTATTGGTAATTTCTGCCTGACATTTATATGAAAAAGAAAACGGTTTTTCAGCATTTAACGATTGACTATTATTCAGCCACACCCAAATACCTGCAACTGGCTAATTCCATCATTAAAGCCATTAGTGACGGTAATATCAAAAAAGAGGAAGTGCTGCCCTCCATCAATGAGCTGAGTTTTGCCTTTGAGATTTCCAGGGATACTGCAGAAAAAGGTTACAAGCACCTCAAGAAAATTGGCGTACTGGGTTCTGTTCCGGGCAAAGGCTATTTTGTAAAAGACATCCAGCTAAAACAATCCCTCAAAATCTTCCTTCTCTTTAATAAGTTAAGTCCCCATAAAAAAATTATTTATGATGCCATTGTAGCCGGATTGGGCAACGACGCGTCCATCGATTTCTATATTTACAACAACGATATCGACTTCTTTAAAAGACTTATCCAAAATGCCAAAAGTGATTATACACATTACGTAATCATTCCACACTTTCTGGATGGCAGAGAAAATGCCCCGGAAATTATCAACCAGATTCCCAAAAACAAATTGATCCTGCTTGATAAGCTGGTACCGGGTATTGAGGGGCAATTTGGGGCTGTGTATGAGAACTTCGAGAAAGATATTTATGGCGCACTTGAACAGGCCCTGTCTAAATTGACGAAATACCATACCCTTAAGATCATTGTTCCTTTTTATACCTATCACCCGGATGAGATACTGAAAGGATTTACCAGATTTTGCCAGCAATATGCATTTAATTACAAACTTGTACACAATATTGCCAATGAACCTATCAAGGAAGGCGAAGCATACATCAATTTAATGGAAGATGACCTCGTATGCCTGATTGAAAAAATTCTCGTAACTAAAATGAAGCTGGGAAAGCATGTTGGGGTGATATCCTACAACGAAACTCCTTTAAAGAAAATCATTTTAAACGGCATCACTACCATTTCAACCGATTTCCAACTGATGGGAGAAAAAACTGCCGAATTGATTAAGGAACAATCGGTGCAGCACATAGCAATTCCTTTCCGTCTTACTTTAAGGTCATCTTTGTAAAAACCTTCAAAAAGGGATTCAGCATTGGGCTTAACAGGGCTTTGCCTGAAACCCGCTATTCTCCGCTGCCTGACTTTTATTCTTCTACAGCCGGCAGTGGATTCCTGCGGGAAGGAATGATGGTTTCTTCATCATCACTCAAATACACCCAGAAATCATACAAAGCAAAAATATCACCCGGCACTTTCGGGCCATTGTTTTCACTGTTACGGTCATAGGAGCCCAACAATTCACCGGAATACTTTAATTCCTTTATTTTCTGTTCCTGGGCAAGCTCTTTGAATTGTTCAATCGTCATAAACAAGGTAATTTTTTTCTTTACAATACCATTTCAGCCGCAATCTAATAAGAAAAAGACAAACCCGGCCGGCTATTCGGCTATCGGTACCAAAAATGCCCTATTTAAGTATTTCCAGGGCTTTCCCAATGGTGGGGTCGGTTAAATTATTTACTTCAAAATAGCCTTCTGTTCTCCACAGCTGTCTGGCCATTAATACCTGCATCCTTTTTAATAAAGCGGCTTTACTCTTTGCAGTCAGGGCTTTCAAATCAACCGTATCTCTGGCAGCGTAATTTACAAGGCCGGCCCATTCCTTTTCACCAGGTGTATAGGCATTCACAAGTTCATGGGGGGTGCTGATATTTTTAAAAAACTGCTTATTATCAAGGTACTGGTAATACACATAGCTGCCCAATAAGCCCTTCATATATAGTTTGGTAACCGCCGGGTCAAAATGGGTAGTATCCAATGGAACAAAAACATCCGGCGTAATTCCGCCACCGCC
>JBDKLG010000134.1:0-2614 GCA_039795695.1 Bacteroidota bacterium
TCGGCGATTCACCCTGTGCCTGTCCGTCTTTGTTTAAAGCTGCATTGCGGATATTGGAAGTAGTGAACCCGGGGCATACCCACATGATATTGGTTCCTGTTCCCAGCAGTTCTGTGCGAACTGCTTCGAGCCAACCATTAACAGCATATTTGGAAGCCGAGTACCCGCTTCTGCCCGGAAGTCCGCGATAACCTGCGATAGAAGAAACCCCCACAACCGTTCCTTTATTCTGTATGATATAAGGCAGGGAAAATTTTGTACAGTAAACGGTTCCCCAGAAATTGATGTCCATTACTTTTCTGATTGCATCTAGTTCAACATCCTGCACCAGGGCACGCATGGAAATACCGGCATTATTGATCAGGATATCAATTGTGCCGAATGATTTTATTACGGCATCGATGAATGATTTACATTCGGCTTCCTTGCTAACATCACAGGTATGAATCAAGAGTGGCTTGCCGGAATGGGTTGACTGAAGCAGGTATAATTTGTCGTAATTACGTCCGCAGGTTGCTACTTTGGCACCCTGTTGAAGGAAAATGTCGACCAAAGCTTTGCCAATTCCCTCGGAACCGCCTGTAATGACCACAATTTTATTTTCGAAGCTATTCATAGTAAAACCTTTGTTAATACTGTAAAAATAGGCAGTTCTCAGCTCAGTTATTGACGCTTTGTGGGTAATTATGACAAAATACTTAGCCAAATATTTGGCTGTTTTTTTAATTCACCTATTTTTGCACTCCCAAAAGAAAAAGGGTAACCTGTTTTTTGGTTGGGTTTGATTCCGTAGCTCAGTTGGTAGAGCAATACACTTTTAATGTATGGGTCCTGGGTCCGAGTCCCAGCGGGATCACGAAGCCTCACAGCAATGTGGGGCTTTATTTTGCCATTTCTTCCCGTTAGTTTACCAGACAAGCCTGGGAACAGTTGCTTATTTTTCTGCATTGCTGATATATCCCCTGCTTTTATCAAAATTCAGTAATTTGTTCTTACCAAACCCATTGCAATCGATCGACGATTTATTGAAAGGGGTTATGTCTTTTGGGGCTAAGCATTTTTTCAGGATAAAATCATACATACAAGCATATGCAATTCCTCTCCCTCGAACCCTTTGTGCCTTCGGGAAGTAATTTTGAAGGCTCCAAAGCATTGTTTCAAGAACTGGGTTTTAAGATTGCCTGGGATGCAGGCGACTATATCGGTTTTGAAAAAGACCAGTGCCGATTTGTTTTGCAGCGTTTTGACAACAAAGCTTTTGCCGAAAACTTTATGCTCACCGTAAAAATTACCGATGCAGTGGCTTTCAGGCAGGAATTGTTGAACAAAAATTTGGAAGAAAAATTTGGTATCCGCATCAGCAAAGTATTGCAGCAGCCTTATGGGAATGAGGTAAATGTGATAGACATAGCGGGTGTTTGCTGGCATTTTGTAGCCTAATGAATTTAACCGCAGACAAGCCGGACCATTTTTTTCTCAGGCTTTGAAAGCAGGCGCTGCTGAAATATTTCCGGTAGCAGAAGCCCCTGGCTGGAGACGGGGCAGGCAGGTTGACTCCGTTGGTCTTCATTGGGAAACAGGGTATCCATTAACGCAACAATAAAAAAAATCTTAACCCCAATCCTATGCTGGGAATCATTGTACAACTTGCTTTATCCTGGTTAATTGTATGGTTTTTTGAGAAAGGAAACCTGTCTTTTCTGGGATTGGCCATTACCAAAAAAAGGGTCATCGATTTTTTTGTTTTCTTTTTAATCACGGCTGTTTGTTGTTCTTCCGGATTTTTATTGCGCATGTATTTCGGGAAAGAAGTATGGGGTTTCAATCCGCAGCTGAGTATCGGCCTGATCTTCAACGGCATCTGGTGGAATATCAAATCTGTTTTGTATGAAGAATTGATTTTTCGCGGAGTATTTTTTTACCTGCTGATAAAAAAGATTGGCCCGGGCAAAGCCATCCTCGTTTCTGCCATTTGTTTTGGCATGTATCACTGGTTTTCTTTTGAAGTATTGGGCGATGCAAAACAGATGCTGATCAGTTTTGTGCTCACGGGCGTCATGGGCCTTTTATATGCTTATGGTTACAGCAAAACTTTTTCTTTGTATATTCCTTCGGCCATGCATTTGGGGTGGAATTTGACACAGGGTTTTATGTTTTCCAGCGGGTCGATTGGCAAGGGTGTTTTAGTGCAGCTGGGTAAACAGCCACTTGTACAGGTTTCTTATACTGTTTACTTTGCCATTCTTATGATACCACTGCTTAGTACCTGGCTGATTAATTATGGGCTGTTGAAAAAAAAGCCGCAGGTGGAAATAAGTGCCAAAAAAACGGTTAACGACAATTAAATTTTATACAAACCCTTCATTCATGAAACATTTATGTGTTCTCGCAATTGCCGGTTTATTTTTTTCCTGTGCCCCCTCAAAAAATAGCAGCGCTGTCCATTCATTAAACGGCAGATGGGTACCCATTGAAGAAGAAATTGGCGGAAAACCCTTGCCAGCAGAGGCTTTCATGAAGCAGCAGCTGGTACTTTCAGACAGTAATTATACCATGGTGGCAGAATCGGTTGATAAAGGTGTGGTAGTTATGCAGGCAGGCAATAAAATGGATA
>JBDKLG010000135.1:0-2512 GCA_039795695.1 Bacteroidota bacterium
TCCCGTTTAAAAAAGCTTCGATGAATAACCGATGGTGCTCCCAGCTACCCTGAAAAATAACATCGAGGCCGTTGGTGATAGATTTTTTGCCCGCATCGGCATAATCTTTTGCCGTATAATGCAGCACATTCGCCCCTCCCACAGCACTGGCATCAGAAATAACGAATCCGCTGAACTGCCAGTCTGTCTTCAGTTTTCTGTTCAAAAGCCAGTCACTTGCTGTTGAAGGACTGCCATCAATAGAATTGTATGCTGTCATGATTGATCTTGCTCCCCCCTCTCTGATGGCGGCTTTGAAAGGAGGAAAATAAATTTCTTCTAATATTCTTTCATTAAAATGAATGGGATAACTATCCCTGCCACCATCGCCTGAATTGGCCACAAAATGTTTGGGGGTAGTAATGATGCCCATTTTTTCAAAAGGACTTACAAATGCAACAGCCATCCGGGAAGCGAGAAAAGGGTCTTCTCCATAGGTTTCTTCCGTGCGGCCCCATCGAACATCACTGGCAATATTAACTACGGGTGTAAGCACCTGTCTGATGCCCCGGTAATAGGTTTCTTCGGCAATGGCAGTTGCTACTTTTCGCATCAATGCGGTATCAAAACTGGCAGCCAGCCCGATGGCCTGTGGAAAAGCAGTTGCACCGTTTCTTACCAGCCCATGCAAAGCTTCATCAAATGCAATCATTGGAATACCCAGTCGGGTTTTCTTCATAAAAAAATGTTGCGTGGAATTTATTTTCCTGGCCAGGCTCAATGCATTTTCAGAAGTACCATATTGCAGTAACTGGGCATTGGTGGCTATGGCAGCAGCGCTTACCTGAAATCCAAACAATCCTTTATTGAATTTCATTGAATCCTTACCAAGATCCCCCGGAATCATAAATAGCTGCCAGAATTTTTCTTCGGCAGTCATTCTGTGAAGCAAATCCTTTACCCGCTCATCTATCGGTATAGTGGGATTCTTATACGGGAACCGTGTTTGTGCAGGCAGGAGAATTTCAAACAACAAAAATAAGTTTAATAGAAACCCTGTTTTCTTCATGTGATAGGGATTGCCGGAAGCCGGAAAATAAACCCCGGTTCTCTGGTAAATATTGTTATGCTTTGTTCATGCTAACCGGTAAAATTATAATCGCCGGTTTAATTTTTCTTTCACACCATTCTTCCACTCATCCTTTAAAATGCTCAGAACAATACTATCTCTTCTTGTACCATCCGCTTTGATCATATTGCTTCTTAACACACCCTCTACGGTACATCCGATACTTTTCATGGCAGCCACACTTCTTGCATTGTTGTTATCGGCCCTGAATTCCACTCTTTCCATTCCCAGTTTTTCAAAGGCAAAACTTAACAGTAAAAATTTACAATGCTTGTTCAGTCCCGTACCATGAAATTGCCTGCCATACCAGGTATAGCCCAATTGCAGGGTAAGATTATTTAGCTGGATATCATAAAACCGCGTACTACCCGCATATTCCTGCTTTTTTTTATCATACACAATAAAGGGATACTCCTTCCCTTCCTTTCTGGCAGTATAAGCCGCATTGATATAGGCTTGCAGGTTTTCCTCACCAGCTACCTTTACCAGTGAATATTTCCATAATTCAGGTTGTTCCAGGGCATAAATCAGCAGGTTCTTGCAATCTTCCGGCAACAAAGGTCGCAACAAAACGCAATCATCTTCCAACAGATATGCCTCATTTGGGTCAAACTTTGAATACATTTGCTTTATTTATAATTTTACACCTTGTTTCACGTTTAAATATCACCCTATTTTAGGCAAATTCTTTTAATCTTGCCAATTAATTCAATCTGATAAAAATTATGTGTGGAATTGTAGGATATACCGGCCCCAGAGAAGCATTTCCAGTTGTTTTGAAAGGTCTGAAAAGACTGGAATATCGCGGATACGATAGTTCCGGCGTAGCCCTTTTAAATAAGGGTAAACTAAACGTATTCAAAAAGAAAGGCAAGGTAGCCGAACTCGAAGATGCGGTGATTGGGGAAGAACTTCATTCAAATATTGGTATCGGCCATACCCGCTGGGCTACACATGGTGAGCCAAGCGACAGGAATGCACACCCCCACCAGTCACAAAGTGGTGAGCTTGCCATGATTCATAATGGCATTATTGAAAACTACGCACAGATAAAGCAGGAACTGGTTTCCAAAGGATATCATTTTAAAAGCGATACGGATACCGAAGTCCTCCTCAATTTTATCGAAGACATCAAACTCAATAATGAGTGCAGCCTGGAAGAAGCCCTGAGGATTGCCCTGAAAAGGATTGTAGGTGCTTATTGTATTCTGCTGATTTCAGCCGAAGACCCTGAAACAATTATTGCAGCCAGGAAAGGCAGCCCCCTGGTAATTGGTATTGGTAAAGGCGAACATTTTTTGGCAAGCGATGCCTCTCCCATTATCGAGTACACCAAAGAAGTGGTGTATGTAAACGATTATGAAATTGCGATTGTACGCCCGGATGAACTCATCCTGAAGAACC
>JBDKLG010000136.1:0-8052 GCA_039795695.1 Bacteroidota bacterium
CCCGGTAATGGAGGACTACTGGCAGCAGTAGCCATGATGTGTGCGGGATATGATAATGCCCTGGTAAAAAGTCCCGGCTTTCCTAAAAACTGGAATGTGAAATGGGAGGGCTTGCGTAAAATGCCTTGAGAAATGGGTTAAACAGGTGGTCACCGCTTCCGGTCTATAACCATTTATAGAAATAAATAGCATAACAGGTAAAACAAATAATTTAATATACGCATTATGAAAAACCATCGAAGCTGTATAGCCATCTTCTTTTCTTTAGCGGTTATGCCCGCATCTTTCGCACAAAAAATGCCGGCAAAAAAAGAAATGCTTGCAACCATGCATCTTGCCAACAACTATTTCATGAACAAATGGCCCGATGCAGGAAAGACAGTGATTACCAATAAAGAACGCCCAAGTAATTTATGGACCAGAGCAGTTTATTACGAAGGTCTGATGGCACTCTATAGTATCGACAAAGATAAAAGCAATTACGATTATGCCGTACAATGGGGTGAGAAACACCAATGGGGGCTATGGGGCGGAACCAAAGTACGCAATGCCGACAACCAGTGCGCCGGCCAAACCTATATTGATCTTTATTTGATAGATAAAAAGGAAGAACGCATCAAAGACATCAAAACCTGTATTGACCAGATGGTTGCGTCAGGCAAGAAAGACGACTGGTCATGGGTTGATGCCCTGCAGATGGGAATGCCAGTATTTACAAGGCTTGGCGTGGTTTATAACGATACATCCTATTTCAGGAAAATGTATGACATGTATGCATTTACCAAATATAACCATGGTGGCAACGGTTTGTTTGATCCTAAAACGAATCTGTGGTGGAGAGACAAGGACTTTGTTTACCCTGCATACAAAGAACCCAATGGGGAAGGCTGTTACTGGTCGAGAGGCAATGGCTGGGTGCTGGCTGCCTTGGTAAGGACCTTGCAATTATTACCCAAAACAGACCCACATTACAATGAATACCTCACAGATTTCAAAAACATGTGCATGGCTCTGCTGCCCCTGCAAAGAGAAGATGGTTTCTGGAATGTAAGTTTGAAAGACCCGGGTCATTTTGGCGGCAAAGAATTAACAGGCACTTCCTTGTTTACTTATGGTTTTGCCTGGGGCATCACCAATGGCGTGCTCGATAAAAAAACATTCCAGCCCGCAATTGTCAAATCATGGACAGCACTCACCAAAGATTGTGTGCATCCCGATGGAATGCTTGGATATGTGCAGGGAACCGGGAAAGAACCCAAAGAAGCACAACCCGTTACTTATGACAGGATTCCTGATTTTGAAGATTTTGGATTGGGATGTTTTTTGCTCGCAGGAACCGAAGTATACAAATTGAAATAAATGATTTTTTACTCCAGATTCGCAGATAAGAGACTGATCTGCGAATCTGTGGCTGATGCTGAATGCCGGTCACGGATTTTCCATACAAAACACTAAGCCCCGGAAATACTGTAAATACAGGGCTCTATGGCAATTTAAGCCTTCGGATTATCAGTTTTTCTGAGAACAGGTACTTTAAAAGAGAACAGGAATTACCTACCTTTATACATAATACGCAAGTAATTATCTATGAAGTATTTTCTGCTTTCTACCTGTATACTGATCAGTGTGTTTGCCTGTAAAAAGAAACAGGAAACCACCCTCCCTCAAATTGAAAATATTACAGAATCTGTTTATGCTTCCGGCTCGGTCAAAAGCGATAACCAGTACCAGGTATTCTCTTCTGTAAACGGCATCATAAAAAAAATATTTGTAACAGAAGGGGTTGCAGTAAACAAGGAAACCCCGCTACTCTCCATCGAAAATACCAGTTCACAACTGAGTAATGCGAACGCACAGTTACAGGCCGATTATAATTCGGTTAAAACAAACTTGGGTAAACTGAATGAACAAAAAATAAATATTGACCTGGCAAAAGCCAAAATGGATAATGATGCCTTACTGCTTGAAAGACAAAAAAACCTCTGGAAACAGGATATTGGAACCAGGAATGAACTTGACCAGCGGGAACTTAACTTTAAAAGTTCAACGGCTGCTTATGAAGCTGCAAAAATCCGTTATGATGAATTAAAAAAACAATTACAATTTTTGGAAGAACAATCCAAAAAAAACCTGCAGATCAGCAATACACTTGCCGGAGATTTTATTATCAGGTCAGTAAAGCCGGGAAAAGTATACAGTATCTTAAAAAAAGAGGGTGAGATGGTAAACACTCAAACCCCGGTAGCAATTGTAGGAGACGCCAATAATTTTTATATTGAATTACAGGTAGATGAATATGATATAGCCAGAATAGCAGCAGGTCAAAAAACCATTCTGAGCATGGACAGTTATAAAGGACAGGTATTTGAAGCCAGGATCAGAAAACTAAACCCACTAATGAATGAAAGGTCCAGAACATTTACCGTTGATGCAGATTTTATTTCAATGCCCCCAACTATTTTTCCAAATCTTACGGTAGAAGCCAATATTATTATCCGTTCAAAAGAAAAAGTGCTCACAATACCCCGCAATTACCTTTCTGATGATGGCTATGTCTGGATTTCAGCAACCGAAAAGAAAAAAGTGACAGTTGGCCTGAAGGATTACCAGAAAGCTGAAATTACCAGTGGCCTTACAGCATCGGATATTATTTATAAGCCGGCACAATGAACTTTTTAATCATCAATATTGCCAAATCGCTTTTGCTGGCGCGCTGGAAGCAGACACTGGTTGCAGCCATTGGGGTTACTTTTAGTATTACCATGTTTATCACCCTCTTAAGTTTTATGACTGGACTGAATGGTTTGCTGGACGGTCTTATTTTAAACCGTACCCCGCATATACGCATGTACAATGAAATCAAGCCCAACCAGCAACAGCCCATATTACAGGCCGATTCTTTTCAAAACAGGTACCACTTTATACATTCCGTAAAATCAGGCCACAGCAGGCAGGAAATATACAATAGTGCTACAATCATACAAACCATAAAAGCAGATGCAAGGGTATTGGGCCTGGCGCCAAGAATTGTTTCACCGGGCTTTTTCAACGACGGATCGGTGGACATTACCGGTGTAATCAATGGCATAGATGTAACGGCAGAAACGGCATTGTTTCATTTCAATGATTACATCACAAAAGGGGCTTCTGCAGATTTAAACAATGTATCCAACAGTATTGTATTGGGAAAACCCCTTGCAGAAAAGCTATTGGTGAATACGGGAGATATTGTACAGGTTACTACCGCAACCGGCGAACGGTTTCCATTAAAAGTTGTTGGCTTATTTGAGTCTGGTCTGAAAGACTTTGATAAGATACAGAGCTATACATCGTTGCCCACTCTTCAAAAACTCCTCGGAAAAACAGCCGGATATATTACCGATATTCAGATCAAGTTAAAGGATATGCGACTGGCTCCCGCTCTTGCCAAGGAATACGCAGCTTTGTTCAAGGTAGATGCAGAAGACATTCAAACGGCTAATTCACAATTTGAAACGGGTAGCTCTATCCGTTCACTGATTTCCTACGCAGTTGGAATTACCCTGTTGATTGTAGCAGGATTCGGTATTTACAATATACTCAATATGATGATCTATGAGAAGATGGATTCTATTGCCATCCTCAAAGCTACCGGTTTTTCGGGTAGAGATGTTAACAGGGTATTCATCATCATCGCAGAAAGTATCGGTTTGTTTGGAGGAATGGTGGGGCTATTGTTTGGATTTCTGTTAACAAATATCATCGCACATATTCCGTTTAATACACCATCATTGCCTACCGTAAAAACCTATCCCATCAATTTTAATGCGGTTTTCTATATCATCGGTTTTATTTTTTCACTGATCACTACTTATTTCGCTGGCTTCTTCCCGGCAAGAAAAGCCAGTAAAGTAGATCCGGTCATCATCATCAGAGGGAAATAATATGCGTGAGACTATCCTGGAATCGAAAAAAATTATTAAATACTTTCATGATCCCCTCACGGTTAAAGTGCTGGATGATGTTACTTTTTCTATAGATAAAGGGGAATTTGTGGCCATCACAGGAAAATCAGGCTGCGGAAAGTCAACCCTGCTCTATATTCTGTCTACCATGGATACAGATTATGAAGGGGAGCTCTTTATTGCCGGGGAATCAATGAAACATAGAAAAGAAGCAGAACTGGCACATATACGAAATAAAAAAATCGGATTTGTTTTTCAGTTCCACTATTTGCTGAACGAGTTTTCAGTATTGGAAAATGTTATGTTACCTGGGTTGAAATTAAAAGAATACAGCAGAGAACAGGTAGAGTCAAGAGCCATGGAAAGATTGCGTATGCTGGATATTGAAAAACTCGCTTTAAAAAAAGCCACCCAGTTATCTGGCGGAGAAAAACAGCGCGTAGCCATCGCACGCGCATTGATTAATGACCCCGCCATCATTATGGGCGACGAGCCAACAGGTAACCTGGATAAAAAAAACAGCATCCTCGTCTTTGACATATTCAAACAGCTTGCAGAAGAATTTCACCAGTCGCTTCTTATTGTAACACATGACCCTGAATTTGCCAGAAATACCCAAAGGATTATTCAGATGGAAGATGGAAGGATTGTGTGATATAGCCACATAATAAAACCAGCGCATCTCTTTCTCTTCTACTATGCGTTTGGCAGGTTTTTTGCAAAACCAAGATCTCCCGGCTGATTCTTTCCCTTCATGCATATTTTTTTGTAAATTGGTACATACAAAAAAAACACGATGACAAGCACCAGAAGAAAATTCCTTCAGACCCTGGGTACTTCAAGTTCCCTGCTTTTAACAGGTATGCCCGTTTTGGCCGATCAATCGAAAGTAAACCAACTGCTTTCTGCCGTAAAAGTTAGTGCGAACGATAAGGTACGCATCGCTTTGATTGGGGCCGGCATCATTGGGCATTACGATTTGGAAACCGCACTCAAAGTGCCGGGTGTGGAATTGGTGGCCGTTGCCGATTTATACCAGGGACGTCTTGACCGTGCGAGAGAAAAGTGGGGGAAAGACATTTTTGTTACCAAAAATTACCATGAAATACTTTCCAGGAAAGACATTGATGCAGTATTGGTTTGTACCTGCGACCATTGGCATGATCACATCACCATTGATGCATTAAAATCCGGTAAACATGTGTATTGTGAAAAACCGATGGTGCATCACGTAGAAGAGGGATTGGCTGTGATTGCGGCACAAAAAGCAAGTGGTAAAATTGTGCAGGTGGGGAGCCAGCGGGCAAGTTCAGTATTATTTCAGGAAGCGCAGAAACAATTCAGGAAAGGAACAATTGGTGATATTACCTATGTGGAATCCTATGTTGACAGGAATTCTGCCAATGGTGCATGGCAGTATACCATCCCTTCCGATGCAAGTGAGAAAACCATTGACTGGAATATGTTTTTGGGCGATGCACCCAAAATTCCCTTCGACCCTGTTCGCTTTTTCAGGTGGAGAAATTATAAAGCCTATGGCACCGGTGTTGCAGGTGATTTGTTTGTTCACAATATTACAGGCCTGCATACAATCACCGGTTCACTGGGCCCTGAATCAATCTATGCTTTAGGCGCACTGAATTACTGGAAGGATGGAAGAGATGCTTATGACCTGGTGACAGGAATCATGCAGTATCCCAAAACAAAGGAACACAACGCATTCCAGTTTTTTACAAGGGTAAACCTGGCAGATGGCGCAGGGGGCGGACAGTCAACCAGAATCATTGGTACAGAAGGGGTGATAGAAGTAAAATCCAACAGCATCAGCATCAAACATTTCAAGAGGGCCATCGCACCTTCTATTGGCGGATATGATTCACTGGAAAGCTTTCCCAAAAGCATGCAGGAATCCTTATTGGCTGCTTACCAGTCAAAATACAGTGCCGACGATAAGAAAATGAAAGAGGGTGAGCAGATTAATTTTGAAGCACCAAAAGGCTATGACGATCGCCTGGATCATATGATTAATTTTTTTGAATCAGTCAGAACAGGAAAACCAAGTTGTGAAGATGCAGCATTTGGATTAAGGGCCGCAGGACCGGCAGTGCTTTGCAACAAAAGTGCCGAGCTTAAAAACCTGGTTCAATGGGACCCTGTTAACATGAAACTGAAACATGGCTGATTGGCAATTGAAAATTTATTACATGAATAGGACAAGAAATAATTTATTGACCAATGACCTTCAGGCAAGAAGACAATTTGTTCAAACGATTGCCAAATCAGCACTTGGAGCTGTGGTGCTTGGTTTTTTTCCGGGAAAAATAATTGCTTCAGAAAATCATTATGAAGAAATGACTGTGCAGCAGGTGATTGATTTGATTCAGCATTCTGTACCCGGTGCACCATTTCCAAAAACAGTTGATACCATTAAAGCAGGAGACCCTAACCAAAAACTGACGGGTATTGTAACCACAATGTTTGCAACAATTGAAGTGATTGAAAAAACAGCTGCCATCAATGCGAACCTGATCATAGCGCATGAACCTACTTTTTACAATGGCAGAGATGATACAGATTATCTGCAAAAAGACGAGTTATACCTGTATAAGACTGCCTTATTAAAAAAGCATGGAATCACCGTATGGCGCTTTCATGATGCACATCATGCACACAGGCCGGATGGGGTACTGCAGGGAGTATTGAACGAACTTGGTTGGGACAAACTTTCTGAAAAAGGGAAGCCCTATATTGTTCATTTGCCAGGTACAAAGCTGGAAAATATCATCGCACATTGCAAAAAAAATCTCCAAATCGATCACCTGCGATTCGTGGGCGATAAAAAGCAAATATGCTCCAAAATAGCGCTGGCACCGGGTTCCACAGGAGGTAGGATGCACTGGAACCTGCTTACGACAGAGAAACCGGATTTATTGATTGTTGGTGAAGTGGATGAATGGGAAACAAGTGAATATATCAGAGATCTAAGGGCATCGGGCTCAAATATAAGTTTGTTGGTATTGGGGCATATCGTAAGTGAGGAGCCGGGTTCTAAATGGCTGGCAGAATGGCTGCAACCACAAGTGCCGGCAATAAAAGTTGTTCATATTCCTGCTAAAGATGCATTTAGCTGGGCTTAAGTAAAATTTTAATGGAAAAAAATACCCTCTTACTTGGTTTATTAATCATTGCCTGCCCCCTTATTGCCCAAAAACAATCCACGATAGCTGTTTGGTTAACCGACCCGGGCAGCAATAGTTATTTTGCAAAGCAGGCACCGCTTAGTTTTCAGCAGAATGAGACCGGTAAGTTAACAGTTATCAATACCGACGACTCAAAAAAATTTCAAACCATTGATGGATTTGGCTTTGCACTTACAGGCGGCAGTGCCATGCATCTGATGAAAATGCAACAGGATGCAAGAACAGCCCTGCTCAAAAAACTATTTGCCACCAATGCCGATAATATCGGAACCAGTTACCTGCGCATCAGCATGGGTGCTTCAGACCTGGACGAAGCTCCCTTTTCTTATGATGATCTGCCGGCAGAAGAAACAGACCCGGAATTGAAAAAATTTAATCTCGGGAAAGACAAAAAATACCTGCTACCTGTTTTAAAAGAGATCCTGCAAATAAATCCCGCTATTAAAATAATGGCTTCACCCTGGTCGCCACCCGTATGGATGAAAACAAACGGTGATACCAGAGGCGGTAACCTGATACTTGCGTATTATCCGGTATATGCCAGGTATTTTGTCAGGTACATTCAGGAAATGAAAAAGCAGGGAATCAGGATCGATGCTGTTACACTTCAGAATGAACCCTTGCATACGGGCAATAATCCCAGTATGCAATTTCTGGCCGAAGAAGAAGCCGTGTTTGTGAAAAGCCATCTGGGGCCTGCATTTCAGGCTGCCAGGATCAATACCAAAATCATTGTGTACGACCATAATGCTGATAAACCTGAATACCCTATTTCCATTTTAAATGATGCGGAAGCCCGCAAATACATTGATGGTTCGGCTTTTCATTTGTATGCAGGAAAAATCGAAGCTTTGTCAAAAGTACAGGAAGCCCATCCCGACAAAAACCTCTATTTTACAGAACAATGG
>JBDKLG010000137.1:0-2827 GCA_039795695.1 Bacteroidota bacterium
CTCCATGCAAAAGATAAACCACCGGAAATTTTTTGTCTTTTTCCTGGTAATTAGCCGGCTTAACCACCACCGTTTTTATTTCCCTGTGCATGCTCTTGCTGTAAATACCAATGGTATCAACGGTTGCAGCCTGCAAGGCCCCGGTTATTAATACAAGGAACAGTGCTAGGTGAAAACTTCCTTTCATGCTGGTACATTTTTTAGTAGTGAATATAGTTTTTTTGTGAGTAGCCATTTGTTCTTTACTCAAAAAAGCCACCCGGTAAACAGGTGGCCTTTCATTGCTTATTTGTAACGGATATTATTTCTTTTGCATTGCATTCTGCATTGGGTTAAAGCCGCTGGATGTTCCGCGTGCAGCAGCCCTTGCTTTGAAAATGGCGAATTTGCTGGGTTCTTCGGCAGCAGCGCCTGATTTTGGCCAGCTATTATTTCCTTCATTGATATCGGCGGTTTCTTTCAAAGGATCCAGTTTGATGCCTACCGCTTTTTTCCTGGTCACAAAGAGTTTGGTGATATTGTTTTCATTGTGACGCCATACCTGTGCAGGAATTTTCTCTGTTTCCTTTGTTCCGTCTTCAAATGTAAACTCTACAATTACCGGCATTACCAAGCCGCCTTTATTGGATAGTGCCAGTTCATATAAATGCACATTGGCATATTTTGCTTTATCTGCATCGGTTAATCCTTCCGGTGCTGTTGGTGCGGGAGGATTGATCTTGGTTACGGAATCATAGGGTTCCAATCCCCTGTCGTATTTCCAGTAAAAATCTCTCAGGCTGGTATCGGCATCAGTCAGGAACACAATCATTTTATCGGCTCTGTTGCGTTGTTTGGAGATATCGTCAAACACATTCACAAGCGGACGATCCATCGGCCTTGGCCCATTGCCACCAACTCCGCCCCCACCGCCTCTTCCGCCAAATCCACCGGCAGTGGCAGTTGCCACAGCATTGGGATCAAATACGGCATGCTTCACTGAATCAAGTGAAATATCGCAGGGATCAATTCCATAGAACCATCCTCTCCAAAACCAATCCAGGTCTTCACCGCTGGCATCTTCCATGGTTCTGAACAAATCTCCCGGTGTTGGATGTTTGAAAGCCCATCTGCGTGCATATTCCCTGAATGCATAATCGAATAATTCACGGCCCATGATGGTTTCTCTTAAGATATTCAAGCCTGTGGCAGGCTTGGTATAGGCATTGGGACCGAACAGGTTGATGTTTTCGCTATTGGTCATAATTGGTTCCAGCTGCTCTTTTGGCAAACGCATATAACCCGCCATCGTTGAAGCAGAACCCATTCGGGAAGGATATTTGTTGTCGTATAATTCTTCGGTCAGGTATTCAACGAAAGAGTTCAATCCTTCATCCATCCAGGACCACTGGCGCTCATCGCTGTTTACAATCATTGGGAAGAAATTATGTCCTACTTCGTGTATGATCACACCCAGCATACTGAATTTGGTCGATTCACTGTAAGTGCCGTCTTTCTGTGTACGGCCATTGTTGAAGCAGATCATCGGATATTCCATACCATTGGCAGCTTCAATGCTTTGCGCAACAGGGTATGGATAGGGAATAGAGAATTTAGAATAGGATTTAATGGTATGTGCCACAACTTTTGTAGAGAACTTTCTGTATAAGCCATAAGCTTCCTTGGCATAACCACTCATGCACATTATTTTCTTGCCCTCTACCATGGCAGGCATGGCATCCCAGATATATTTACGGCTGGATGTCCATGCAAAATCCCTTACATTTTCCGCCTTGAATACCCAGGTTTTTTTCTGGGTACTTTTCTGCATTTCTGCTTTTTTGGCTTCTTCGAGGGTAACAATTTCCACCGGCTCTTTGGCTGTTTGTGCCTGGTTCCAGCGACTCAATTGAGCAGCCGATAAAACGCTTGGATAGTTCTGACACTGACCTGTTCCCAATACCACATGATCGGCCGGTACAGATATCTGCACATCAAAATTTCCGAAAGCCAGGGCAAATTCCCCCCGGCCTGTGAACTGGTGGTTCTGCCATCCCTGGAAATCGCTGTACACACATAAACGTGGGTACCATTGTGCCATGGTATACAAATTATTGCCATCCTCTCCCAGGGTTTCATAACCGCCTCTTCCGTTGAAAACCATTCTGTCAGACACTTTATAATTCCAGTCGAGGCTGAATACAAATTTCTGTCCGGGTTTCAATACCGCAGGCAGGTCGATGCGCATCATGGTTTTATTAACAGTATATTTCAGGCTCTTACCTGTTGCATCCACCAGTTTGGTGATATTGATGCCATAGCCATTGTCGCTTTTTTGTGCTTCCAGCCGATCGATAGCCGTGGTGGTTATCTGGCGCCCCATCGAAGAAGCATCCTGGTAATTGGCATTCTTTTTTGTGTTGTGTTCATTTTCATCCAGCTGAAGCCATATATAAGTAAGGGCATCCGGAGAATTGTTGAAATAAGTGACTGTTTCGGATCCAATCAGTTTCAGATTGGCTTCATCGAGCTCACATTTGATGTTATAATCGGCACGTTGCTGCCAGTATTTGGGGCCCGGAGCTCCGCTGGCTGTTCTGTACTCATTAGGGGTTGGCAGGATGGTTCCTAGCTGCTCAAATTTGTTTCCATGGTTGGAAGTCGGGTTGTTGCGAATATCCTGTGCCTGTACTGCAATAATACCGGTAAACAAGCAGAGGGTGCCGAGTAATTTTCTCATTGGTATTTGGTTTAAAAAGGTATTCTTTCGATGGTCATTTGAAGCGCCGCAGCAAATATGCCTCCTGATAAAAATAAGAGATATTCCCGACGGCTGCATTTAAAAATG
>JBDKLG010000138.1:0-21217 GCA_039795695.1 Bacteroidota bacterium
CTCTGCTCTTTAAAATGAGGATCATAAGTATTTCTGAGGTTGCGGAAGGAATTGCCATCATATAAAAATGCAATGATGAACCAGATAAACAAAGCCAGGGGAACCACGATGGTCATTATCAGGTTTTTCACTTCATGTTTCAGGTGCATGAAATAGGCAACAATATAAAAGGCTTTGGCCATCATCAGGATTACAATGGCTCCCTTTACCCCTAAACGTAAGCCGCTGTGCAAAGGCATTCCCATCATCCAGAAACCCAGGGCCAGTTCAATAATGGTGAGTACCGATAAAATGATGGTTACTTTAACAATCTCTTTAACTCCTCCACCTGCATGTTCTTCGTGTGTTGCGGTATGTTCCATAAATATCTTTCTTAATAATTGACTAAATGATAAAAATTAAATCAGGTAAAAACAGGTAAATACAAATACCCATACCAGGTCTACAAAGTGCCAGTACAATCCTGCTTTTTCAATCATCAGGTAATGGCCGCGTTTTTCAAATTTATCCATCAGGGTCATGATCAACATAATGATATTGATGATTACTCCGGAGAATACGTGAAAGCCGTGGAATCCCGTGATGGTAAAGAAATAATTGGTGAAATTTGTGGAAGATGCCGTTCCATCGCTGTTAATGAAAGGGTTGCTGCCCCACCAGGCTCCTTCTGAATGCAGGTGATTCCATTCCCATGCCTGGCAACCCAGGAAAGCTAATCCGCCAATGATTGTAAGAACCAGGTTGATGACTACTTTTCTTTTGTCCATCTTATGACCTGCATGAACCGCCAAGACCATTGTAACTGAACTGATGATCAGGATAAACGTCATGATACTTACAAATACCAATGGAGCATGAACTCCTTCCGGTGCAAAAGGAAAGCTTTTGAATACTTCGTTCGGGTCAGGCCACCCATTGGTTGAAAAACGGATGGTACCATAGGAAATGAGGAATGCCCCGAAAGTGAAAGCATCACTCATCAGGAAATACCACATCATCAGTTTACCATATTCTACGTTGAAGGGACTCTTTCCGCCGCTCCATAATTTGCCAGGGGTAACAGTTGTAGTAGTTGACATGATTAGGTTCTAAAATTTCGTTACAAAAATATTGGCTACTGCTCAAAAAAGGTGAATAAACCTCAACTTTTTCTTCAACTAGCCTATCCAGTTATAAAAAATGAACAAATAAATCCAAAGTACATCAACAAAATGCCAATAAGTGCTTACCAACTCGATGGGCAACTGGCTGTATTGCTTCATTTTTACAGAATATGCCCTGAAAAATATGACCAAAAGGGCTACTACCCCACCTAAAACATGCAAAAGGTGCATTCCGGTAATCACTAAAAGAAAGGAAGCCGCGGAATTGCTTTTAGGCCCGGTAAGGGCTATGTTTTTCAGTTCCAGCTCTTTAAAGCCCCATAGCTGCATCAGCATGAATAATACCCCCAGCATAGCTGTAATGGTAACCAGGCTGCGATACCTGCTCATTTCCCTTGCTTTGAATGCTTTTGCTGCCAGGTGTATGGTTAAGCTGCTTAACAGGATTGTAAAACTGGAATACCAGAATATACGCGGTAAATCAAATTCCAGCCAGCTGCTCTGGTTCTTTTTTACGATATAGGCACTGGTCAGGGCCGCAAACATCATCACAATTGCACCCATCGCCACCCAAAGGGTGAATTTATGCGGATGAATGCGTGTAGGTTCTTTCGTTTCTATGCCTGCCATCATATTTTAAATTAGTTGATCAGTAATTAAGCATTTACATGCAAGTAATCCATTTCTTTATGTTTTCCTTCAACCCATCCTTATCCGATAATGATGCATTACCGGATCTTGTCGGCCAGTAAGGCCAATAATACAATTGGTAAATAAATATAGCTGCTGAACATCACCCTCCTTGCTGCTTTTGCATTCATTTCTTTGTACAAACGAATGCTTTGTACCACCATAAAAAGATTGGAAGCCACCAGTATCCACATGCTTAGCTGTCCCGACATCCCAAAATAAAAGGGCAGCATC
Source organism: Bacteroidota bacterium (assembly GCA_039795695.1). GTDB lineage: Bacteria > Bacteroidota > Bacteroidia > Chitinophagales > Chitinophagaceae > Sediminibacterium. The sequence continues at coordinate 2,028 of JBDKLG010000138.1, forward strand.
CCTACAGGAATCATTAATACAGAATACATGATACCCTGAATGGCGGTAAATTTGGTAGGCCCCTTATCAGCAGGTAATAATTTAAAGCCCGCTTTGCTGTAATCGCCATGAGCTACCCAGGCAATGGCCCAAAAATGCGGAAACTGCCATAGAAACTGTATGGCGAATAATATCCAGCCACCTGAGTTTGAAAAATTTTTGTCGCCAACATGTATGACGGCTGCCGGGTTAATGAGATTGGTTGCTGCTACCCAGCCGATAAGGCAGGGTAATGCACCCGGAAAAGCGCCAACCAGCACAGCAATGGAGTTAACTTTTTTGAGCGGTGTATAGATGAAGGCATAAAGAAACAGACTGAATGCCGAGAGCATCGCAGCATTCCAGTTAAAATCATTGTCGTCACTTCTAAAAAACCAGCCCATCATAAAAACCCCTAAAAATCCGGTAATGGCAGCAAAAGTATAGGCTTCCTGCTGGCTCATTCTTCCGCCAGCAACCGGGCGCGAAGCAGTTCTTTTCATCATTGCATCCGTATCTTTTTCAACTGCCTGGTTAATTGCATTGGCACTACCTGTTACCAGCATACCCGCAACAAAAAGGATCAGGATCATGTACCAGTCATATCCAATTATATTGGGAGCGAGCAGGTAGCAAATAACGCAGGAAAACACCACCGTAAAGCTTAAAGTGAATTTGATCAATTGAAAATAATCCTTCACTTTGGATGCCAGGGAAAATGATGTGGACCCGGATGTGTTTAACGTATCTGCCATGTTTCTATCTTCTGCTAATCTGTGATTAAATGCAATGCTCCCGATTGACGGGAGCATTGCATGATATGTTTACCTCCTGAACTGTATTCAAAAGGAAGCAATTGTATTAATGGTGACTTTCGTCTGCTCCAACCGGTGTGGTTTGAGGGATAAAATCTTTCCCATCCTTACCATAATCATATGCCCAACGATACACTTCGGGAATTTCACCAGGCCAGTTGCCATGCCCCGGGCGGATTGGCGTTGTCCATTCAAGTGTATTGGAATCCCATGGATTCTGTGTGGTTACTTTCCTTCCTTTAAATATGGAATAAAAGAAATTAAACAGGAACAATAACTGAACAGCAAATACAATCATTGCAACAGTACTGATGAATCTGTTTAATTCACCAAATTGCTTAAAGCTTTCCCAAATACTGTAATCGTAATAACGACGGGGCATTCCGGCCAGGCCTTCGTAGTGCATGGGCCAGAAAATCAGGTAAGCACCCGCAATGGTTACCCAGAAATGAATATATCCCATGGTATTATTCAGGTAGCGGCCATACATTTTAGGAAACCAATGGTAGATTCCTGCGAACATACCAAACATGGAAGCCACACCCATTACAATATGGAAATGCGCAATAACGAAATAAGTATCGTGCAGGTGAATATCCAGTGCAGAGTTTCCTAACCAGATTCCTGTTAGTCCCCCCGATATAAATAAGCTTACAAATCCGATGGCAAACATCATACCCGGCGTAAAACGGATATTGCCCCTCCATAAGGTAGTAAGCCAGTTAAATACTTTAATGGCTGATGGAACCGCAATCAACAGTGTCAACAGTACAAATATGGACCCCAGGAATGGATTCAATCCTGTTACAAACATATGGTGTGCCCACACAAGGAAGGCCAATATTGCAATTGCAAACAAGGAACCAATCATGGCCATATAACCAAAAATGGGTTTTCGCGAGTTAACAGACAATATTTCCGATACCATACCCATGGCAGGTAACAGGATGATGTATACTTCCGGGTGACCCAGGAACCAGAATAAATGCTGGTATAAAATAGCACTACCACCCTCATTGGGCAAGGCTGCTCCATTGATAAAAATATCGGACAGGTAAAAACTGGTGCCGAAATTTCTGTCGAATATCAGTAAGATAAAACCTGAGAACAAAACCGGAAAAGACAATACCCCCAATACAGCTGTAAAGAATAAAGCCCAAATGGTTAATGGCATACGGGTCATGCTCATTCCTTTTGTACGCATATTGAGAATAGTGGCGATATAATTCAGGCCGCCCAATAATGACGATACAACAAACAAAGCCATGGATACAATCCACAAATCCATTCCTGTTTTAGAACCGGGTGAAGCATCTCCCAGTGCGCTCAAAGGCGGGTAAGCAGTCCATCCCCCGCTAAAAGGGCCTGTTTCAACAAAAATGGAAGAAAGCATTACGATACTGGCTGTGAAGAAAAACCAGTAGCTAAGCATATTAAGAAAAGGAGATGCCATATCGCGTGCACCTACCTGCAATGGAATTAAGAAATTGGCAAAAGTTCCACTAAGCCCTGCTGTTAATACAAAGAATACCAATACTGTTCCATGCGTAGTTACCAGTGCGTAATAAGCTTCGGGGGTAATATGTCCGCCTTTGGCCCATTTGCCCAGAATATCTTCGAGCCATGGAAAGGTCTGGTCGGGATAGCCCAGTTGTAAACGGAACAATACACTCATCAATCCACCCAATACAGCCCAAAACATCCCTGTAATCAAAAACTGTTTAGCGATCATTTTATGATCCTGGCTAAAAACATACTTGCTGATAAATGTTTCATGATGGTGGTGCTCATGATGGTGATCACCATGTGTATCATGTGTTGCACCCTCTGAGTGTGCATGTAAAACAGCTTCGTTACTCATACTCTGTTTCTTTAATTAATTCTGTTTCAAAAACTTTATCTGCCGTTACCGGTTCTGTGTTAACTATCTAATTACATTTTTTCTGCTGGCTTTGCAGGAGCTTCCACAGGCTTTGCAGCCATTTTGGTTGTATCGGCTGCCGGCTTAGCATTAGACGGATCCTTATCAGGATGTGTTACCAGGTACTGAGGTTTTTGCTTCGCCTGCCATACATCGTATTCTTCCTGATCAACCACTTCAATAATTCCTTTCATGGAATAGTGCCCGTTACCGCACATCTGGTCACAACTGATTTCATAAACAAAATCCGGATTGCCGGTCAATTCCTTCATTTCTTTGGTAGTGTACTTGGGGGTAAACCACAAAGTGGTAGGAATACCGGGTACGGCATCCATTTTCAACCTGAAATGAGAAAGTCCCACATCATGAATTACGTCCCTTGATCCGATGATCAGTTTAACGGGTCTTCCTTTTACCAGAATCATTTTATCGGTAACAATATCATCATGACTTAACTCATCTTCCCAGATAATACCCAGGGTATTGCTTGCAGCGTCGTCGATGTTTTTAAAATATTTTTTACCGAAAGAAGCGTCTTTTCCGGGGTAACGGTAAATCCAGTTAAACTGTTTGCCGGTTACCTCTACTACCATGGCATCTTTGGGTGGCTCTCCGGTAAAAAGAAACCAGTTACGCAGGCCAATGATCACCAAAACCGTCAATACGATGGCCGGAACAATGGTCCACAAAACCTCGAGTTTATTATCGTGCGGAAAATAATAGACTTTGCGGTTATCGGTTTCCTGGTATTTATAGGCAAACCAAAAAAGAATGAACTGGGTAGCGATAAACACTATTCCGGTTACGGCAAGTGTAATCCATAACATGGAATCCACACGGGCTCCCTCCACACTTGAAGCATCGAAGGCCAGCAATGTTTTTCCGAAATAGAGTTTGTTGCAATACCAAACACCTATCAAACCCAACACCAAAAAGCTTACCATCAGGAACCCATTAATTTTGTTGTTGTGTTTACGGCTAATTTCTTCGCCTTTTAAAACCGACACATATTCACTGGCTTTGGCAATCTGAAAGATTACTACAAAAACCAGTACAATTACAGCTATGGTTAAAAACATTGTCATATCGCTATCAATATTATCTTAGTCTAACAATTATGCTTTACAGGTTTATTACTAAACCTGGTGAATGATACTTTCTTTCAGGAACGGATGATGCTTCACAATCAAAGGTTTGCTTGCCAGTGATTTTCCAACAAATAAAATCATCAGGCCTACAAACAAACTTAATATACCAAAGTCGAGCCAGCCAAGGGTTACATGCTCTTTCGACAGGCTGCCCATTACCATCTGGTAGAAATCAATCCAGTGACCGAATAAAATGAGTATGGCCATGAATGTTACCAGCGTATAATTTCTTTTTGCCGAGCGTTTCATCAGAATCAATAAGGGGCAAATAAAATTGATAATCAGGTTCAGGAAAAATATTCCTTTATAGGGCCCCTGAACCCTGTGTTTGAAATACACAGTTTCTTCCGGGATATTGGCATACCAGATCAGCATATACTGGGAAAACCAGAGATAGGTCCAGAATACAGAAAATGCAAACATGAATTTACCGATATCGTGTAAGTGTTCCTGCGTGGTTAATTCGAGGTATCCTTTGTTTTTCAGGTAAATTACCCATAATGCAACCAATGACATACCCGATACAAATGAACTGGCGAAAGTATACCAGCTGTACATGGTAGAATACCAGTGTGCATCAATGCTCATCATCCATAACCAGGGGATGGTTGAGCCTACGGTTAATGCGAACCATACGGTAAACAAAGCAGCGCGTACGGTATTTCTCCAGATAAAGCTGGCGCCTTTTTCCTGGTCCATCGGTGCTTCATCTGCTTCCCTGCTAATCTGGCGCATTCTCCAACCCAGCAAACTCCAAAGGCCGATGGCCAGGGTAGTCCAGATAATGAAGAAAGTTGGATTCAGAAAACCTGATTTTCCGGTAAGGATGGGATCTTTTGCAACGGCTTCCTTATCCAGCCAATGATAGATATGGTGTTTATCGCCCAAAACAACATAAATCAAAACCGCAAAAGTGATGGCACCAAAAATAGGTACCATTGTTGAAATAGCTTCGGGTATGCGACGGAAGGATTGTTGCCAGCCACCCATTGCCAGGGTGGTTACACAGATAAAAAACATACTGGCATTACAAACCAGGGTCCAGAAGATCGTATTATACATCAGGGTTCCCCAGAAATGGGCCTGTTCATGTTCATCCGCACTGAAACCCTTGGTAACCAAACCGATTACCAATGATACCAAACCCACACCAATCAAGGCTAGTGACCAGGTCTTCATCTTGCCGGGAATCTCAAATTGCTGTCTGATAGATGCCATCTTTAATCTCTTTTATATCAGTTATTACTCTCTCTGCCCGAACTGCTCCGGCAAAGAAGGATTGTTTATTTTGCTGCAACCGCTGCTGCCGGTGCTTTTATTGATTTACCTGTTAGCTGCTTGATCTTGATATACCTTATCACCATCCAGCGCTGTTTGCGGCTCAATTGTGAAGCATAGGAACCCATTTTGTTTTTACCATAGCTGACAGAATAAAACATCTGCCCTTCAGGCATCACAGAAACGACCGGATCTCCTACCAGGTTTTTAGGTGCTACGGGGTAAGGCCCAGTTCCATCCTTGTACAAAGGACCATTCCCATTCAAATTGGTACCATGACAAATACCGCAATTAATCAGGTACAAGCGCTCTGCTTCTTCTGCATCTTTTGCAGAAAATGTGTCAATCGGGCTTTTAACCTGGCGGGAAGCGAAATAGTTGGTGGTATCTCCTGTTTTGTCCTTGGCAATATGAAAAGGCATTTCCTCTTCACGTGAAATAGTTCCTGCTACCGGCATATTGGTATAATTGATGCCTTTTTCTGCCAGGTTACTGTGGTCTGCATAGCTTTCATAAGCACGGCTGTAAGCCATATCCGGCATATAAACATCGCCGGGTGTGCGCTTTACATCGCTGCAGCTCATAAAAACCGCTGTGGCAGATACTACAGTTATGATTGATAATTTCTTCATCATAGATCTATTCTAAATATTAGTAAGCAGCTACTGTTTTATTTTCAAAAAGTATTTCGTCTTTGTCATAACGACCTAACCACCAGCCATCTTCTGCAACCTGTATATCGGTTTCTACCGCTCCGTTACTGGCCAGAAATGCTTTCAGGTCTTCTGCATTTGTTTTTTCCGTGCACTCAATCACCATCACAAAAAGATCATCAGTAGCACGTGCATGAAAATGGTGCTTCTTCACAAAAGGAGCTAACTGGCACAGGTAACAGAAAGTGAGCACCATACCAACCGCAGCAAATAAAACAGTTAACTCGAAAGTGATGGGCACCCAGGCCGGTAAGGCAAAATGCGGCTTTCCGCCAAAATTCAAAGGCCAGTCTTTGGCCAGAATCCAGCTGATAGACCCCAGTGCTGTTGATGTACCGGTAATGCCATAAATAAATCCTGCAGTATGCAAACTGGTTTCTCTTAATCCCAGTGCGTGATCCAGTCCGTGCACCGCAAATGGTGTATATACATCATGAATCTTATACCCTGCAGTACGTACTTTCTTTACTGCCGGAAATAAAACGGCTTCATCATCAAAACAGCCAACTACGAATTTCTTTTTTGCCATGTGTTTAGCTTTTAGCGCTGAGCTTCCAGTTTTGTTAAACCACAGACCTCTGCCAATGGTTCACGCTGAAATTTATATATTATATCCCCGGCCCGAAGGCCAAGATTATCCACTACTAATGATGCGCCTGGTTGTGCGCAAATTTTTCTACATCTTCCGCTTCAATACCACCCATCTGCTCTTTATAATTCTCACCGGATGTTTTCAATACATATTTGATCTCGGCAATCGCAATTACCGGGAAGTATTTCGCAAACAGGAAGAAGCAGGTAAAGAACAATCCAAAAGTTCCTGCATAGAAACCTATTTCCCAGATAGTAGGACTGTAATAAACAGACCAGCTGGATGGAAGATAATCCCTGTACAAAGAAGTTACAATGATTACAAAGCGCTCAAACCACATACCAATGTTCACGATAATACTCATGAAGAATGTTACGAATAAATTCCTTCTCATTTTACGGAACCAGAAAATCTGCGGACTCAGTACGTTACAAGCCATCATACCCCAATAGCTCCATCCATAGGGGCTGAACAGGTAAGCACGGCTGTACCAGAAAGTGTATCCCTCATATTTATTCTGAGAGTACCATCCCATGAATAATTCTGTTAAATAAGCAATACCTACTATTGAACCTGTTAATACAATTACTTTATTCATCGCTTCGATATGACCCAAAGTGATGTAATCTTCCATTTCAAAAACTTTCCGGATAATCACCATCAGGGTTTGCACCATGGCAAATCCTGAGAAGATGGCTCCCGCCACAAAATAAGGAGGGAAGATGGTTGTATGCCATCCCGGTACTACCGATGTGGCAAAGTCGAAGGATACAATGGTGTGCACTGATAATACCAACGGTGTACTCAATCCGGCCAATACCAATGAAAGGCTCTCATGACGCTGCCAGTGTTTGGTAGAACCTGTCCAGCCAAAAGAAGTGATACCATATAAACGCTTACGCAGTTTTGTAAACGCACGGTCACGAACGGTTGCCAGATCCGGGATCAAACCACTATACCAGAATAAAAGAGATACGGTAAAATAAGTAGAGATCGCAAATACATCCCACAATAAGGGAGAATTAAAGTTTACCCACAAAGGTCCGCGGGTATTGGGATAAGGTAACACAAAGAAAGCCATCCATACACGACCCATATGCCAGATAGGAAACTGGCCTGCGCACATTACCGCAAAAATAGTCATTGCTTCTGCAGCGCGGTTTACACCCGTTCTCCATCCCTGACGGAACAATAATAAGATCGCTGAAATCAGGGTTCCGGCGTGACCAATACCCACCCACCATACGAAATTGGTGATGTCCCAGCCCCAACCCACGGTTTTATTCAGGTTCCACTGTCCAATACCATAGGTAACATCTCTGTAAATGGAGTAAACTCCAAACAGCAATAATGCTACTGCAATGTAAAAACCAATATACCATAGTCTGGAAGGCTTGGCTTCAATAGGGCGAACGATGTCTTCCGTAACCTGGTGATAGTTTTTATCGCCATTCACCAATGGTTCCCTAAGTTGTGATTCGTACTTTAAATGCATCTGGTCTTTTTTATTAGTCTATCCCTCTTGCAGCGGGATAATTTTTTATTGAATCAACTTTTGTTCTCTGTTCAACTCCTGTTGCGTCGCACAGTTCAACTTTCTATTCGTCATGCAGCACTGAGTTGTTTGTCACTAAGCTTGCCGGATTAAACAACAGCCGGCTCCAAACTTATTCTGCGTGCGCTTCTTTCTTTTTCTCTGCCGCTTTCTCTTTTCCGCCTTCCCTGTGTTCTTCTTCCAGGTTACGCACTTTGGCCATATAAGTTACATTGGGCAATACGTGCAATTGTTCAAGCACATAGAACTGACGGTTCGGATTTTCCATTCTTGTTTTTGTGATGGAACTCTCCTTATCATTGGCATTTCCAAAATTGATTGCATTGGTAGGACAAGCCTGCTGACAAGCCACTTTGATATCGCTGTCAACCATTGGTCTGCTGTCTCTTTTCGCTTTCAGTTTGCTTTCCTGTAAACGCTGTACACAGAATGAACATTTTTCAATCACACCGCGTGAACGAACTGTAACATCCGGGTTAAGTACCATGCGGGTAAGGTCATCATTCATTTCCAATACCACATCATTCACAATGCCTTCCTGGTTATTTGCGAAGCTATCGGAACCGGTATAATCAGCCCAGTTAAAACGACGAACTTTATAAGGACAGTTGTTTGCGCAATACCTAGTACCAATACAACGGTTATAGGTCATTTGATTCAATCCCTCACTGCTATGGTTGGTTGCAGCTACAGGGCATACATTTTCACATGGTGCATTGTCGCAATGCTGGCACATCAATGGCTGGAATACAACATTCGGGTTATCCATATCGCCACTGAAATAGCGGTCAATGCGTAACCAATGCATTTCATGGCCACGTAATACTTCCGGTTTACCAACAATGGAAACATTGTTTTCGGCATTACAGGCAACCACGCAAGCTGCACAACCCGTGCAGGTATTGAGGTCTACACTCATTCCCCATTTGATTCCGGGTCTGTCGTAAACAGGATAAATGGTTCCCTGGCTTTCAAATTTTTCCAGTCCACCCCATGGTTTCAGTTCCTCTTCACGCTCATCACGGATTTCGGTAGGGTTATGTTTGTATTCGGCCAGTGTTATTTCTTTCATTAGTTCGGTACGGTTACCCTGCTTGGTATCGTAACGGCTATGTGTTTGTGTTAGGGCAACAGGATAGGTTTCCTGTGTAGCCACAATTTCGGCATTCACATTTGTAAAGCTTACCGTAGCGCCATTCAGACCGGCCAAAGGAAAAGCGTTTTTTCCTGTGCCTATAACGGCTTTACCCATTTTCTCACTGCGGCCATAACCAACAGCAATGGCAATTGTATCAGGATGTGTTCCTGGAATAATCAGTGCAGGTAACTCAATCGATTTCCCATTCACCGTTACTTTAACAACTTTCTTGGGTGGGTTTACTTCATAAGCATCTGCCTGGCCACCATCGTTCAGGTCAATATTCAAAACGGTTCTGGCCAAAGCCGGGGAAACAATTACATAGTTATCCCATGTGGCACGGGTAATCGGATCAGGTAATTCCTGCAACCATGGGTTGGCAGCACCCTGACCGGCACCGATGCCTATTTTTTCATATAGGACCAATTCAATTTTTCCGCCTTTTTTTCCGGCATTCAATGCAGCAAGGGCAGCACCAACCGATGCTCCGTTAAATCCTGCTCCGGCAGGGTTTGTTGGGGATGCGTTCCAAACACCATCCTGCAAAGCCTTGTCCCATCCCGTTTCACCACCCAGTTTGGCAGACCAGAAATTTTTCAGAAAAGCCAGGTAATCAACGGCAGCACCGCTCCATTTTAAAAGGCTATCCTGCCACTGACGTGTTTTGAACAGCGGATAAATGGTAGGCTGGATAAAAGAATAATGCCCGCTGATTGCTTCTGCATCGCCCCAGCTTTCGAGGAAATGATGGTCGGGAATGGCAAATTTGCAAAGCTCTGTTGTTTCGTCAACCTTGGTATTAAAGGAAACCGTTGTTTTTACTTTTTTCAGACCTGCTTTGAATTTATCCGCATCAAACCAGGAATAAGCAGGGTTGGCACCATGAATCAGCAAAGTACTTACCGTGCCGGCATTCATATCTTCCACCAGTTTGGCAAAATCAGCATCTACTCCCTGGCGGGCATTTGTAGTTACTGACCAGTCGATGGTTTTACCACCTGCTCCAATGGCTTCATTAATCGCGTTTACGACAATCTGCACATTCACATCATTGCTGCCGCAAACCACCAAAGCAGCGCCTTTATTGGCATTCAGGGCTTTGGCTGCATTTTCAATTCCTGCTTTCAGTTTGGGATCGGCTATTGAAACCCCTTGTCCGTTTACAGCACTTAACAGCGCTGCCACAACGGCACCTGTTTCGGAAGGGCGGTGTAAATATTTTTCATCGGCATTAGACCCTGTTAAGCTGGCAACACTTTCAAAATGAATGTGCTTGCTCATTTCGGGTTTTTTCTCATCCAGTTTTTTGCCGCTGGCATATTGACGTGCAAATTCAATCGGGCTGATCCAGGTTCCCAGGAAATCTGCACCAATACTTACGATTGCTTTTGCATTTTCGAAATGGTAGGAAGGAATGGCTTTTTTACCGTAGCTAGCTTCATTGGCCAATAACATACCACTGTAAGAAATGGCATCATATGTTACGTGGCGGCTGCCGGGGTATTTGGCCAGGAACTGACCGATAATTTCTTTGGTAGAGGGGGAAGTGATGGTACTGGTTACAACTACCACAGTACCTGAAACAGCAGCAGCAACTGCTTTATCCACTGCTTCAAAAGTAACTTCTTTTCCGTCGATGGTGGGGAAACGTAAACGGGCCGTATCATATAAATCCAGCACCGAAGCCTGTACACGGGCAGAGGTTCCGCCTTTGGTGATGGGGCTCAGGTCATTTCCTTCAATTTTAATAGGGCGGCCATCGCGCACTTTGGCTAAAACGCTTACTACGTCGCCATCCTGTACATAGGTAGTTGCATAGTATTTGGAAATACCGGGAACCACATCCTCAGGCTTATTGGCAAAGGGGATGGCTTTTTTAATCGGCATTTCACAGCTGGCTGCAGCGGCTGCAGCAGCAGTGCTGAAACCCAGGTACTTTAAAAAGTCTCTGCGCGGTGCTTTTGCTTGTAAAAAGCTGGTGCTTTCTTCGGCGGCAACAAACGGTAGTTCTTCTCTGAATTCGTCATTTACATCCTTATTGAATGCATCAGACTGATTCAGTTCTCCAAAACTTTGCCAGTGCTTTTTTTGCTCCATAATTACCCCTAACCCCTAAAGGGGGACTATTTAAAAATTGTTATAAAATATAAAGAACAACCCTTAGTCCCCAGATGGGGATTTGGGGGACTTAATAGTGACATTTCTGGCATTCTGTACCGCCAATTTTCTCTACAGTAATTCCTTTGGTACTATCAATTTTGCCATTTTTCAGATCCTGGTGATACTTCTCATAAATGCTGTAAAATCCATTGTCTTTGAACTGTACCTTGGTTTCGCGGTGGCAGTTAATACACCATCCCATGCTCAGGTCGGTAAACTGTTTAACCTCGTCCATTTTCTGTATTTCACCATGGCAGGTCTGGCATTGTACTTTACCTGCTTTTACGTGCTGCGAGTGATTAAAATAAACATGATCGGGCAGGTTGTGGATGCGGGCCCACTCAATTGGTTTTGCTTTGGAAGCATCCCATGGCTGGCCATCTACATAACCTGCATATTTGTATAATTTCTGTATCTGTTCTGTACCGTTCACTTCGGTGCCTTCTTCCGTATACAATTTCTCTCCTTTGTATTCATTAATAGCCAGGTGGCAGTTCATACAAATATTTACAGAAGGGATGGTGGCCTGTTTACCCTGTGCAACACCAATATGGCAATACTGGCAGTTAACCTGGTTAACGCCGGCATGTACTTTATGAGAATAGAAGATGGGCTGAACCGGCTGGTAATCCTTGCTGCGGCCTAATCCCATGGCACCCTTGGTAGTAAGGTATCCGCCTACCACAAATAAAACCACGGTTAACAAAGCGATATAGCTTTTGTTTTTCCAGAAAGGAACGGGTTCAATAACCGGGAAACCTTCGCGGTCATCGGCCAGTTTTTTCAGATTGGCATTAACCTGCAATAATATTAAAGCAACTACCGCCAAAACCAGGGTAAGCAACCCAAATAAGAGGGTATTGTCTCCTTCCACATTTTTAGCTGCATTGGGGTCAACTGAGCCTGCAGGTCCGGCTGCTCCGGGAGCAGGAACGGTTTTTATATAGCCCAGGATGGCATCAATATCCTTGTCGGAAAGACTTGGAAACTGCGTCATTGCTACTTTATTATACTCAACGAAAAGGTCGTTGGCGTATTTATCGCCAGATTTCAACACTGCTGCATTGTTCTTGATCCATGCATATAACCTGGTTTTATCAGGCCAGCGGTCTTCAACACCAGTTAATGCCGGTCCGGTTAATTTTTTGTGTACAGCATGGCAGGAAGCACAATTGGTCTGGAAAAGTGTTTTCCCGTCTTGCGCATTTGCTGTATTACCCAAAGAAAAACTCAGGAAAAGGAGGGTTCCGGTGAAGCAGGTTTTGGCTAAACTTCTAAAAGATATCATATTCACAAACTGTGGTTCTTGGTGTGGAAAAATATCCGTGAACGGCTGCAAAAATATGACAGGAAGCTGACAAAAACTCCAGCTTTGAAAAATTTTTTTATCCTTATCAGGCTTGAGTTTCAGCCGATTGTTTCCGATTCTTTCAAAACATGTGGCCCAATTATGCATTAGATTGAATAATTCGGCTATTTGAGCAGCGGCAAAAGATTACTCATTTTTTTATCGCATTTTTGACCCATGTTAAAAAGGCTGCAGAAAAAATGGGGGTTAAGTACCCGGCAATTCTGGATTGTTTTTATGGTATTTGGGCTTACAGGAACCACTACAGCCATACTTACCCGGTATATTACCGCCCTGCTGGGGGTTGATGCCCATACTTTTTGGGTATGGAAACTGTTATTAAGACTGGCCATGCTTCTTTTTGGTTACCAGTTTATCCTGTTGGGCTATGGTGCTTTACTGGGGCAGTGGCGCTTTTTTTGGAAATATGAGCAGAAACTTCTGAGGAAACTGGGCATTCTCCGGGATAAATCCTCCGGTTTGAACCCCGGAAGCAGCTTATTTATAGACGACCAATTTAGTAGCAAAGCCGGCAAGCCCGGGCAAAGCAGCCCTGCTCAAAAGCATATCATGGCCATTTTTGCTTCCGGTACCGGAACAAATGCCGAAAAAATTATTCAATACTTTAAGGACCACCGCCCCGCTGTTACAATTGGGTTGATTGTTTGTAATAAACCAGGCGCGGGGGTTTTAACGGTAGCCGGAAAACATGGTATTCCTACCCTGCTGATTGAGAAAGAAGCTTTTTTCAAGGGAAATGCCTATTTACCTGCATTAACCCAGTATAAGATCAATTTTATCGTGCTGGCGGGCTTTTTGTGGAAACTGCCCGCTGGTTTGATCAAAGCCTATCCAAACAGCATCGTCAATATTCATCCGGCCCTGCTTCCAAAATATGGTGGTAAGGGAATGTATGGGATGCATGTGCATGAAGCTGTTATTGCTGCGGGAGAAAAGGAAAGCGGTATCACCATCCATTATGTAAATGAGCATTTTGATGAGGGAGAAGTTCTTTTCCAGGCTAAATGCAGTATTGACACCGATGAAACCCCCGATAGCCTGGCACAGAAAATTCACCTGCTGGAGCATCGGTTTTTTCCCGAAATAATATCACAAATGCTTAATTAATAAGCGGTTCTGTTGTTAAGGACTGTTTAAACCCCACTTTAAACTTAGCTATTGCATTTACCGGATAAAAGCCTTAACTTTTACGTGTTTCTGCATCGGCTTAGCTATATACCAGCGGCATTATTGCTTCTTCATCCGGCCATGATCATTTGAGTAGCCTTTAATTTCTACCTTATTGTCTTCATTATTCAATTAATGCATTAAACAAGTATTTATGGCAAACCAAGATTATTCTTATCGCTATTCTCTTTCCACCAGAGGTATACTCGGAGGCTTATTTGTAGGCATTGTTACCGCAATTATTGGCCTTGCTTTCGATATTATTTATCGAAAAATCACCGGCTATGAGTTCGCGGAATTTATCAATATCAATTCCATCATCTTTTTTTGCATCCCCACGCTGGTAATCGCCGGCATTGTGTACTCACTGGTTATGCAATATGTAAAAAAAGGGCTGCTGCTGTATATACTGGGTTCTCTGGCACTAACTGCAATTGTTGCTTTTATTCCGCTGGGGCACAATATGTTTCCTACCGGACAAGCCATGCCCGCTTCTGCAAGGGGCTTAACAATGGGCATAGAAATCATTACCGGATTAATGGGAACTTTTGCACTCCCCTATTTCGCAAAGCACGCTGAGATTTGGGGAGACTGACCAGGCAGGGTATCCGGGCCGGCATAGAAGCAGAAAATGCTGCAGAGATTCGCTGCAATGTTGCTACTATTTTATTGGTTTAATAAAAAAACTTGTCGAACTTGTTTCTTCAATCAATTAAACCATGAAAAAAATATTTCTGCAATTGCTTCTTCTCGGCTTCTTCTCCTATTCATACAGTTTTGCACAGGTTTCAAAGTTGGCATTGGCAAACAGCAGCACGCCTGAGAAAAACGGTTTTTCATCGGAGGGTTTAAAAAGAATTGATCAGCTTATCCAGAAATACATAGACAGTAACTGGATTGCAGGAGCTATTGCCCTTGTTGCAAAAGATGGCAATATTGTTTACCATAAAGCACTGGGCTTCGATGACAGGGAAAAAAACAAACCCCTGCAAAAAGATGCCATCTGGCGCATTGCTTCTCAAACAAAAGCTATCACAAGTGTGGGCGTAATGATGTTGTATGAGTCGGGTAAAATTTTGCTCGACGAGCCCATTTCCAAATACATACCTGAATTCAGAAAGCCCGTTGTACTGGATAAGTTTAATAAAGCAGATTCTTCCTACAGCACCGTTCCTGCCAAAAGAGAAATTACCATTCGTGACTTACTTACACATACTTCAGGAATCGGTTATGCGCAAATTGGCAGTGAAACCATGAATTCAATTTATGCGAAAGCAGGTGTGGTTGGGGGTATTGGACTGAAAGGCGGACTATTGGCTGATAATATCAAAAAACTTGGAAAACTGCCGCTTGTGCATCAACCGGGTGAGAAATTCACCTATGGCCTCAATACCGATGTACTGGGGTATTTAATAGAAACGGTAAGTGGTTTGAGCCTGGACCAGTATTTCAGAAAAAATATATTCGATCCGATTGGCATGAATGATACTTATTTCTATATCCCCCGTGAAAAGCAACAGCGTTTGGCAATGCTGCATTCAGACGATGCCGGCAAACATGCAGTGAATACCCCCGAAACAATTAACGTGAATGGAATGTTTTACCGCGATTACCCCAATTTAAGCGACGGAAGTTTTTATTCGGGGGGAGGGGGATTGGTATCAACGGCCTATGATTATGCATTGTTCATGCAAATGCTTTTGAACAAAGGAAAAGCAAACGGCAGACAATTGTTAAGCAGGCATTCCATAGAACTCATGACCATGAACCAAATTGGTGAAATCAATATGGGCAGGCTTGCTAAATTTGGTTTGGGCTTTGAAGTGGTAACAGCCGGAAGCAAGGCCAACACTGTTTTGTCGGAGGGCACATTCAGCTGGGGTGGTATGTTTGCATCTTCTTACTGGATAGATCCCAAAGAAAAAATAATTGCCCAGTTTGTGCTTCAGCAATACCCTTTCAGCCATGGAGATATTGCCGAAAAATTTAAGGTCGCCGTTTATTCGGCATTGCAATAATAAAAAGGGCACTCTTTCAAGTGCCCTTTTTATTGGTCTTTTTTTATTCGTTTACAAATGAATGAGGGTCCTCATTCAAATGCTTTTGTATACTAAAACAGCCTCGTATTTTCCTACTCTTTTTTCTGGCAGGTATTGGTTCCCAGAAGCACATACAATGGACAAAAACTGATAAAAGATGTTGCCAGCAAAACAGCACCCAATACAAGCAGTACAAGTCCGAATGTGCCTGTTACCGTACCGGTGAAATACAATACCGAAAATACGATTGCAGCGATGGTCCTGATAATGCGATCGGTGGTACCCATGTTTTTCTTCATGCCAGTTTATTTTTTTGTAAGGAATTGGATAAATAGTGTAACCAGGTAAACAATGAGGAGGCATGCTACACAAACAATTGCCAGTTTTAACCCCTTGTTTTTCATGTGTTGAAATTAGTGAAATTTTTTATCAACTTTTAACCCGGTAACCACTGATCAATGCCGTTTACCATTTCAGGTACATCGACAGGTTAATCACTCTTCCATCCAATGGTGCCCAGATTTCGGGAAAGCCGGGATTGGTTAAGGGTGGTTGTACCAAAGAACCATTTTTGTTTTGCCGGTAATCGAAGAGGTTTTCACAATTCAATACAAATGCCGCTTTACCAATATTGTAACGTAGCATTAAAGCAGTAAATAAATAGGGTGTGGTAGTGGTACCATTGTCAAGAAATTGTTTCCCCGTATAGGCAGATTCAATACCTGCCCTGAAATCATCACTAAAAGAATAGGCAATAACGGTAGCCAGTTTGTTTCTTGCGATCAGGGGCAGATTGGGATTAACGGTATTGTATTTTCTTTTGGCATTGGTATAAACATAGCCCAAATACAGCTCCCATGGCTCTTTCATCGCTTGCAGATAAGTTTCAAAACCCCATGTTCGCAAATCATCCCCTGCATTCTGGTAATAAAAAACAGGTGTTGTTGTAGCCAGCTTGCTGTACAGCAAAGGTTGCTGAATGCTGTTGTAAAAAAATGTCTGGTTCAATGTCAGCTCCCATTTACCTGCCTTTGTTTTATAATTCACATCATAGTTTGCTCCGATGGAATGCTCTGCTTTGGTACCGGGTGCATATCCTGTCAGGTAATGATAGTCGCGCTCATCAATTTCAGCATTGAACAAAGTAGGTGTTTTATAACCAAGCCCTCCCCCTATGCGCATGGTTATTTCATGGCTTAACTTATACAACAGGGAAAGTCTGGGAAGTACAAATACCCCATAATTATTCGTGGCATCAATTCTTAGTCCCGATTGCAGAATGAACTGATCATTGAATTTCCAGTCGTCCTGCACAAAAAATCCAAGGGTATTGTTTCTTTCATTGGGAAGCAGGCTGCTATCAGGTTCCTTTTTGGTAAAATTTTCGCCATTAAAATTAATGCCGGTTACTAAATTGTGTTTTTCCCATTTTTTGGCGTATGCCAGTTCACCATACCAGGTAAGCTGGTTGCCTATCATACCAAACACATTGGTGTTCACTTTCCTGTTTAAAAAACTCACACTTGTTTTAGCAGTGAGCTGTGCATTACCGGGCAGTTTTTTTTCCCAGGTCAGGTCTGCAGTATTGCGCAGGCTTTTGTTTTGAATAAAAAACTGGTGCGCGCTGCTGCTTTGTTTATTCAATACCTGCATATCGCCACCATTGCGGTCTTCATAATTGAGGGTGTAACCAATTATTACCGTAGAAGAAGGATTGTTGTAAAGAAATAATCTTGGGTGTACCAGTATACTCTTTACCGATGGCAGATCAGAAAACCCGTCTTTGTCAACGTCTACTTCTTTCTGCAGGGTACCACCTGCGAAAAATGTATAGCCGGCTTTCTGGTTCCGTTCAGAAAAATAGAGGTTGAGGTTATTTTCCTTTAGGGTAGAGCGGTTGATGGTGAAGCTTCTTTCCGCTTTGTTTAATTTGGGTCTTTTGGAAACCAGGTTTACCATACCAGCAATTGCGCCTCCTCCATATAATGTGGAGCTCGCACCTTTAACCAATTCTATTTGCTGTAAATCCAGCGGTGGAATCTGCAGAATGCTGAAGCTTCCGGCATAACCGCCAAACAGGGGCATTCCGTCTCTTAACAACTGCGTGTATTTACCCTGCAATCCCTGTATGCGCATGTCGGCATTGCCTGTGGCAGCGCTTGTTTGCTGTATTTGGATACCGGCTATATCGCCCAGTAAGCTGGCGATATTTCCTGGTTTGATGCCATTTTCTTCATGTACTTCTTCTGAGCCAAGCACTTCCACTTTTGTGGGCAGGTCTTCAATCCTGGAATTGGTTCTTGAGGAGGAAACAATGATTACTTCATCCAGCTCACCCCCTGCTTCTTCCAGTACTATTTGCAGATTGATTGTTCCGGTGCCGCTTATTTCGAGGGTGGTATCTTTTGTTTGAAAACCGGTGTGTGAAAACTGCAATTGAATTTTTCCCTGCCATTTAGCTGTTAAACTAAAATAGCCTTTGTCATTGGTGGTAGTTCCTTTTTTGGAACCCGATTCAAATACAGAAACATTGCCAAGAGGTTTTTGGTCAATGCCCGAAAGAATGGTTCCGCTTACCTGCTGCGCACCGGTTGCATTGATGAAAAAGCAGCCTAGTATGCTATAAATAAATAGTTTCATTGGTTTTTCTTTAGCTGTTAAAAGATTGAACGGCACTTTTAAAATAAGTGCCGTTCAATTGTTTAGATTATTTTACCATCGGCACTGATTTTTGCCTCTTTCTTCTTTCCTTTCAACAGGTATTCAACTTCAAAATAGTTTTTTTCCTTTTTTGAGCTGATTTGATACAGTTCACTGATGGTTGCACCCGGGAAATTTTTGTTAAATGCATCGATAACAGCTTTCGGGGCTGCTGATGCGGGGATGGCCATTTCTGTTTCGAGCCATTCACCTGCCGGAGAAAAATTGGCTGAACCCTTTTTCCCATCCTGAACAAAACTTACTTCTAATTCATCTTTCCCTTCTTTTTCCCATTTCGCTTCTTTGGCATTCGGGAATTTTTCATGGAATGATTTTTCTGCAGCAAGCGTTGTTGTTGATTTTTGTGCAAATCCTGTGCAGGCAATGGTCAAAAAGCTGATAACTACGAAAATATGTTTCATAAGAATTTATTTATTGCCAGGTAGATGGCAAATGATGATATGATTGATGTAATAAGTAATTGTTCCTAAAGAATGATTGTCTTTAAGAATAGCTTGGTATTCAGGCAATGGGGGCCGGTGGATGAAAAATGCCTTTGCTAAACCCCTGTGTAAGC
>JBDKLG010000139.1:0-2553 GCA_039795695.1 Bacteroidota bacterium
TTGTTATCAAATACATCTATTTCCCTGGTACTGCTTCTTGAAGCACCTCCATATTTGGTTACCGTATCTCTCAGCCCCTGCGGGTCTATGGCCATAGGTACTGTTTGTGCTGCAGCAGGCCCATTCCAATCAATATTGCCATAGGTTCCTCCGTTAAGCGTATAGGCATATCCATACCATGCAAATGGGACACGGCCGGTGAATATTCCTGTACCGCCCCGAATGATGAAGGACTGATCGCCTTTTACATCAAGCTGGAATCCCAACCTTGGCGATACCGCCAAGCGGGAGGGCAGATTGCCTGTTAATTCTCTGAATGGGGTATTTGTATAAGTTGGATTTCCGGAAACATAATTAGCCGAATTTGTTGAATTCAATGCGGGATCAAGATAAGGCTGTGATCCAACAAATGAATAATCGAACCGGATGCCGGGAGATAGTTTGAAAGTTGGACTAAGCGCAATTTCATCCTGTGCATACAGGCTGGTTAATGCTACAGAAAAAGGATTGGGTGGATTATTGTAAATCGATTCTCTGTTATTGGGCAACTTTGGGTCAGTTGTAAATGCACCCCTGATACGGCTTGGGTTATCGGCAAGAAAACTGTTGAGTCCTCTTGAATATTCCCAACGGCCATTCCATGAATTGATAAAACCATAGGTTAACTGATAAAATTCATTGTGTGTTCCAAAAGTTAATTTATGGATACCTTTTGTAACGGTAAGGTTATCGCTTAACTCGATGGTGTTTTGCTTCAGGTTATAAATAGAAGCTTCTCGCCAGGTTCCCAATGTAATTCTGCCGTTGTCTATATCTATGTATGGAGCAAGTGTTCCGGGAAAGTCTCTGTATTCATGTACATTGATATAGCTTAGGTTTAACTGGTTGCTAACGGTACCGCTGATCTTTGTTTTTAACTCTCCGGTAATGTTCAGGTTCTTTGTATTCTGTGTAAAATCGGAAGAGCCAAACTGGAAATTATTAGAAGATCTCTCCAGGTTATTACCGCTTCCTGCCGTATAGATAGCCCTTAAGGTTAAGGTGTTTTTGGGATTCAGGTTAAAATCCAATCTTCCAAAAAACTTATCACTTTTGGTGAATATTTTATAAGCACCGGTAAAGCTTCCGGGGTCGTAATTGTATTTGGTTTTTAATTGATTTACGATTGCCTGTCCTTCAGCCAGCGTCATGGCAGCCCCCGGGTCTCCTACATTGTAGGCAGTTGGCTCTTGCCTGTCGGTATGTTCATAATTAACAATAAAAAATACTTTATTCTTTACAATGGCACCACTAAGCGTTGCGCCGTATTGATAATCGTAAAAATCTGACCCGATTTTAGTTTTTGCCCCATCCACACTTTTACCAAACAATGCCTGGGTTCTTCCATAGGAATAAATCGAACCATGATAATCATTCGATCCACTCTTGGTTACCGCATTAACACTACCACCGGTAAAATTGCCTATTTTAACATCATAAGGTGCTAATTGTACCTGCACTTCCTGAATCACATCCAAACTGTACGGATTGGTTCTAGTACCCGAACCTGCAGCACCTGCCTGCCCACCCCCACTCACTCCACCGGCAGAATTGCTAAATCCAAACGCATCATTGTTAATAGCACCATCAATAGTAAGGTTGTTGTAGCGGAAATTGGTACCGGCAAAAGAATTGTTATTGGATTGAGGAGTTAACCTGGTAAAATCAGCCAGGCTTCTTCCTATAGTGGGTAAACTGGAAAGTTGTCTGCTACCAATTGTGGTTGAACCGGGAATGACTTTACGGCCTGCAGAAGTTACGGTTACCTCTGTTAATACGGAGGAGCTGGGGTTTAACACAACTGCCACATTCGGATTGCTTCCCAGACCAAGGTTTACGTCGTTGTATATTTCGTCCTTATATCCTACATAACTTATTTTAACGGAATAAGGTCCACCCGGCTTTAGATTGGGAATATTAAAAATACCTTTGCTGTTTGACTGGGCATTTACAACAAATCCGGTTGGTTCGTGCTTAACAGTAATTACTGCACCCGAAACAAAAGCTCCCTTGGAATCGGTCACCCGACCATTCAAAGATGAAGTGGTTTCTTGTGAGAAAGCCTGCACTGAGTACATAAACATGAATGCCAGACTTAAATAAATGCGTATCTTTTTGAACATAGTTGCTTTTTTATTCTGTGCAAAACTCAATTTTCAGTGTTACCGAATTATTAAGTCAAGGTTACCAGTGTATGAACAATTCACCATTGGAAGTTTAAATATGCTGATAATCAAACATTTAGATTTATTCAAAAAAACTTATTTTTAATACGATTCTTTAAATAAAACTTATGGACACCCATCTTCACCATACCCATACCGAACAGCATTTAACCAGTTCTGAAACCCTTACTGATATTGTTATTGGTATGTCAGACGGGCTTACCGTTCCTTTTGCGCTGGCCGCAGGATTAAGCGGAGCAGTAAAGGATGTACACCTGATTGTTATTGCAGGTATTGCAGAAATAGCTGCGGGTTCCATTGCCATGGGATTGGGTGGATACCTGGCCGG
>JBDKLG010000140.1:0-11255 GCA_039795695.1 Bacteroidota bacterium
GGCCCCAGTATCAGTGATCCTTTGTCTGTTTGCATAAAAATGGGCAGATTGAACCCCGGCACACAATTGGTATAGCGGTAAAACAAAGTTGTTTTATCTGCCGATACGGCATATTCCAATACCGGAATTTTTGTTGTTCTGAGGTATTGGTCAAATATTTTTTCTACACTGCTGCCGAAATACTGGCTGACCACTTTTTGAATATCTTCTGTAGTAACCGTTTGGTGGTAGAATTTTTTGTTCAGAAAGCGCAATAATTCCCTGAATTTTTCATCATTGTTCATCGCATGCCGGATACTGTGCAGCATATTACCCGATTTAGGGTACATGTCGCCACTTCCTTCCTTGTTTACTCCATAGGGACCGATAATCGGCTTATCATTTCTGATTCCCCTTCTGCTACCATAATTATATTCGTTGCCTGCCTGGGTACCATAAACATAATCCGTAAAAAGCGTTTCCGAATAATTTGTAAAGCCTTCGTGTATCCACATATCCGCCAGATCCTTACTGGTAATATTGTTGGCAAACCATTCATGACCACTTTCATGTACGATGATAAAATCCCATTTCAATCCCCAGCCTGTTCCGCTTAAATCCCTTCCCAGGTAACCATTCTGGTATTTATTACCATAGGCAACGGCCGACTGATGTTCCATCCCCAGATGAGGTGCATCTACCAATTTATAACTGTCTTCATAAAAAGGATAGGGGCCCATCCAGAACTCAAATGCATGCAACATGGTTTTGGCCTGTACAAACTGTTGCCTGGCTTTTTCAAGATTATAATCCAGTACCCAGTAACTCAGATCCAGCTTGCCTTTTTCACCCATCAGCGTATCCGTGAAGTTTACGTACTTACCTATATAAGGAATAATATTATAGTTATTGATGGGGCTTTTAACTTCCCATTTCCAGGTTGTTGTTCCAGCTTTGAAACTTGTCTTACTAACCAGTCGTCCGTTGCCTACAGCCACCAGGCTATCCGGTACGGTAATCATCAGTACAGCCCCATTATCCGGCTCATCGCTTTGGTGGTCCTTGCAGGGATACCATACACTGGCCCCTAAACCCTGGCAGGCCACACTCATCCAGGGTCTTCCTTTTTCGTCTTTCTGAAAAATCCAGCCACCATCCCAGGGGGGCCTTTTGGCAATCTTCGGGCTGCCCTTAAAAGCCAAAGCAAGGGTTGCTGTAGCGCCAATGGCCAGGTTTTCCGGAACTTCAATCAGGTATACATTTCCGTCACGCGTATAATTCAGTTTCCTGTCTTTCAGATAAGCTTTCGTTAATTCAAGTGGCTGCTGTAAATCAATCTGCATCAGGTTTCCGGCTTTCAATACTTTGAATTGAATATCTGTTTTTCCCGTAATGGTTTTGGTTTCAAAGTCAGGGGAAACAAGAACGGAATAATGCAATACATCCCACCAGCTGCGATTTTCATTTAAAGTTCCCCTCAAAGTATCCTGGTGCGTAAATACTTCTTTATTTTCACCCAGCTGACCATAGGAAAATACCGTAATGAGAAAGCCAAATAATGTAAGTAATTTGAATTTTGTCTTCATCATTGAAAATTAGGATACTAAAGATAGTATGAATGCGCTTAAACTGTTAAATCATCCTGTTCAGGTTAAAAAAATCGTTTTTCACCTGCTGTTTTCAGCCTGCTTATTTATTGCCTGTACTGCAAAGCAAAAAGAAAGCAGGGCTGTTTTTTATTACAATGAAACAACAGGAATCGCCAGCCTTGATCCTGCTTTTGCCAAGAACCAGTCAATCATGTGGCCTGTTCACCAAATCTATAATACATTGGTTGAAATTGATAGCGGACTCAATATCCTGCCCTCACTGGCCAGATCATGGGATGTGAGTGACGACCGGCTTGAGTACACTTTCCATATCAGAAATGATGTTTTTTTTCATGACAATGATGCTTTTCCGTCAGGAAAGGGAAGAAAACTTCAGGCAGCCGATATCGCTTATAGCTTAAACAGGATCATTGATAAAAACACCGCCAGTAGCGGGGCATGGATATTCAATAACAGGGTAGACCCCCTGAAACCCTTTACTGCACTTAACGACAGTACCCTTCTGGTAAAATTAATAAGGCCTTTTCATCCCATACTCGGGATATTGAGTATGCAGTATTGTAGTGTGGTTCCCAGGGAAGTTGTGGAAAAATATGGGAAGGATTTTCGCCGGCATCCCTGTGGTAGCGGACCCTTTCAATTCAAATCATGGGATGAGGGCGAAGTCATGATTTTAACCAGAAACAACCACTATTGGGAAACGGACAATGCCGGCAATAAGCTTCCCTATCTGGATGCAGTTAAAATAAGTTTTTTTGATAACAAGGCAACTGAGTTCCTGCAATTCAGGCAGGGTGGCCTGAGTTTTGTGAATGATATTGATCCTTCTTTCAAAGATGAATTGCTTACAAAAAAAGGCGAATTACGCAAGCAGTGGGAAGGAAAGCTGCAATTAAAAAAACATCCCTATTTAAATACAGAATACTTCGGCATCCTGGTAGATGAAAATAATCCCCTGCTTAAAAACACTGCCAATACCAATAAACTGGTAAGACAGGCAATGAACTATGCCATTAACCGTCCACAATTGATGATGTACATGCGCAATTCCATCGGGCTTCCTGCAGAAGCAGGCTTTGTGCCGGGAGGCCTGCCCTCGCGCAATACCGAACTGGTGAAGGGTTATCAGTTTAACCCCGCAAAATCAAGACAATTGCTCAGAGAAGCCGGGTATCCTGACGGGAAGGGACTCAATACCGCGAAATTATTAACAGTAAGCATTTATGCAGATATCGCCAGTTTTGTTGCCCGGCAACTGGAGGAAGCCGGTATTCCTGTACAGGTAGAAGTGGTGCAAAAAAGCCTCTTACTGGAACAAACAGCCAAATCGCAGGCGGCTTTTTTCAGGGGCAGCTGGATAGCCGATTATCCCGATGCCGAAAATTACATGGCCATGTTTTACAGTAAAAATCCGGCGCCGCCCAATTATACAAGATACAAGAACCCTGCATTTGATATTTTATATGAAAAAGCCTTACAGGAAAACAATGATTCAATAAGATATCATTTGTACAGGGAAATGGATCAGCTTGTTATCAATGATGCCCCCATCATACCCATCTGGTATGATATGGCCATACATTTGATACAACCGGGAATTACCGGTTTTTTTCCGAACGCATTAAATTTACTGGAACTGCGAAGGGTGAGGATGAATGCCTTACCCCAATCCGGTAATCCTTGACTTATCCGTTTTTTTTGAGCTTATTTTTAAACACTTTCTCAAATTTTTCCAGCTTGGGAGCAATCACAAACCTGCAATAACCCTGGTTCTGGTTATCGTTGTAATAATTCTGGTGATAGTTTTCGGCAGGATAGAAATTTTTAAAAGGTTCAATTGCTGTTATAACAGGACTATCCCAAGCACCCGATTTATTCAGTTTTTCCCTGTACAATTCGGCTTTTTGTTTTTGCTCGGCATTGTGGTAAAAGATGACGCTTCGGTACTGGGGGCCAATATCTGCACCCTGCTGATTCAGTGTTGTTGGATCATGTGTTTTCCAGAATACTTCCAGCAACTCATCATAACTTACTTTAGCAGGATCGTATACAATCCTCGCCAATTCAGCATGTCCGGTGGTCTTGTCACATACCTGCTCATAAGTAGGGTTCTCAATATAACCTCCGCCATAGCCGCTTAATACATGGTAAACGCCATCAATACGCTGAAAGAAAGCCTCTGTACACCAGAAGCAGCCTTCTCCAAATGTGGCAGTATCTGTTTTAACCCCTGCAGGGATGGTTTCATTTTGCATAGCCATTGTTTTCTTTTCTGTTTTAGGTTGCGCACAGGCTGTGAAAGCCAATGCTACCAATAAAATGGAGAAATAAGTGCGCATGTTGGGTATTTTAAATAGACAATTTAGCGATTCTAACAATTGGACAGCCATTTGGTTGAGCCCTTACACAATAACTGTTAAATAAGGATTTTTTTAACAGTTATCTGCCACGGATGGCTTTTTCGCCGCTCAATAAAGGCCCTGGCTGCAAATGGTGCCAATTTATATGCTACCAACGCCCTGCAGCATTACCTTTGCCCCGAATTGAAAGCAAGGCCGAATATGCGTTTATATCCTGAATCTGCACTTACACAACTGGAATTTGACAAGGTGAAAACCCTGCTTACAGACCATGCCAAAACAAGCTATGCCAAACAAAAAGCAGCACAATTAAGAATTCATACGCGCAAAGACTATATCGAACTGGAACTGAAACAGTCACATGAATGCAAACTGATACTTGAACAAAACCAGTTTTTCCCAAATGATTTTTCTCTGAACATACAGCAAGACCTCAAATTGCTGGGTATTCCGGGGGCAATGCTCACCGGCGACCAATGGCTGCCCGTTAGAAAACTGGCCGAGAATATCAAGCATATTTTCAGGTGGTTTGATGCAGAAAGACGAATGGCTTTTCCGGCCATGTCGAAAGTGATAGAAGGCAGCTATTATGAAAAACTGATTATTGAACTGATTGATGAAGTACTGGATGAAAACGGCAGTGTACGTGATAATGCTTCGGAAGACTTACAGAAAATACGCATGGGCTTATACCGCAAACGGAATGAGCTTCGCCGCATGTTTGAAAAAGTAATCCAGAAACTAGCAAAAGCAGGATACAGTGCCGATATTGATGAAAGCTTCAGCAACGGGAGAAGGGTGGTAGCCGTATTTTCCGAATTCAAGCGCCAGGTAAAAGGCATTCTTCATGGCGAAAGCGATAGCCGTAAAACAGCTTTTATTGAACCGGAAGAAACCATTGAATTAAACAATGATGTATTTGCACTGGAGCATGAAGAAGGCAGGGAAATTCAAAGAATATTACGGGAATTAACTGCAAGGCTTTCAGTTTACAGCAGTTTGTTAAAACAGTACCTCGACATCACCGGTGAATTTGATTTCATCAATGCCAAAGCCAGGCTGGCATTGGATATGAACGGGCAGCTACCCGAACTTACCGATAAAGCCCATGTGCAGCTTATCGATGCTTATCACCCTTTGTTATTGCTGTACAACAAATCATCCGGCAAAAAAACCATTCCTGTTACCTTAACACTTGACCACAAAAACAGGATTCTGGTCATCAGCGGCCCTAATGCAGGCGGAAAAACCGTAACCATGAAAACCATCGGGCTTAACCAGCTGATGTTGCAAAGCGGTCTCTTAGTGCCTGTAAACCCCGGCTCTCAAATGGGTATTTTCAAACAATTGTTTATTCATATCGGCGATACCCAGAACCTGGAATTCGAACTGAGCACTTATTCCAGTCACCTGATGCACATGAAATATTTCATAGAAACTGCCAATGGGAAAACAATGTTTTTTATAGATGAGCTGGGCAGTGGCAGCGATCCCAACCTGGGTGGTGCATTCGCAGAAATAATCATGGACGAGCTTTCCAGGAAGCATTCATTTGGAATTGTAACTACCCATTATCTCAACCTGAAAGTAATGGCCAACCATACACAGGGCATCATCAATGGTGCCATGCAGTTTGATGAGCTGAACCTGCAGCCCCTTTACAAACTGGTAGTAGGAAAGCCCGGAAGCTCCTATACATTCGCTATTGCTGAAAGAATCGGCTTACCACAGCACCTGATTAATAAGGCAAGAAAACTGGTAGACGAAGACCATTTTAAACTGGACAGATTACTCAACAGCACCGAACAGGATTTGCAGCAATTACAAAAAGAAAAAAAAGAGCTCAACCGCCTGCTCAAAGAAAATGAACAGCTGAAAAAAGAAATGCAGCTGGTTATTAACCGGGAACGCCATCGCCAGCAGGTCGAAATCCTGAAAAACCAGAACAAAATTGCAGAGGAAAAGCTGGTATACCTGAAAGACATGGAACGTAAATTAAAACAGGTTGTATTGGACTGGAAGAAAACCGAAAACAAACAGGAAGTCATCAAAAACCTGCAGGATCTCCTTTTCAAGAAAAAAGAAGCCATTGTAGTAAACAAACTGGCTAAAAAAGCAGACCAGAAATACAAGGAATTGGGACAGGATATCAGCATCGGTTCACTGGTAAAACTGAAGAAAAATTACCAGATAGGAGAGGTAAAGGAAATACGGGGTAAAAGAGCCATCGTTCAAATAGGCCTTATCCCGATGAATGTAGAAATTACGGATTTGATCTCCGTTCAGAAACTCGAAGAGCCCCGTAAATAGTGAGTTTCAGGCCATATCCATTCTTTTTTTTGGTAAATCCCCCCCCAAACTATTATTTTGCACCCGGAGAGATGGCAGAGCGGTCGATTGCTGCAGTCTTGAAAACTGTTGACTGTAACAGGTCCGGGGGTTCGAATCCCTCTCTCTCCGCCACCGCCCACCAGGCTTTAATGCAGGTGGGCTTTTCTTTGGCACAGATAATCATTAGCCGTACTTAGTTTCAAAGCCCGCATTCAAACAATACTTACCCATCAATACTGCGTTGAATGCTGGGCAATAGATGATACAATCAATCCAGATGCTTCAGGTGCCTGCGATGCTCCTGTATTTACAATTAAAACTGCAAATACGCTCCAATCAGCCAAGCCAATATTCCTGCAATGCTACCCGCTTTAACCATTTTAATTAATTTCCCCTCCCGCACTTAACTTTGTACCAAACAACTTACCATTGAAGCACTTATCGGCTTTAAATAAATACTTCTGGAAATACCGTAAAAGATTTTTCATTGGTATCTTCTTTGTACTCGCGTCCAACTATTTTGCGGTTTTGGCCCCCCAGATTACCGGATTCGTGGTTAACCAGGTACAACAAAAACTTCCCGGTGCAAAAACCGGTGCTCCCAGCGGAATGGCACATGATGGGTTGGTGAACTGGTTTATTGGCCTTATCCAGTCGGGAAATTTCAGTTTTGGCTGGCTGGTCGGTATCTGTAGTATGACCATTTTATTATTGGCCATTATCCGCGGAGTATTCATGTTTTTTATGCGGCAAACCATCATTGTAATGAGCCGCCACATTGAATTTGATCAAAAAAATGAAATCTTCACACATTACCAGCAGCTGGATACCCATTTTTACAAAACACATAGCACCGGTGATCTCATGAACCGTATGACGGAAGATGTGAGCAGGGTAAGAATGTATACAGGCCCGGCTATCATGTATTTGATCAACCTGGTTTCGCTAATTGGTTTTTGTGTGGTTAATATGCTGCGCAAGGATGTTCAGCTAACCATCCTGGTATTGGCACCCTTGCCAATACTGGCTTTAACCATCTATATCGTTAACAGCATCATTCATAAAAAAAGTGAAAAGATACAGGGGCTGCTGTCCGATTTAACCACCAATGCGCAGGAATCTTTTTCCGGCATCAGGGTAATCAAATCCTTTGTGCAGGAAAAAGCCATGCTGGGATTTTTTCAGAAAAACAGTGAAGCTTATAAGAAAAATGCCGTGGGACTGGCCAAAGTGGAAGCCATCTATTTTCCCAGCATGGCCCTCATGATTGGCCTGAGTACACTTATCACCATCATGCTGGGAGGTATGCAGGCATTGGAAGACAGCAGTAAACTGGGGCTTATTGTCGAATTTGTGATTTATATTAATATGCTCACTTTCCCGGTTAGTGCCATTGGGTGGACTGCGAGCATGATACAGCGGGCGGCGGCATCACAGAAAAGGCTGAATGAATTTTTAAATACAAAGCCGGTAATAGCCAATGATGCAGCTTCTGTTCAGGAAACAGTATCGGGAGATATTGTTTTTGATCAGGTACATTTCACTTACCCGCATACAGGCATACAGGCACTGATTGATTTTAACCTCACCATACAAAAAGGGCAGAAAGTGCTGATCCTGGGGAAAACAGGCAGCGGAAAATCAACAATCGCACAGCTTTTGCTGCGCTTCTATGATCCCGGCGCAGGCAAGATCAGTATTGGAAAACATGCACTGCAGGAAATCAATCTGCAGGTATTAAGAGAAGAGATCAGTTATGTACAACAGGATATTTTCCTTTTCAGCGATACCGTAAGTAATAACATCAGTTTTGGCCTGGACAAGACCGCTTCGCAGGAAAAAGTAGAAAATGCTGCCAGCTTCTCCTCTGTACACAAGGAAATACAGGGATTCAGCAATGGCTATGAAACCATGATCGGAGAGAGAGGTGTTACTTTGAGCGGCGGACAAAAGCAGAGAATTTCGATTGCCCGTGCATTGATCAAAGAACCGGAGATTATTTTATTTGATGATTGTTTAAGTGCCGTTGACGCGAAAACCGAGTATGAAATCATTGGCAATCTTTACAAATACCTGAAAGACAAAACAGCACTCATCATTACCCACAGAATATTTTCCAGTTTTCATTTTGATAAGATCATTGTGCTGGAAAACGGCAGGGTTTCCGAATCGGGTACCCATGAACAACTGATGAAATTGAATGGATATTATGCAGAACTCTACCGATTACAGCTTACGGAACAAAAATCAGCTGCGATTCCACAATAATGGTTGATTCGGGGATCTTTTTCTGAAAATTTTGGTAATTCTGAAACAATCCTATATTTGTTGCACTTTAAAAGAACTAAAACCAAAAACTATCAACTGTGGCCTACGAGAACAACGACAAAAAAATGGAAAGTGTTTACAGCAAAAGAATCAGGGCAGGTAAAAGAAGAACCTATTTTTTTGATGTAAGAGAAACCCGTGGAAACGACTATTTTTTGACCATTACCGAAAGCCGCAAGCGTTTTGACGATAATGGTTATGACAGACATAAAATCTTCCTCTATAAAGAAGATTTTAATAAGTTCATCAAAGCATTGGGTGAAGCCATTGATTATGTGAAAACCGATTTAATGCCCGATTTCGATTTCGATGCCTTTAACCACGAATACCCGGAAGCTGAGGGAGAGAATGGGGGAGAAGCTACTGAAATTGCTCCGCTAAACCAGGCTGAACCTGTTACGGAAGTAGCTGCTGAACCGGCACCTGCTGTAAATAATACAACAGCAATTGCTGATGATACCGCTTCCAATCTTGCTTCCGAAGAAGTGGATAAATGGTAATGAACGAAAGAACCGCTAATCGGGTAATGTTTTCATTACACAGGATAATTTATAAAAGCTTTTCTGTATAACAGGAAGGCTTTTTTTATAGATTTTTCAGCATCCATATATCGCAGCCATTATGGCCGGAATCGCCCATGGGGCCGTTCAGGTATTCAAAACCGAATTGTTCGTAAACAGCAACTGCTTTTTTCAATTCAGGCATGGTTTCCAGGTATACCTGTCGAAATCCTTTAGCAGCAGCTATCTCAAGGCAATTGGCAATCATTTTTCCTCCCAGTCCCATCCCTCGCGCATCGGCTTTTAAATACATTTTAACCAACTCACAGCAGTATTCGGGCAAACCCCTGGTTGGAAATATACCTGCACCACCAAGCAGCACTGTTTTGCATGTTGCCACCAGGTAATGGCTCAGATGATTGCTTTGGAATAACTCAAATAAATGATCGGTACTTGGGTCAAAATAAACAGTGCCCGGCTTATTGGCACCAAACTCTTCCAGCGAATCACGGATTATTTTCGCTATAAGCGGATTGTCTGTTACCTGTATGTCTCTGATAATAATTTCAGGATTCATGTGGGTTTTATGCGGTTGGTGGCTGCCTGAATTTTTTAAAAGCATTGATTAAGCCATTGGTCGACGAATCGTGTGCCTTAACAGCTTGCTCACTGATCAATTCGGGCAAAATTTCCGAAGCCAGCTGCTTGCCAAGTTCCACCCCCCATTGATCAAAACTGAAAATATTCCAGATCACTCCCTGCACAAATATCTTGTGTTCATACAAAGCTATCAGGCTGCCCAAAGTATCGGGGGTGATTGATTTTACCAGAATTGAATTGGTGGGCTTATTGCCTTCAAATATCTTAAAAGGAGCCAGTTTTTTTATTTCATCTTCCTGCTTATTTGCCTTCATCAGTTCTACTTTTACCCCATTTTCCGTTTTGCCGTTCATGAGGGCTTCTGTTTGGGCAAAAAAGTTGGACAAAAGCTTCACATGATGGTCGCCCAAAACATTGTGACTGATAGCAGGCGCAATAAAATCGCAGGGAATCATGAGCGTGCCCTGGTGTATCAGCTGGTAAAAAGCATGCTGCCCGTTGGTACCCGGCTCTCCCCATATTACGGGGCCGGTTGCATAGTTCACGGGATTACCGCTTCTATCGATACTCTTGCCATTGCTTTCCATATTACCCTGCTGGAAATAAGCAGCAAAGCGATGCAGGTATTGGTCATAAGGTAAAATGGCTTCACTTTGTGCACCAAAGAAATTTGTGTACCAAATACCCAATAAAGCCATTAAAACAGGAATATTCCTGTCAAATTTTTCGGTTCTGAAATGCTCATCTACCTTATAAGCACCCTTCAATAGCGATTCGAAATGATCATAGCCCAGTGTTAAAGCGATCGACAGACCGATGGCACTCCAGAGAGAGTATCTTCCACCAACCCAGTCCCAGAATTCAAACATATTGGCCTTATCAATACCAAAAGCCGTTACTTCTTTTTCATTGGTACTCAATGCCACAAAATGTTTCGCAATATGTGCTTCTTCTTTGGCGTTTTCGAGGAACCATTTTCTTGCTGAGTGAGCATTGGTCATGGTTTCCTGGGTTGTAAATGTTTTGGAAGCAACCAGGAAAAGGGTTTCTTCCGGTTTCACTTTTTTAAGTGTTTCGGCAATATGGGTTCCGTCTACATTACTTACAAAAAAAGATTCGATGCCTGGTTTCCAATAGGGGCGGAGCGCTTCGGTAACCATGAATGGCCCCAGATCACTTCCGCCAATACCGATATTGACGATGTATTTGATTTTCTTTCCCGTATATCCCTTCCACTTACCCCCGTGTACCTGCTCACAAAAAGACCGCATGTGTTCCTGCACTTTTTTTACCCTTGGCATGATGTCTTTTCCTTCAACCAATATGGCTGTATCGGAGAAATTTCTTAAAGCAGTATGCAATACCGACCGCTGTTCGGTTTCATTGATTTTGATACCCGCAAACATATCATGAATGGCGTCTTTGAGCTTACAATCCTCAGCCAGCTGCAGCAGTAGTTGCAGTGTTTTCTGGTTGATGATATTCTTGGAATAATCAAAAATGATTTCATCCAGGCGCAGAGAGAATTTCTCAAATCTTGCTGCATC
>JBDKLG010000141.1:0-3081 GCA_039795695.1 Bacteroidota bacterium
AGAAAATAAATAAATAAAGGGGGCGTTTCATATGAAAACCCGGTCATGCTGTAAAGGCCAAAACTATTTTCAGGATACGGAATATATGCCGGTGTTTCTACACCGGCATTGTTTTGAATAGATAATTAATTAGATAGTATGAAAACTGATTACTAATTCCATTATTCAGCCGCAGATTCGCAGATTTATTTGTACAATACCTGCTAAAGAATCATTCATTTAAAGTGCCGGTAAGGCGATTGATTTTGTTCTTATGCTTAGCGGCAAAAGTACTCGTTATTTCCCTATTGCGCTAAACGTATACCCTTCTTTGCTAAAATGTTCCAGAACTTTTGGCAAAGCATAACGCATGCGTTCGAATGCCTTGGTACTATCGTGAAATACAATGATGGAGCCGGGTTTGCTGTGATAAAGTACATAACCCAAACAGGCTTCCGGGCTCAGATTACTGTCAAAATCACCACTAAGAACATCCCACATAATTGTTGACAACTGTGGATTGAATAACCTGAGTTTTCTTTGCTGGCTTCTTTTGATTTTTCCGTAAGGCGGACGAAATAAATTTGAATCGACCAGCGCAGCAGCCTGCCTGTACTCGTTTAAATAAGCTTCATCGGCCAGTTTCCATCCATTTGCATGATTGTAAGTGTGGTTGCCCACTGCATGACCCTCTGCCAGAATCCTTTGGTAAATTTCCGGATGAGCCGCTACGTTTTTCCCTATACAAAAAAAACTGGCTTTGGCATTAAATTCTTTCAACTGGTCTAATGCAAAAAGAGTGGCTGTTTCATGTGGCCCGTCATCAAATGTTAGGTAAAGCGTTTTTGTATTGGTCTTTAAACGCCAAACAAGCGAGGGGTAAAGCAGTCGCATGAGCCAGTTTGTTTTTACCAGGTACATTCTGCGAAGATAGGGAAAGGAGGAACAGCTTACCCTGCTTGCGGGAAAACAGGGAAGGGGCATACCGGGCTGTTTGCATGCATAAATTGAATAAAGCCGGCTCTTTCATGAAATGCATGCCGGATAAGGACTTGCGGCCATAAGCTGGTATTAATTGTCTGTTCATCCGTTCGTATTATCTTTGCATGATGAGTAAAAAAATAAGGGTTCGTTTTGCACCCTCTCCTACGGGAGGATTACACTTAGGCGGTGTTAGAACCGTATTGTTCAATTATTTGTTTGCCAAACAAAATGGCGGTGATTTTATTTTACGTATTGAAGATACAGACCAGGGAAGATTTGTGGAGGGTGCAGAAGACTATATCCAGCGTACTTTAGAATGGTGTGGATTAACTCCTGATGAAAGCCCCTTACATGGTGGCCCCTATGCCCCCTATCGCCAAAGCGAAAGAAAATCCATATACCGGCAATATGCAGTGCAATTGGTAGATGCCGGTTATGCTTACTATGCATTTGATACGCCGGAAGAACTGGAAGCAAAAAGAAAAGAAGTGGCCAATTTTCAATATAACCAGTTTACGCGTGGTGAAATGAATAACTCAATGGGCAAATCTCCTGCAGCAATTCAGGAAAAATTGAAACTGCCCCATGTAGTCAGAATCAAAGTGCCGAAAGATGAAACGATAGTTTTTACAGACATGATTCGGGGTGAAGTTTCTTTTAACAGTTCGCAGGTAGACGATAAGGTTTTATTAAAAGCCGATGGAATGCCTACCTATCACCTGGCTGTGGTGGTGGATGATTACCTGATGAAAATCAGCCATGCATTCCGTGGAGAGGAATGGCTTCCTTCTGCCCCGGTACATATTTTACTCTGGAAATATCTGGGCTGGGAAGCTGAAATGCCGCAATGGGCGCATCTTCCCCTCATCTTAAAACCCGACGGAAATGGCAAACTAAGCAAACGTGATGGCGACAGACTGGGTTTTCCTGTATTTGCAATGGACTGGACAGACCCTGCAACAAAGGAAACAACCACCGGCTTTAAAGAAAAAGGGTTTTTACCGGAAGCTTTTGTAAACCTGCTTGCCATGCTTGGCTGGAATGACGGAAGCGATAATGAAATATTTTCACTTACTGAATTAACAGAGAAATTCTCCATAGAGCGGGTGCACAAGGGCGGTGCCAAATTCGACTATGAAAAAGCCAAATGGTATAACCACGAGTGGATTAAAAAACTGGGGGGCGAACAGCTTAGTGCAGCAGTAAAAAAAGAGCTTACCAAACAGGGAGTCCTGGTTACCAATGACCTGCTTTTAAGTAAAGTGATAGCACTGGTAAAAGACAGGTGTACCCTGCTAACCGATTTCACGGAACAGGCTGTTTTCTTTTTTAAATCTCCTGAAAGTATTGATATTGCTGCCATTCAGCCAAAATGGGATGAGAAGAAAAATATGTTTTTTACAGAACTCATCAGGGCTTATGAATTAAGTGTTTTATGGGAAGTACAGGACCTGGAAAAAGAATTTAAAGAACTGGCTTCCGCCAACCAATTAAAACCGGGCGAGCTAATGCTGCCTTTCAGGATTATGCTGGTAGGAGGAAAATTCGGGCCCGGGGTTTTTGATATCGCTGCTGCTATCGGAAAAGAGGAAACCGTGAAAAGAATTCATCACACACTCGGATTATTGCAATAGAGCATCTGCTATACCGATTTGCTGATGGTACCGGAAATTGAAAATAAAATGGCCTTAACAGGTTTTTGATGAATGATTTCAGAAAAAAGGAACTGCTTTAACAGTTCCTTTTTTTATCTTGTAGACAATTCATTTTATATGCACAACACAACCCGTTCAAGGTGGATTATCGCAGTGTTTGCATTAATCAAATTATTAATTCCCTTCCTGCTCATTCATGGGCAATTTGAATTGCACCGGGATGAATACCTATACCTTGCCGATGCAGATCATCTTGCCTGGGGATATATTGAAATGCCTCCTTTTTTAGCTGTTCTGGGGTATATCAGCAAATTATTGGGAGATGGTGTATACCTGGTACGTATTTGGCCGGGCATTTTTGGCGCGCTAACTGTTTGGATAACAGGGAAAATAGTACTCCAACTAAAAGGCAACCCCTGGGCCGTATTCATTTCCTGCTCCGCATTTCTTTGTTCTGGTTTTT
>JBDKLG010000142.1:0-9547 GCA_039795695.1 Bacteroidota bacterium
GGAATTATGTAAAAAAAGAAATTTCCCCCATCATTGAAGACTATGCACAACGCGCAGAATTTCCACAACAAATTGTAAAACAATTGGGCGAATTGGGTTGCTTTGGCCCAACATTACCCGAACAATATGGATGCGGTGGGCTCGATTATACCAGTTATGGTTTGATGATGCAGGAACTGGAAAGAGGCGACAGCGGCATCAGAAGTACCGCAAGTGTGCAGGGCAGCCTGGTAATGTTTCCGATTTATGCTTATGGAGATGAAGCTCAGCGAAACAAATATTTACCAAAACTGGCCAGCGGAGAATGGCTGGGCTGTTTCGGATTAACAGAACCCAATCATGGAAGCAATCCGGCCGGAATGCTTACCAATATGAAAGATGCAGGCGATCATGTAATATTGAATGGCGCCAAAATGTGGATCAGCAATGCCCCTTTTGCACAGGTAGCCGTTGTATGGGCAAGAAATGAACAGGACGAAATTCAGGGCCTTATCGTAGAAAGAGGCATGGAAGGATTCTCCACCCCAACCACCCATGGAAAATGGAGCCTCAGAGCCAGCGCCACCGGTGAACTGGTATTTGATAATGTAAAAGTTCCCAAAGAAAATATCCTTCCTGCTGTTAAAGGACTCAAAGGACCCCTGGGCTGTTTGTCGAAAGCCCGTTATGGTATCGCCTGGGGTGCTTTAGGGGCAGCCATGGATTGTTACGACACCGCTCTGCGTTATGCAAAAGAAAGAATTCAATTCGACCGGCCAATTGGAGGATTTCAGCTGCAACAAAAAAAACTGGCCGAAATGATTACAGAAATAACCAAGGGACAATTGCTTGTTTGGCGGCTGGGGGTATTGATGGATGAAGGGAAAGCCACCCCGCAGCAAATTAGTATGGCCAAAAGAAACAGCTGTGAAATTGCCACAAATATTGCCCGCGATGCACGCCAGATGCTTGGCGGAATGGGCATCACCGGCGAATACAGCATCATGCGTCACATGATGAACCTTGAAAGCGTGATCACTTATGAAGGCACACATGATATTCATTTGCTGATTACCGGAATGGACATAACCGGTTTAAATGCATTTAAGTAAGGGATCAATGATGCAATAACACAGCAGCTAAAACATTTTTTTCAATCCTTAATTCTTTACCAACCACCAACCTGATTGCCTGAATGAAAATATTTCTAATTGGAATGATGGGCTCCGGTAAAACCTACTGGACAAAAAAACTTTCGAAGAAAATAAAAGCGGGAGGCTATGATCTCGACTTTCTGATAGAATCACATGAAGAAAAAACCATCGCTGAAATTTTCACAGAGCAGGGAGAAGAATATTTCCGAAAATGGGAAGCAAAAATTCTTCGCTGGTTTAAAGAGAAAAAATCATTTGTCCTGGCTACCGGAGGTGGAACCCCCTGTTTTTTTGATAATATGGCCTGGATGAACGAACAGGGCATTACCATCTGGCTGGATGAACCGGTTGATACATTAATGGAAAGACTGCTTCCTGAAAAAGACCATCGCCCACTCATTAAAAACCTTTCCCACAATGAACTGGAACGCTTTCTTACCGATAAACTGGTAGAACGCTATCCTTTTTACCATCAGGCAGCACATCATTTAAAAGCGGGAGAAATCAACGACAGCAATCTTGCAAAAATTATTCTTCAATATGCATAAAAGATTCCTGGTTACGGCCTGTATACTTGCTGCAATATCAGTAGCCCTTGGCGCATTTGGCGCCCATGCACTCAAAGAACTGCTGCCTCCCGCATCTTTGAATACCTTTGAAACAGCTGTCAGGTACCAGTTTTACCACGTTTTTGCACTGGCAATCACCGGAATTTTATACAAGTATTGCCCCCGGAAAATCATCAAAAACGCCGGATGGTTTTTTTTAACCGGCATCCTTCTGTTCAGTGGATCCCTTTACCTGATTACTTTTTTTACTTTAACCGGGAATAACCAGTTTCATTGGGTTGGCGCTATTACCCCCCTGGGAGGTATTTCATTTATTGCCGGATGGCTATTGCTGGCAATTTCGGTAGGAAAATCTTAAAACGGACTGGTGGAAAACTGTGCCGCCCGTCAGCAGTTTTGCACATAGGCACCGGGTTGTCATTTTGGCTTAGGTCAAAGCTTATATTTGTTTCCATGGCCAATAGCTTAAAAAAGAAATCGCCTCCGCCGCCAGACCCTGAAGAACTTACTGCCGATAAGGAAGCGGAAGTAACCATGACGGAAGTTGTAAAAGATGAAAGAACAACTAAAATCATTGGCTCAGTTTGCCTGCTCATTACAGCTTTTCTTTTTGTATCATTCGCATCCTATTTGTTTACCTGGCAGGAAGACCAGGATAAAGTACACCAGTTCGGTATCAAAATATTTTCAACCGATGACGTTAAAGTAAATAACCTGCTTGGGGTATTAGGGGCGTATACCGCCCATACCCTGATTTACAAAGGATTTGGTTTGGCTTCCTTTCTTTTTTGCACTAGTTTTTTTGTGTTGGGGGTGAATCTTTTATTCGGAAAAAAAGTATTCAGCCTTGTCCGAAACCTGAAATATGTATTGGTTGGGTTGATCTTACTAAGTATGGCAGCTTCCTTTGCAGGCAGGGGAAGCAGTTTTTCCTGGGGTGGGGCAGTAGGCGAATATGAGTCTGAATGGTTGATCAAATGGATGGGCAAATTAGGCACAGGCGCATTCCTCCTGCTTGCAGTTTTCAGCTATTTTATCTGGCGCTTCAATCCCACTTTCCATCTTCCCAATTGGCAGTTTGGCAAAAAAGAACAACCAGGCAAAGAAGCAATATTTCCTTTAACAGAAGATGATGAAATGCCCGTAAGACAGGAATGGAATGAAGGCACGGACGATCTGGTGGAAACCGGATCGCCGGATGATGAACCTGAATTACCGGTCAGCGGCAATAAAATGAAAACAACGGGTAATGGAGTAGTGGTGATTATGCCGCATGAAGAAACAGCACTGAATCCACTGGCAGAATTGGATCCGTTTGAAAAAGAGGATGACAGCCATATTGAAATTAGCATGCCCCCCGAGCCCGCACCGCAACCGGTTAAAAGCAGTAATCAGGACAATAAAATGGCAGGGGAAGGATTGGAACTGGAAATAAAGGAAACCCCCGAAAGCATTCCCGAAGAAATAACTGCAGCAGTTGGTAAACTCGCTACCAAATATGATGTTACCCTCGATTTAAAGGATTACAAATACCCCTCACTCGATTTGTTGCAAACACATGGCAGTGAAAAAATTGTACACGACCCGGAAGAGCTGGAAACCCATAAAAACCAGATTATCGCTACTTTAAAAAATTATGATATTGCCATACAAAGGATTGCGGCTACGGTTGGACCCACGGTTACCCTTTACGA
The DNA here is from genome assembly GCA_039795695.1 of Bacteroidota bacterium. Taxonomy (GTDB): domain Bacteria; phylum Bacteroidota; class Bacteroidia; order Chitinophagales; family Chitinophagaceae; genus Sediminibacterium. The sequence goes on from JBDKLG010000142.1 coordinate 3,397, forward strand.
AATAGTACCTGCACCCGGTGTTCGTATCAGCAGGATCAAAAACCTTGAAGACGATATTGCATTAAGCCTGGCAGCCCTTGGTATCCGCATCATCGCACCTATTCCCGGAAAAGGTACCATCGGAATTGAAGTGCCCAATGTGCGCAAATCGGTAGTGAGTATGCGCACTTTGCTGGCATCAGAAAAATTTCAGGCCAATACCTTTTCCCTGCCCATCGCCATTGGCAAAAAAATCGATAACGAAAATTTTATTGTAGACCTTGCCAATATGCCCCATCTGCTGATGGCAGGCGCCACAGGGCAGGGAAAATCTGTTGGATTAAACGCAATACTCGTATCCCTTTTATATAAAAAACATCCTTCCCAGCTGAAATTTGTTTTGGTAGATCCCAAAAAAGTGGAATTGAGTCTTTACCGGGTGATTGAAAAGCATTTTCTGGCAAAACTCCCCGGCGAAGAAGAATCCATCATCACCGACACCAAAAAAGTTGTCAATACCCTCAATGCATTGTGTATTGAAATGGACAACCGCTATGATTTATTAAAAGAAGCAGGCTGCAGAAATATCAAGGAATACAATGAAAAATTCACTGCCCGCAGATTAAATCCCGAAAAAGGTCACCAATACCTTCCTTTCATCGTTCTGGTGGTAGATGAGTTTGCCGATCTGATCATGACAGCCGGCAAAGAAGTAGAAATGCCTATTGCAAGGCTGGCTCAATTGGCACGCGCTATCGGAATACATTTGATTATTGCTACACAACGCCCATCCGTTAACATCATTACCGGTACCATCAAAGCCAATTTCCCCGCACGCATCGCTTTCAAAGTGTCCAGTAAAATCGACAGCCGAACCATTCTCGATGCAGGCGGGGCTGAACAATTGATTGGAAAAGGGGATATGCTGGTGAGCTATAACGGCGAAATCACCCGCCTCCAATGTGCATTTGTAGATACGCCGGAAGTAGAAAAAGTATGTGAATTCATTGGTGACCAGCGTGGTTACCCCCAGGCTTTTCTGTTGCCGGAATATGTGGATGAAAAAGACATGGAAGGCAGGGATTTTGACGCCAGCGACCGCGATCCGCTTTTTGAAGACGCCGCCCGACTCATTGTTCAAAGCCAGATGGGCTCTACCTCACTTATCCAAAGAAGGATGAAACTGGGCTATAACCGTGCAGGCAGACTGATGGACCAGCTGGAAGCAGCCGGTGTTGTTGGGCCAAACCAGGGTAGCAAAGCCAGGGAAGTACTGTTTAAAACAGATATGGAATTGCAGGACTTTCTTGATAATATGCAATAAGATTGACCGATTAATCAGCGGCAGAAACCGATAATTTTAAACTAAAGACTGGCTGAATAGTCTGTATATAAAGTAAAACTTATATTTGCCACCTAATCAGCCATTGATGAAAAAAATCTACGCTTGCCTTTTACTGTTCATAAGTTCAACAACAGTTATTCTGGCACAGAATGATCCCGCAGCTAAAAAAGTACTCGATGCAGTTGGGGCCAAAGTAAAAGCCGCCAAAGGCATTAGTGCCAATTGCTCGCTCAGTTCCTTTACCAGCAAAGGCAAATCCAATGGTACACAAGTGGTTTCTCTGCAGATGAAAGACAATAAATACTTCATCAAACAGGGAAAAACAGAAGTCATTTGCGATGGCATAAACGTTTACAGGTTCGACGGAGAAAAAACCATTACCAAATCATCGGTCGAAGAAGGCAGCCATACTTTAAGCCCACAAAAATTACTCTCAGGCTCTTACGATAAGGATTTTACTTACAAAATGGTTTCTACTGCAGGCAATTTTTATGAAATTGAAATGAAACCCATTGATCCAAAAAAGAATTTTCAAAAAGTAAGCCTGTTTATTGATAAGTCAAAAAGCACTTTTTCCAAAGCTAAAATACTTGACAAAAGCAATAATGTAACGGAGGTTAAAATGTCTGACCTTAACCTGTCGGCAACCATTCCGGATACAAAATTTGTTTTCAGCAAAGCCCGCTATCCCAAAGATGTGGAGATACTGGATTAGCATGGTTAAAATAGCAGCAAACGCCGGGCTTCATTACCCGGTTTTTTTGTGTCATATCGTTAATTTCATACCATGAAAAAAGCAATCTGCATCCTGCTCTTATTCATCACCGGCGGCAGCAATGCCCAGTTTTCCGTTCGCCTGATATTAACCGATATTGCTACCCGTAAATACGATGAAGTCTACCTCTCCGGCAATTTCAATAACTGGAACCCGCGTGATGAAAACTACCGGTTAAAACCTTTCGGCGGTTCCCGAAAATCGGTTGTGCTTAAAGACCTGCCTGCGGGCACTTATGCTTTTAAATTCACCAGAGGCGGCTTCGATAAAGTAGAATGTACTGCAGATGGAAGAGATATCAGTGACCGCATACTGGAAGTAAATGCAGATATTTCCCAGGAATTCACCATCGCCGGATGGAAAGACGATTATCCCGAAACACCCAGGAAATATACCGCAAGCCCCCAGGTGAAAATAATCGATACGGCTTTTAGCATACCCCAGTTAAATCGTACCAGAAGAATCTGGGTATACCTGCCAAAAGGATATGCCAGCGCATCAAAAAATTACCCTGTTATTTACATGAACGACGGACAAAATCTTTTCAATCTGCAAACAGCCGCTTTTGGCGAATGGGGGGTGGATGAATGCCTGGACACATTGCAGAAAAAAACAGGGAAAGAATGCATCATCGTAGGAATCGATCACGGAGGAGAAAAAAGGATGCGTGAATACAATCCATATGACAATGTCCAGTTTGGAAAAGGAGAGGGGAAAGAATATGCTGCATTCCTGGCCAATACCCTCAAACCCTTTATCGACGGCAGATTCAGAACAAAAAAAGGTCCGGAAAACAATTTCATCGCCGGAAGCAGCATGGGCGGCCTGATCAGTTTATACACGGTTATCCATTATCCTGAAATATTTGGCGGTGCAGGCGTTTTTTCTCCATCCTTATCCCTCGCTCCATTTTTATACAGCGAAGCAAGCATGTTCTCTGCCGGTAACACAACACCCAGGTTCTATCTATATGCAGGTGCCAAAGAAAGTACCACCATGGTGGCCGACCTTCAGCGTATGTCGGATATATTGGAGAAAAAACCAAACCACCGAATTCGAAAAGTAACCAACCCCCTTGGCCAGCACAATGAAAACTACTGGCGCCAGGAATTTGCTTTTTTCTATACCTGGATCATGAATGAGTGATCTAATGCAAAGGATCGGATACTCAGTTGCAACAATCAAAGCCGGTAAGTAACTCCTTCCAATGCCAGTTCCGTGTTTTCAAAAATAGCTTTTGCCTCTTCCAGAAATGCATCCAGCTTTTCGTATTTGCTGCTGAAATGGCCAATCAGTAATTTTTTTGCATTGGCTTTTACGGCAATCTGCGCTGCCTGCTCCGTGGTGGAATGAAATCTTGCCAAAGCCCGCTCACTAAGGTCTTTCAGGTAGGTTGCTTCATGGTACAACAGGGTTACCCCGGCTGTTTTCTCAGCAATCTGTTCGAAGTATTTGGTATCGGCACAATAAGCATAGCTATAGGGCAATGAACTGGGAAGGGTTACCCATTCGTTCTTAATCACTTCGCCCGATTTGGTGGTATAATCTTCCCCATCTTTCAGCTTTTCATAGAAAGCCGATGGTATTTCGTAGCCCATCACTTTATCCTTATCAATCCTTCTGGGCTTCTTTTTTTCCCGGATAATAAAACCCCAGCAGGGAATTCGGTGTGCAGTTGCAAAACAAGTCACCTGAAATTTAGGGCTGTCTGCCAATATGCCCTCCTCGCTGATTGCATGAAAAATAAGTGGGAATGGCAAACTGGTAACCGCAACTTCCAACTGCATCGCAATAATTTTTTCCAATCCTGCCGGGGCATACAAATGCAGTTCCTGTTCCCTGCCCAAAAGCCCCATACTGGTAATCAATCCGATTAAACCAAAATAATGGTCGCCATGTAAGTGAGAAATAAAAATATGGTGGATTTTACTCTTACGAATCTTGTAGCGGGCCATCTGCATTTGCGTTCCTTCGCCGCAATCGATTAAAAACAATTGTTCATTAAGCGTTACTACCTGGGCAGAAGGATGCCGCTCATAGGCAGGAAGTGCAGAATTATTACCCAAAATGGTTACCCCAAACATGAATTGACCGCGCTGATTGAATGAAAATATGGATACAAATTAGACAAATTAATTATCTCTTAGCTGCTTAGCTGATTGGATTTATTCAAAAAACAACGGAGAAAGCCCTGCCGGCCATCCCTTTTTTACCGGATATCGGGTGGGGTAGTTTTGAATAAAACCGGCATTAAGGCCCGGCAATACTAAAAATAATCGCTAAAATTCGCCTTTTTGCATTAAATATCCTACTTTTGCAGCCGATAAAAAATAGAAGAAAAAACAAAGAGTCTTTTAAAAATTTTCAGATGCCTTATTTAACAATTGAGAAGAAAGCAAACATTTTTGCAGAGTATGGTGGAAACGCCGCCAACACAGGTTCTATCGAAGGTCAGGTTGCCTTGTTGACTGAACGTATTTCACAGATTTCCAAGCACTTACAAGCTAACAAACACGATCATTCCACCCAGCGTGGTTTAATGATGATGGTTGGTAAACGCAAACGTTTATTGGCCTATATGCAAAAGCACAACCTGCAGGGTTACCGTGCTTTGATCGAAAAGTTAGGCCTGAGAAAATAATTGTCGGCTATGACAAGTGCTATTCCCAACTGGCAGTTTTAAAGCGGTTGGGAATAGTCATTTCTGTTCATACCTGTTTTGCTTCGCCATTTAATTAACAAGTGGCTACGATTTACCCAGTTTCCTACCTGTATTTCGTATCCCGTATTTCAAAATCATTTTATGTTATCACAACCAATTAGTGTGAGTTTCGATTTAGGTGGAGGCCGCGAGGTATTCATCGAAACCGGAAAATTAGCCCGCCAGGCAGATGGTGCTGTAACCGTTCGCCAGGGCAACTGTGTTATCCTTGCCACGGTAGTAGCCAATAAAGAACCCAAAGAAGGACAGGATTTCTTCCCTTTAAGTGTTGATTATCAGGAAAAATTCGCTTCTGCAGGCCGTATACCCGGCTCTTTTTTCAAAAGAGAAGCCCGTTTGAACGATTACGAAATTTTAACCAGCCGTTTAATTGACCGTGCTTTACGCCCATTATTCCCTGAAGATTATTTGTGCGATGTACAGGTATTGATCAGCCTGGTATCCAGCGATAACGAGGTTTTACCCGATTCATTGGCCTGCCTGGCCGCTTCTGCTGCCCTGGCTGTTTCTGATATCCCCATCAAAGAAATCATCAGTGAGGTAAGAATTGCCCGTGTAAACGGTGTATTCATCGTGAACCCTACCCGCTCTGAACTGAAAGCCTCTGACCTCGAATTCCTCATCGCCGCTACAGAAAAAAATCTGATGATGGTAGAAGGAGAAGCGAAAGAATGTGCTGAAGCAGATCTGGTAAAAGCCCTGCAACTGGCACACGACGCTATCCGCATACAAATTGCCGCCCAGGCTGCATTGCGCACCAAAAAAGGGGTTACCGGTAAAAGAGATTATAAAAAACCTGCTCAGGACGAAGCCGTAATGGAAAAAGTGAACGCTTTTGCCAAAGACAGGGTGTATGAAATATCCAGAAAAGGATCTTCCAAAAATGAACGCTCCGAAGCATATACTGCTTTGAAAGAGGAAGTGATTGCCATGCTGGGCGAGGAAGCTACCGACCTGGAAAAGAAATTAGCCAAAAAATACTACGAAGACCTGAAATGGGAAGTGGTAAGAAACATGATGATTGACGACAGGATCCGCTTGGATGGCCGCCAGCTTGACCAGGTGCGTCCATTGGCAATGGAAGTTGAACCACTTCCAACACCACATGGCTCGGCATTGTTTACAAGAGGTGAAACCCAGTCACTTACAACAGTTACTTTCGGAACCAAACTGGATGAATTGCTGGTAGAATCTGCTGCAAAATCAGAGTACACCAAATTTTTATTGCACTATAATTTCCCGCCATTCTCTACCGGAGAGGTAAAAATGATGCGCGGTGTTGGCCGTCGTGAAGTAGGGCATGGCAATCTTGCGATGCGCAGCCTGAAAC
>JBDKLG010000143.1:0-3078 GCA_039795695.1 Bacteroidota bacterium
TTACTTTAAAAAACTGTTCAGATAGGCCAAAATCCTTGTTGTCTGCATCATCAGGCTCACATGCCCCTGGGACGGAACAATGGCCAGTTGCGATTTGGGCATCGGCTGCAGATCCGCGGCCACTGCCCCTCCCAGCAATTGATATGTTTTTATTAACTCAATTTTATCCAGTCCGTCATTGTCGCCCGCTATTATTAATACAGGCGCAGTTATTTTCGCAATATTGGAGTCTCCAACATTGAATGGGACTTTGGCAAATACAAACATTTGCGCTAAAAATTTTCTCCATTTTGTTTTATCAGGGGCTATTGCGTCGTAGGCGGTTTTTAATGGGGTATTATCAAAAATTTCAGGCTGAAAATCTTCAAACCCACTGTTTACGATGGGTAGCCAACCACCGCTTTTATATGTAGAAGAAATGATTACCAATTTCCTTAAGCGCTTAGGGCTTTGCACAGCAAACTGGTAAGCCACAGAGCCGCCCATGCTAAATCCTGCTACATCAGCACTGTCAATTTTAAGGTAATCCATTACGCTTTCCACATCACTGGCTAAGGTAGTAATTGACAATTCCCTGTCGGAAAATGGTGTATGCCCATGTCCCTGCATTTCAATCGCTATTACTTTCCTGTTTTTTGCTAAGCCTGGAATCAATTCACGCCAGTTCATATCAATTGTATAAAAAGCACCATGCAGTAAAATCAAAGGCCTGCCCTTACCATATACTTCGTAATAAATTTTAGTGCCTTTTACAGGCGCATAACCCCTGCCGGATGGTTTGATTGGCTGAGCGTTTGTTCGGGTTACTGCAACCATCACGACAATCAGCAAGATTAAATTTTTCATATCGCTATTTAAAGTTTAATTAGGATTTATGCCAGAACAAAATTAGGATTCATTTCAGTATTCTATAAAATCTAAAAAGACAAATTAAGGGATAAATTCCATTAGAATAACTTTCTCGAAAAACCGGATAGCTATCAATTAGCAAAAGGGGCAATTATGTTCCCAATTTTTTGCTCGCTATTTTGCTTCAGTTCCGGCCAAGGAATACAGCCGGGTAATGGGATAAATCATCAACTTTTGTATCTTTATGTACATCTGGGCCGCATACATAAGTTTATTTTTTCATGGTCTTTGCTTTTATGAAAATTACAAAATATGCGGCCTTTATATTTTTATCAGTCTGTGTAAATCATTAGATTTATGCTAGTTTAATCAGTCCCGAGTACTCTGGATAAGCCATGGGAACGCAATAGTATTTTCTAACCGCTTGAATGCCTGTATGTTGAGATTTATACCAAGCCAACTTTAAACCATTAAATTCAATTTGTTATGAAACATTTAATTGGATTTCTGATTACATCATTTTTATTCTTAGAGTCGTTTGCTCAAATTCCATTATCAGCAAATGGTAAATACTTTGATTACAATGGAACGAAAATATATTATGAGGAAACAGGAAAAGGTGAACCCCTTTTACTGCTTCACCATTTCAATAGCACAGCTGATTCCTGGAAACCATATATAGACAGCTTTGCAAATAAATTCAGGGTTGTGTCTGTTGATATGATTGGGCATGGACGTTCTGATATTTATCGTTCCGGGGATATTGAATTCAAGCACAGTGATTATGCAAGAATAATTCTGGCATTAATGGACTATTTAAAAATTGAGCAAACTAATGCAATAGGTGGAAGTGCTGGTGGTATTACATTATTTTATGCCAACTTTATGAAACCTAACAGGTTTAAAAACGTTATAACCATTGGGGCACAAATTTATTATGACAAAAGAGTAAGGGATTGGATTACTGCGGGTGGACCCGACAGTGCAAAAGCAGACTATATCACTAAAGGAACAAAAATACATGGCTATGAGAAAGCCATGTTACAGGCAAGACAATTCTGGAACTTCAGGAATTCATACGGTGACCCATCTTTTACTCCAGATATGCTGAATGCTATTACAGCAAACTGGCTAATTGTACACGGGGATAATGATTTTATCCCTTTAGACCAAGCCCTGGAAATGAAGAAGTATATTCCAAATAGTAGATTATGGATTTTTCCGAACGGTGGACATCTTCCATATTCAAAGCCATCTAATTATCTGGACTTTACAATGCGCTCAACCGAGTTTCTCTTAGGGAAATGGAATAAGAAATAACTGCTTCAAAATCACTGTTGCCAATATTAGGCCCCGCTAAAAGAGGGGGTTGACCTCTAAGCCGGGATCTGTGCAAAGCCAGGCTTTAGTTCTGGGCACACATAAAACCTTCGCATTTTAGGTAAGTTCGAATAATCTAATTGAAGGAGTTGCATCGGTTGTATCAACGGAATGCGAATAATCCACCTTCCCCAAGCACTGCACATTAGCAGTCATTATAGAACGATATCCAAAAAATTAACCGAGTTTAAAATTGAATGATAATTATAATCAAATACCCGAATAAGCAATGAAACAAATATTCATCAACTTGCCCGTGAAGAATGTAGCAGCATCTATGAACTTTTACACTCAATTGGGATTTACAGTTAACCCATTGTTTACATTCGATGACCAGAAATGCATGGTTTGGAGTGAACAAATATACCTGATGCTGCAGACAGAAGAAATGTTCAAATCAGGAAACAAAAAAAACATTGCTGACCCAAAGAAAAATACAATTGCAACATTTACGCTTCCTGTAGAAAGCCTTGACAGACTAAATGAAATTATGGAAAAAGGTTTAAAAGCCGGTGGAACAGAGCCTACTCCTGCATCTGATGAAGGGTTTATGCAATTAAGGAATCTGGAAGACCTAGATGGGCATCACTGGGGTATTATATACCTGAACATAGCCAAGTTTAAAGAAATGAGGGGCAGGTAAAAACATTAAAGCCGGGTAAAGAATTCAGACGGGATTTTACACTCCAGTCCGGAACTTGACGGGTCCCATACAAGCAGGAACAGGTGCTACGGGCTTTGGTGCTTAGTATCTAAGTTCCAAACACCATGGTTAAGTGACCAGCAACGGCAAAGATGTTTTTAAATTTTATTGTATTCCCGAGCCCTGCCCGCCAGCTACAATGCTTG
>JBDKLG010000144.1:0-11505 GCA_039795695.1 Bacteroidota bacterium
TTTTGGCCAGTTCCTTCATTTCCTCATCATTGCTGTTTTGGGCATCTTTGGCAAACTGGTATTCATCCAGCAGTTTCCTGTATTCCTCATAGGGCTGAACAATTTTCTCCAATGCGCGGTATTCCTTGCTGTAAGCACCAAATTCCTTTTGGTTATTGATGATTTCAGGGTTGGTAAGTGCCAGTCCTACCTGATCGAACCTGGCTTTGATCGCTTCCAGCTTATTCAACATATCCTATAATTTTTCAAAGTGCAAAACTACGGTTTTACGCAGGATGAACCTACCAAAGCGGCCATATTATTCTATACTTCATTCATGTTAAGAAATTATTATCAAATCATTATTAAATTGTTATGTTTTAATGAGACCTATTTTTGCAGCATTAAAATTTTTTCATGAAAAAAGGCTTATTTATCCTCTTTTGGTGCATTTGTTCCCTTCAGTCCTGGTCACAGCATTTTCCCGATACCGCAGCCATAAAACCTGTTGCGGAAAAAAAATGGTACGATGTAATCAGCATCCGTGGATATTTACAAGTCCGTTACAACCGTTTGTTTGAAACCAACCCCAAGCTCAGCAATGAGCAGGGTGATAAAAGCTGGGGCGAGAATGGTGGCTTTTTTATTCGCCGGGCCCGGGTCATCCTCTCTGCACAGATCAACAAACATATCTATTTCTATTTTCAGCCCGATTTTGCCAGCGCAGCTTCTTCAACCTCATTGAATTATGGCCAGCTAAGAGATGCCTATTTTGATATTGGCCTGAATAAGGACAATGAATACCGCATCAGGATTGGACAAAGCAAAGTGCCTTTTGGATTTGAGAACATGCAGTCAAGCCAGAACAGGATACCGCTCGACAGAAATGATGCTTTAAACAGTGCTGTTGCAAATGAACGCGATATGGGTGCTTTCTTTTACTGGGCACCGAAAGAAAAAAGAGAACTTTTTGCCGCTTTGGTGAAAGACGGACTAAAGGGTTCGGGAGATTTTGGTGTATTTGCATTGGGTGTTTATAATGGTCAGACTGCCAATAAACCTGAGCAGAATAACCAGCAGCATGTAGTTACAAGATTTACTTATCCTTTTAGAGCCGGCAAACAGATTTTGGAAGGGAGTATACAGGCTTATACAGGGAAATATGTGGTAACCAAAGACCAATTGAGTACCGGTGTAAAAGTGAATGGCGACAGAAACTACCTGGACCAGCGAATTGCCGCGTCATTGATTGTTTACCCCCAACCCTTCGGCATTCAGGCCGAATACAATATTGGGAAAGGTCCGGAATTCAATAAAAATACTGATTCTATTGAAACACAGCGATTGGAAGGAGGTTATATCACTTTATCGTATATGATGAAAAAGAAAGGGCAAATTATTATTCCTTTTTCCAGGGCGCATTACTATAATGGAGGCAAGAAACATGAGCTCGATGCGAGAAGCTATCTGGTGAAAGAACTGGAAATAGGTATTGAGTGGCAGCCTTCCAAACAATTTGAACTGGTTGCCATGTATACGTTTTCAGCAAGAAGATTTGAGGATTATATCCTGCAGGATAACCTCCAGAAAGGCAGCCTGCTCAGACTGCAGGCACAAGTCAATTTTTAGGCTCCCTGAACTCAGTAAAATGCTTTAATTTCAATAGACTTATTCAAGCATATGAATCGTCTATTAAAACAATCGCTGCCCCTTATTTTTTTCTGCTGCAACCAGGTTTTTTCACAGCAGGCTTCACTCATTATCAGGAATGGCAAAATTCTGGATGGTACCGGCAATAGCTGGTACTATGGTGATATTGCCATACAAAACGGTAAGATTGCGGCCATAGGAAATTTGGCCAAATGGACAGCCACAAAGATAATTGACGCCACCGGCCTGGTTGTTGCCCCGGGTTTTATTGATGTGCATACCCATATTGAGGGCGACGAAAAAAAACAGCCTACAGCCGATAATTTTATTTACGATGGCGTTACCACGGTGGTTACCGGCAACTGCGGCTTATCGCAGGTGAATATTGGCAGCTATTTCAATATGCTCGACAGTTTGAAACTTGCCGTTAATGTAGCTTCGCTTATAGGACACAATGATGTGCGAAAAGCCGTTATGGGTTCTGCCAGAAGAGACCCTTCCGAAGCAGAAATGGTACAAATGGAAGGCCTGGTAGAGCAAGCCATGAAAGATGGTGCTGCAGGGCTTTCTACGGGATTGATTTATATACCCGGCACTTATTCCAAAACAGCAGAAGTAGTAAGGCTAGCAAAAATTGCTTCCAAATACCATGGTGTGTATGCCAGTCATATGCGGGATGAGGGCGATAGTGTAACACAGGCCATTGAAGAAGCTTTGCATATTGGACGGGAAGCAAAAATGCCGGTAGAGATTTCACATTTCAAATTAAGCGGCCAGCAAAACTGGGGAAGAAGCAGGGAAACAGTACCCATGATTATCAAGGCAAGGCAGGAAGGGCTGGATGTAACCATTGACCAGTATCCTTATACAGCCAGCAGTACTTCATTGAGTACATTATTACCCGACTGGGTTTTGGCAGATGGACAGGATTCAATCAGGGCAAGGCTTGCACGCGCTGAAGTAAGAAAAGAAATAAGTGATTATATGCTGAAAAAACTGAAAAAGAGAAAGCTGAAAAATTTCAGTTACCCGGTGGTAGCTTCTTTCAGAGCCGACAGCAGCTACAATGGCAAGAGCATTGAAGAAGTAAATTTATTAAAAGGAAGAAAACACAAAGCCAGTGAAGAAGCCATGACCATTATGGAAATGATGGAACAGGGCGGCGCAGGTATGGTTTTTCATGGTATGGGCGATGCAGATGTAAAAGCCATCATGCAATATCCCTTTAATATGTTTGCCAGTGATGCAAGCATCCGGGTTTATGGTTCGGGCAACCCGCACCCCAGAGGATATGGCACCAATGCAAGGGTATTGGGCAAATATGTACGTGAGGAGAAAGTGATTTCTCTGGAAGAAGCCATCAGGAGAATGACTTCACTGCCTGCTCAGAAATTTCAGCTGAAGAACAGGGGCTTATTGAAAGAAGGTTTTGCAGCAGATATTGTGGTATTTGACGAGAATAGCGTCAGGGATTTATCTACCTATGACAAACCACATCAATACACGATGGGATTTAAATATGTGCTGGTAAACGGACAGTTAACCATTGATGAATCAATACACAACGGAACACGTGCCGGTACCAGTTTGCGCATGAAAATGTAATTATGAAAAAATTTTTTTTACCCCTTTCCTGCTTACTCGTTGGTTGCATGGTACAGGGGCAGTCATCTTTAACAACTGCTATCGACTCAGTTCTGCAAACTTATTCCGGCAGTGAAAAACTGAATGGCGTTGTACTGGTTGCCAACAAGGGCAGGATTCAATACGAGCGGGCATTGGGATACAGGGAATATGCCGGCAAAATTAAACTGAAGACCACAGATATTTTTGAACTGGCTTCTGTAAGCAAACAGTTTACGGCCATGATCATCATGCTACTGAAGGAAAAAGGCCTGCTGCAATACGATGATGCAGTAGAAAAATACCTGAACATCCCCTACAAAGGAATCAGCATCCGGCATTTGTTAACCCATACCAGTGGCCTGCCAGATTACCAGGCTATTATGGATGAGCACTGGGACAAGTCGGCAGTGGCAGGAAATGAAGATATACTGGAATACCTGAACAGGTACAGGCCCGCCAAACTGTTTGAACCCGGCGAAAAATACAGGTACAGCAATACAGGCTATATTTTACTGGCAAGTATTGCAGAGAAAGTTTCCGGAAAAGATTTCATTGCCATGTGCAGAGAGTCTATTTTTCGCCCGCTTAAAATGAAACATACGGCTATTCGTACAGGGGCAGAAAAAGCGGCTATTAAAAATTTTGCCATCGGTCATATCCGGGTGGATGCAATGAATGAATTCATCAGGGCAGATTCTTTTCCCTCTTCCAATTATACTATCTGGCTGGGAAACAGAAAGGGGCCTGGCAGAATTAGTTCTACTGCAGCAGACCTGCTGAAATGGGACCAGGCTTTGTATGGAGAAAAGCTCATTAGCCAGCAAAGCTTACAGGAAGCATTCACCCCCATGAAACTCAATGATGGCAAGGTTTCTGACTATGGTTTTGGCTGGGTAATTATGCCAGTAAGCGATGCGGGAAAAATAGTATGGCATAATGGAGATAATCCCGGATACAAAACCCTTATCATGCGTTTACTGGAAAAAAATAAAACATTGATCCTGCTTTGCAATAATGCAACTGAAAAATTTGATGCCATTACCAAACAACTACGCACATTACTTACTCAATAAAAAAACCATGCTGAAAAACTTACTATTCATTTTATTGCCCATTGGTTTATTTGCACAGCAGGCCGATAAAATACATGCCAAAGCCATTGTGGTAGATTCTCACAACGACATTCTTTCTGCCAGTATAGAAAAAAAAGTGAGTATGGACAATGATTTGAAAGGAAGGACTCATTCAGACCTTTTACGGTTCAAACAGGGAGGTGTAGCGGTACAAATTTTTTCGGTTTTTTGTGATGGCAACCAGGCAAATCCTTATGCATTTGCCAATCGCGAAATGGATACGCTTGATGCAGTAATCAGGCGCAATCCCGATAAAATCGCATTGGTAAGAAATTCCAAAGAATTGAAAAAAGCGGTCAGGGATCAAAAGCTGGCTGCCATGTTTGGCGTGGAAGGGGGGCATATGATTGAAAACAACCTGGATAACCTGGATAAAATTTATGCACGCGGAGCAAGGTATATGACCCTAACCTGGAACAATTCCACTTCCTGGGCCACATCGGCCTTGCTGGAAACCATGAAGAAAGACAGCTTGGTTAATGCGCACAAGGGCCTGACCGATTTTGGCAAAGCCGTGGTAAGAAGAATGAATGAGCTGGGAATGATGGTGGATGTGTCGCATGTAGGAGAACAGACTTTTTGGGATGTAATTAATACGACAACAAAACCGGTCATTGCTTCGCACAGCAATGCCTATAAGCTTTGTCCTATTTTCAGGAACCTGAAAGACGACCAGATCCTGGCCATCGGCAAGAATGGTGGTGTTATTGATTTAAATTTTTATGCAGGTTTTGTAGACAGTACTTTCCGTTCAAAAGAACTGAAATTTGCGGCAACACATGCAAAAGAATTGGATTCCTTAAAAAAATCCGGTGTGCAGCAAGACTATGCTTTGACCATTGTTTCTGAAAAATATGCTGCTGAAATACAGGCATCGAGACCACCGCTGAGCATGCTGTTGGACCACCTGGATTATATCGTAAAATTGATTGGTGTAGACCATGTGGGCCTGGGGTCAGATTTTGACGGCATTAGCGTGGCACCACAGCAACTGAATGATGTAACCAGTTACCCTTTGATTACAAAAGCATTGCTGGACAAGGGTTACAGTAAAAAAGAGGTTATGAAAATAATGGGCGGAAATATTTTGCGCGTGTTAAAGGCAAATGAACAATAGGCCGGGTTATCTGCAGTTTTGAACGGAACTGTTTAAAAAAAGCACAATAATAGTTTGCAGATTTTTAATCCTTGTTTTCTCAATTGTTTTTGATGATACGCATTATTCTCTTCGTACATCTGAAGCTGTTGCTTTATTAATGAGTCATAAAAATTTGAAAAAGATTGGTAATTACCATTCATTGTGATAACTTGTTGGTCATCTCCCCCCAATTTTATTCATTTAAACCCGTTATATGGAATCAACACAAAATTCTTCTGTAAGTAATTTTATTGCCCCGGTTACCCAAAAAGACAGGATTCTTTTCCTTGACTGTATCAGGGGAATGGCATTGCTGGGGATACTTATCATGAATATTACTGCACAAGGGCAGGCACATCAATTGTACGATGCGATGGATATTCGGCTACCGCTTACAGGTTTAAATTATTATGCCTGGGCTATTGAAAATTTTCTGTTTGAGGGAACCATGCGGGGATTGTTCTCCATTCTTTTTGGTGCAGGAACATTGTTGCTGATAAACAGGCTGGAAAAAAACCATGCGGGTTTGGTTGCTGCAGATATTTATTACAGGAGAATCATCTGGCTACTGGTTTTTGGCATCATCAACGCTTATGTATTGTTGTGGCCGGGAGATATCCTCTATCCTTATGCCGTAGCAGGGCTGTTCCTGTTCCCTTTTCGTAACCTATCTGCGAGGAATTTGTTTCTTGCGGCATTTGTTGTGCTGGCTATCGCTACTTACAAGGAAATGAGTTTCCTGTATGACCGAAAAGAAGTGATTACCAAAGGTAGGCTTGCTGAAACCAAATCGGCTAAAAAAGAAACACTCAATGATGAGGAGAAAGAATTTCTCGGAAAATGGGCCGATCTGAAGAAAAAAGGCAGTAAAGACAGTCTTCCAGCGAGACTGGCAGAGGAAGAAAAAAAGATTGTTCATAAAAGTTATGTGGAGCTTTTTAAGGAATATGCAAAAGTAAATACGACCCTACAAAGCATTGGGTTTTATACCTTCAATATCTGGGATATGCTGATCTTTTTTTTACTGGGAATGGCATTGTTCAAAACCGGGTTTATCGTAGGCAGCAAACCCAACAGCCTGTATTTACTGGTTGCAGTAACTGGCACCGGTCTAGGATTGTTGCTGAACTACCTGAACCTGTCCGTTGCCTATCAGGCCAAATTTGACCAGATTGTTTATACGGAAAAAACCGATTTCGCTTTTTATGAAATCCGAAGGGTTTTGCAAACAATGGGTTATTTGAGCATACTGATACTATTGTACAAATTAACCCCCTTTAAAAAAATAATGGGACTGTTTGCGCCTGTTGGGCAAATGGCATTTACCAATTACCTGTCTCAGTCTATTATCACATCCATTATCTTTTATGGGTTTGGGCTCTTCGCTACATTACAACGCTACGAATTGTATTATGTGGTTTTCAGTATCTGGATTTTCCAGATTATTTTCAGCAAAATCTGGTTAAGCTATTTCAAGCTGGGGCCCCTGGAATGGATATGGCGTAGTTTGACTTATTGGAAAAAACAGCCTTTAAAAAAAGAGGGGTAATTTCCTGTATAATTTTTTTATAAGCCGCAGATTTGCAGATTGGTAAAGACTAATCTGCAAATCTGCGGCTTATTTTCATATATTTAGAACACCCAAAAAACCAAACCAGGCTTATGATAAAAGTTCTTTCCTGCATCCTTTTGCTTGCTTTTGGCAGCTTAGCATCGGCACAGAATTTTAGTAATTCAGAGATTAATCGCTGGAAGGAACAGGCAAAAAAGGTTTCCATTATTCGCGACAACTGGGGTATTCCGCACATATACGGGAAGTCTGATGCGGATGCTGTTTTTGGCCTGCTCTATGCCCAATGCGAGGATGATTTTAAAAGAGTAGAGATGAATTATATTGAGAAACTGGGAAGAATGGCTGAAATAAAAGGGGAAAACGAATTATACAATGACTTATTGATTCGTTTATTAATAGATACAACCGAAGCAAAAAAAGATTATGAGAACTGCAGTATTGCCATGAAGGCCCTGCTTCATGCTTATGCAGATGGTATCAACTATTATTTATACAAACACCCGGAAGTAAAACCCGCCCTGCTAACCCATTTTAAACCCTGGTATCCTTTGTTATGGACCGATGGAAGTATTGGCGCCATTGATGTTGCCGATATAACAACAACTGAACTAAGAAATTTTTATTCCGGCGAGCCCGCTGTTACAGCAAGGATAAATTCCATCCACGATTATGATAAATTTCCCGACGGTTCCAATGGCTTTGCCCTGGCTCCTTCCAAAACAGCTTCAGGCAATAGCATATTGTACATTAATCCGCATACTACTTTTTATTTCCGCCCCGAAGTAGCCATGGAAAGTGAAGAAGGTTTGCACGCTTATGGCGCTGTAACCTGGGGCCAGTTTTTTATCTACCAGGGATTCAACGAACACTGCGGATGGATGCATACTTCCAGCTACAGCGATGTTGCAGATACCTATCAGGAAAAAATTAGTAAAAAAGGAGGGCTTTATTATTACGAATACGATAAAAAAGAAAAAGAGTTGGGTACAAAAGATATTACCATCACTTATCTGTACAACGGCACTTATCTCACAAAGAAGTTCACCACTTATTTTACTGAACACGGGCCAATTATGGCAAAACGCAACAACAGCTGGATTTCCGTAAAATCCAATAACCGTGATATGAAAGGGCTGGTACAATCCTGGCAAAGAACCAAATCGAGGAACTATGAAGAGTATAAAAAAACCATGGAGCTACTTGCCAACCCATCTAACAATACTGTGTATGCGGATGACAAGGGTAATATCGCTTACTGGCATGGGAATTTTATGCCCAGGAGAGACCCTGCCATTAATTGGAGCAAACCGGTAGACGGAACCAGTGCAGCTACGGAATGGAAGGGCTTGCATACATTGGAGGAACTGATACAGGTAAAAAACCCTGCTACCGGATGGATACAGAATTGTAATTCAACCCCATTCACTGTTTCCGGAAGCAGCAGTCCGAAAAAATCATCTTTTCCTGTTTATATGGCTCCCATGGGAGAAAATTTCAGGGGAGTAAATGCCGCACGCTTATTGGGAAGCACCAGTCATTATACAATCGATAAAATTATCGCCACAGGCTATGATACACACCTTAGTGCATTTGATGTTTTAATACCCGCATTGTTAAAAGCCTATGAAAACAATAAACCCGTTGCATCGGGGCATGATATACTGAATGAACCCATCAAACTATTGGCCGGATGGGACAGAAATACTGGCGAAAGCTCTATTGCTACTACCCTGGCTGTAGAATGGGGTCAAAAAATATGGCCTTCTATTATGAAAATAACGGTAGAAGGCAATGAGCAGGACCAGGTAATCAAAGCAACCCGTTTTGCGGCAACGGCTTCGGCAAATGAGTTGATTTTACCCATGCAGTCTGTAATTACCGATCTCGAAAAAAAGTTTGGTAAGTGGCAGATGCCCTGGGGAGAAATCAACCGGTACCAGCGGCTAACAGGTAATACGACGGAAACATATGATGATACAAAAACCAGTATTGCCAGTGGGTTTACCGCTTCTACCTGGGGTTGTTTGGCATCATTTGTTAGCCGCACATTTCCCGGAACCAATAAACGTTATGGTGTAAGTGGCAATAGTTTTATCTGCGCCATTGAATTTGGTAAGAAAGTAAAAGCCAAATCACTTTTAGCGGGGGGCGTTAACGGCGACCCTTCCTCCAGGCATTTTACCGACCAGGCAGAAATGTATACAAAAGGAAAATTTAAAGATGTATTGTTTTATAAAGAAGATGTACTCAAACATGTGGAAAGGAATTATCACCCGGGGGAATAACCCTGCTGCTGACCGCTATTAAGTACCATTGGCTGTATTTTTTTCACACAAAACTTTTTATTAAACTCAAACCTGCTATGAAAAAACTATTTATCCTGCTGCTTTTTCCTTTGGCAATCCATGCGCAGAAGAACTATTCGCAAATTCTGGACCAATACATGCAAGCCCAAAACCAGTTCAAAGGCTTTACCGGTGCTGTTTTGGTAATGAAAGGAAATGAAATGCTGCTGAGAAAAGCTTATGGCATGGCCGATAGGGAATGGAATATTCCCAATACACCTGAAACGAAATTTCAGATCGGTTCAATTACCAAGCAATTTACTGCTGCTGCTGTTCTTCAATTAGTGGAGCAGGGTAAATTAAACCTTGATGATAAGCTCAGTAAATTTTTCCCGAATTTTTTCAAAGGAGACAGTGTCACCATTCATATGCTTTTAAACCATACATCAGGAATTCCTCCCTATACAGGCCTGCCTGATTTTGCTAAAGTGGCCAGGCTTACACAGAGCAAAGATTCAATGATTGCTTTTTTTAATAACAGACCCTATGATTTTTCTCCCGGATCCAATTATAAGTACAATAATTCCGGCCCATTCCTGCTGGGATATATTATTGAACAGGTATCCGGCTTGAGTTATGAGGCTTACCTGCGAAAAAATATTTTCGACAAGCTGGGCATGTCCAATACTGGTTTAAACCATTGGGATACCTTATTGCCACTCAGGGCCAGGGGATATGAAATGAATGGCAGGAAACCTGTTAATGCGGGTTTCATTGCACTTGAATGGCCCTTCAGCTCGGGTGCTTTATATGCTACTGTTGATGATTTGTACAAATGGGACCGTGCCTTATATGGCACAAATATTTTATCGGCTTCATCCAAACAAAAAATGTTTAAGCCGGGCAGGAATAATTATGGTTATGGATTTACCATTGATTCCCTTGAAAAGCATCCCAGGATTGGACATACCGGTTCCATTCCGGGTTTCAATTCCAATATTCAGCGTTTTCCGGAAGACGATTTATTTATCATAGTGCTGGGTAATACTGCTATTACGCAGAACAATACCCTGCGTGTGGTAAATGTTCTTGCCGAAGGGCTGGCCGGAATTATTTTTGGCATGCCTGTTGAAACACCTTATCTCCATAAAGAAGTAGCCATCAACCCTTCTATACTAGACAAGTATGTTGGCAAATACAATGCAGGTTTAACCATGGAGTTTATCAAAAAGGATAATAAGTTCTATCGCCACAGAGAGGGAAGTCCCGATATAGAATTGAAGCCCGAATCAACTACCAAATTCTTTTATGCCGACGACAGTAACCGGCAGATAGAGTTTGAATTGGATGCCGCAGGCAATATAACCAAAGTATGGTTCATCAATAATGAACAGAGGGGTGAAATGAAGAAACAGCAGTAGTGTACCCTTTCTTATGTTTTCAGAGAAATTAAAGCCGCAGATGTACAATTTTTAAACCCTGTAAATCTGCGGCTTTTTAGTGCTTAATTGTTCTTCACTCTTCCGTTCAATATTTTAGCAACGGAAACAATATGGTATTCCTGGATCAACCCGGGGTTTTCTGGTGTTAAAGTAAAGCTCACTTTAATATCTGCCTTCTCTCCTTCCAGGATAAAATAGCCCCTTAACTGGTTTTCCGGAACAAGTTCTCCTACTGTACTAATGTTTCCGGCTTTCTCATAAATAGCCGTTGCTTCTTTTTTCAGGGCATCAGGAAAATAGTCCAGGAAGAAATTATCGGCGAAAATTGCTGATTTTACGGCATTATTAAAGGCGGGCAATAATTTTACCAGCTCATTTTTTCTTTGGGTAAGTATTGCTGAAGCCGGCAATTTTCTTGGTGTTAGTCCCGCAACCCTGATAATTGTATCCAATACTGCAATATTGGCTACTGAAGCGGGGGCATAGGTTGCATTCGCAAAGAAAATGACTCCGATGCCATATTCCGGTAATATGGTCCAGTTAGAACCAAAACCAGGCAATCCGCCACTATGCCCGATGGTTTCCCTGTCTTCGCAATCCCTTGTCCAGCGCAACCCATAAGCATAAGCTGCAGTTTGCGGGCAGGCCCTGCCACTTGGATATTCGTAAGCAGCATTTA
>JBDKLG010000145.1:0-39140 GCA_039795695.1 Bacteroidota bacterium
TGTTGGGTAAGCGGGCCGGCATTATATATAAGCCTGTTGTGCTGATAAACAATATTTCTGACCCCTCTAAAACAAGTATCCCCTGTGATTACTGAACCCCGTGCACAGGGGCTGAGTAGAAATATTCTATCGAAAATACTGCGAATGTGGTGGCTATTTTTCAATTTGCTTGATTGTTAGAAAGTCTAATAACCAGCCGGTTATATATGATGGCTGTGTAATGCTTTGGCTGCTTTTTCTCCCAATAACTGTATCATCGGCAATAAAGTACCAAACCTGGCATCTTTGCTGTATCCCTGCTTCCAGCGATGGTAGATTTGCTGGGCTATCACGGCATTTTTAAATAAACCGAAGACATAGTAAAAGAGTATGTCAGACAGGTCTCTTCCGCTTTTCATCGCATAGTGTTCAATGATTTCTTTTCTGGAAAAATTTCCGGGCAGCCAGCTGAGGTTATAATATTTGAAAACAGGTTCTTCGCCTTCTTCAAACCAATAAGCGAGCATGGCGCCAAGGTCCATTAAGGGATCGCCAACGGTAGACATTTCCCAATCGAGTACAGCAAGGATTTCTGTAAGCTTATCGGGATGCAGTATGATATTGTCGTATTTATAATCATTGTGCAGGAAAGTGGGGGACTGGTTCTTGGGAAGATTTTTCTGTAACCATGCTGCCAGTTCATTCATGGTTACAATAGGATCTGTTTCTGCGGCATAATATCTTTTGATCCAGCCCTCTACCTGCCGTACTACATAACCATCAGGTTTGCCCAATTGGATGAGTCCGGTTTTGTTTATGTCCAGCGCATGTAAATCAACCAGGTTATCTGTGAGTGCAGCAGAAATTTGCCGAAAAACTGCGGGGTCAATATTCATATCGGGAGCGTTACCTGCCCGGAGAATAATACCTGCCAGCTCTTCCATGATGTAAAAAGGGGCACCGGTAATAGCTGCCGAATCGCAATACAGCAAAGGGTTTGGTAGTTTTTGGTAAACAGGTTTCAGCAGGGACAATACTTTAAACTCTCTTCCCATATCATGGGCAGATTTGATATTGGCACCCGGAGGAGGCATTCTTAATACATAGTTTTTACCGGCCGACTCTAAACGGTAAGTAAGGTTGGAATAGCCGCCTGTAAAACGGGAGACTGCTTCAATGTTTCCGATTTCAGGCTTATAAGCCTGTATGTATTGGTTGAGTGCTTCCAGATTGAAGCATTCTCCTTCTTTTAGCCGGGTGGTATTTTTGTGCTGGTCCATTGCGTAGGTTTTCGTCCTGCTTCTATGCGCTTGCTACAGTTGCGACAGGGGTTAGGATGTTTAAAAAAACAGGTGCAGCAATGCGGGATTTATTTTTTCTTTTTGATATCAAGCCCGTATTTTTTCAGGATGCTTAATGCCAGTGCCTGTTTATGCACTTCATCGGCCCCGTCCCAGATTCTTGCACCTCTTTCATGCTGGTATAGGTTTGCCAGCATGGTTTCATCAGAAATGCCCATGGCACCATGTGCCTGAATGGCTCTGTCCAGCACTTTTAATACCATATTGGCCACATAAAATTTAATTCCCGATATCTGGTCGCGAACACTGGCGGCACCAGACTGGTCAATATTGTATGCGGTACGCAAAACCAGTAGTCTTGCAGCATCAATCTCCACGCGGCTTTCAGCGATATAGCCCTGTATGAACTGTTTTTCTCCCAGCATCACACCTTCTTCCATTTCACGTGTTGCGGCCCGGTTGCACAAAAGATCAAAGGCTTTTTCTGCAATGCCCACCCATCGCATGCAGTGGTGAATGCGGCCGGGCCCCAGCCTTTCCTGTGCCAGGCGGAATCCCATACCTTCTTCACCAATCAGGTAAGAGATGGGTACACGGCAATTGTTGTAACGGATTTCTGCGTGACTGGCCCATCCTTCGCCGGTTTCGCCAAAAACAGGAATATTGCGAATGAATTCAAATCCGGGAGTATCTGTGGGAACAATAATCATGCTGGCTCTTTGATGAGCCGGGGCTGTGGGATTGGTAATGGCCATGACTACGGCAAATGCAGCACCGTCGGCAGATGAAGTGAACCATTTATGTCCGTTGATCACATAGTCGTTTCCATCTCTGATGGCTGTAGTGCCCATCCTTGTTGGGTTTGAGCCGGGGAATTCCGGCTCGGTCATGGAAAAACAGCTCCTTATTTTTCCTTCCAGCAGGGGCTGTAAAAATTTCTCTTTGATTTCAGGGGAGGCAAATTTGCTGATGAGCTCGGTATTGCCGATATCCGGTGGCTGGCAATTAAAAGTATATTGCCCGTAATAGGGGGCTTGAGACAGTGCTTCGCTGATCTGACCAAACTCGCAGAGGGTTAATCCCGCCCCGCCTTCTTCTTCGGGCAGGTGCAGGTTCCATAATCCCAGTGCTTTTACCTGCGCTCTTTTTTCAGCTAAAATTTTTTCCGTTTGCTTAAAAGGCCTTGTAAGATGGGCAGCTTCCAGGGGCAGCAGCTCATCCTGTACAAATTTTTTTACCCTTGGTAAAATAGACTTCAGTCTTTCTGTAGCAAATACATCTTCCATAGCATCAATTAAATGGTAACACCTCCGTCGGCGGTAAATATTGTTCCGGTGCAATAGCCTGAAGCAGGGGATGCCAGGTATAGGGCCAATGCTGCAATTTCTTCAACCGTTCCCATTCTTGCAATGGGTGAATTTTTTACAAAATGGTTCATCCATTTTTCGTTTTGCCATAGAGCTTCTGAAAACTTTGTTTTGATAAGTCCGGGGCAAATTGCATTCACACGAATATGGTCGGTACCCCATTCTTTGGCGGTTACTTTGGTAAGCATATTCAGTGCCGCTTTTGAAACCGAATACATGCCTAATCCGGGATCGGGGGTTAGGCTTGCAATGGAGCTGATATTGATGATACTGCCACCACCACGTTGTTTCATGCTTGCATGAACCAGTTTGCCCAGTTCAAAAGGGGCTTTGAGGTTTACATGCATAATTTTATCGAAGGCCCATTCTTCGCAGTCGTTGATGGGGCCAAAAACGGGATTGGAAGCTGCATTGTTTACAAGAATATCGATGCCGCCATATAAGGTAATGGTTTTTTCAACGAGCATTTTACAGGAAGCAATATCGCCTGCATTGGCAGCGATACCGGTACATGTACCGCCCGTTGTGCCGATGCTTTCGGCTACTTTGTCCAGTTCTTCCTGTTTGCGGGAGTTGATGACTACCGTTGCACCAGCCGCAGCAAAAAATCTTGCAATGGCTTCACCGATTCCTTTACTGGCACCGGTAATAAGGGCAGTTTTTCCTTCAAGACTGAATAGTTGATTGGCTGTCATATAATATTGCTGGTTTGTGCATACACAAACCCGGTTTTAGTTTAAGAGAGTTTTTTCATTGCTTTATGCATGGCGTACATAAACTGCTCTTTAACCTGCTTCCGAAACCAGGTAGGGGCCAGTCTTTTGAGGAACCACATTTTTCGTGCATCTTTCGGAAGAATGATATAGAGTTCTTTTTTTCCTGCCCTGCTAAGAATTTCCTGCGCCACTTCGGGTGCCTGAAGCCCTGATTTTTCGATGAACATTTCCGTGGCTTTTTTTACCAGGTCCCCACCCCTTGCATACTGGATCACATTTGTTTTGAAATAAGTGGGCTGGATACAGGATACCTGGATATGGTGATCCATCAATTCGCCGTACAATGTTTCGGAAATGGCTACTACAGCGGCTTTGGTCATATTGTAAGCCCCCATGGTAGGGGCACAGCCGATGGCTGCAGCACTGGCTGTATTGATGATATGTCCCGAACCCTGTTTTTTCATGGCCGGTATGAAATAGTAGCAACCATGTACCACCCCCATCTGGTTGATGCCTACCATCCATTCGTAATTTTCCAGGCTATAGTCTTCAAAGGGAGATCCATCGCCCACTCCGGCATTATTGAACAATAAATCAATACCCCCGGCTTTGCGCAAGAATTCTTCCGCAACTTTCCTGTATTGGTCCTTGTCGGATACATCCAGTGGAAAAATAAGGGCTTTGCCTCCTTTTTCTTCTATTTCAATGGCTGCTTTTTCCAATGCAGGGATATTGATGTCTGCAAGGCCCAGTGTCCATCCATCCACCGCCAATTCATCGGCAAAAGCTTTACCAAGTCCCGATGCGGCACCGGTTATAAATGCCCTTTTGGCTGGGTGATTTTGGCTGAGCAGGTACATATAATAACAAGCATTAATATTAAAAAAAGCAGCAGTTATCCTTTTCCAATGAAATTTACGCTGTAAAATGAAGAAATAGCCCATTAGACCGAATTATTTCGATTACTGAACCATTCACACATAATCGGAGGAACAGATATAAAATGTTTTTATCTTTAACGCTCTTAAAATCTTCAGCCTTTGAAACTTTTGTATACTATTTCAGTAGGGTTATTGTTGTTAACTGCCTGTAAGGAAAAAAAAGAAGCCCCTAAACAAAACGATGCCAAACAGGCAACCCCGCCGGTGCCGGTGGATGTGATCATTGCCGGATTACAGGATATTCATAATTCTGTGGAAGTAAACGGTACAGTGGTTGCCAATGAATATGTGGAACTGCATTCGGAAGTAAGCGGCAGGCTTACCTATCTCAATGTTCCGGAAGGTTCTTTTATTAAGCAGGGCACTGTTATTGCAAAGATTAATGATGCAGAATTACAGGCTCAGTTGAATAAGTCCAAAGTAGCACTGGAATTAGCCACTAAAAATGAGGAAAGGCTTCGAAAATTACTGGCAGTAAGCTATGTAAACCAGGCCGATTATGATGTAGCCCTTAACGCAGTAAATGGCTATAAGGCTGATATTGCATATGCCCAGTCGCTGATAGACAAAACCGTTATCAAAGCGCCATTCAGTGGAGTGATGGGTTTGAAGCAGGTTAGTCAGGGCGCTTATTTGGCTCCTTCGAATATCATTGCAACCCTGCAGCAGGTAGATAAGGTAAAAATTGATTTCACCATTCCGGAAGAATACAGCAAAATGATTCAGAAGGGAGGAACTGTGGATGTATTACTTGATACCAGGCAAAATAATAAACGGAAAGCGGTTATTGTTGCAACAGAGCCGCAGGTAACCCTGAATACCCGTAATTTAAAAGTAAGGGCCCTGTTGCAGGATGGTACTGCCAACCCGGGTGCATTCGTGAAAGTGATGGTATCTTCCGGCAAGAGCCAGCAGCAGGCCATCATGATTCCGACCAATTCCATTATTCCGGATGATAAAAACAAAATTGTAATAGTTGTAAAAAACGGGAAAGCGGCATTCACCAATGTAGAAACAGGGTTTCGTCAAACCAATAATGTGGAGATTATTAAGGGATTAAAAGTAGGCGATACGGTTGCGGTAACAGGAGTGTTGTTTGCAAAACCCAAAGCTGCTTTGAAAATAAAAACGGTAAAAACACTGGAGCAATTGAGTGCCAACTGATGCGTGTTTTTTACGCTTATACACCAGCAGCATTTAACGCTTAGATAAGACAGTATTTTGTAGAAATTAATTAAAGCGAACAGTTATCCGGCCATGAATATTTCAGAACTATCTCTCAAACGCCCCGTACTTGCTACCGTAATGAACCTGCTGATTATCCTGTTTGGAGCAGTAGGGTTTACGTTTCTGGCTGTAAGAGATTATCCTGCCATTGATCCGCCGGTAATCTCCATCAGCACCAGCTATACAGGGGCCAATGCCGATATTATTGAGAGCCAGATTACAGAACCGCTGGAGAAACAGGTTAACGGTATTCCCGGTATCCGTTCCATTTCTTCATCCAGCTCCATGGGTAGCAGTAATATTTCTGTGGAGTTTAACCTGGGAGTAGACCTGGAAGCTGCGGCCAGTGATGTGCGGGATAAAGTTGGTCAGGCACAGAGAAGTCTTCCCCAGGATATTGACGCACCCCCCATCGTTTCTAAATCGGATGCAAGCGGTGATTTTATTTTGATAATGGCAGTGCAAAGTCATACCAAGAGTTTGCTTGAACTAAGTGATTATGCAGAGAATGTATTGCAGCAACAGTTACAAACCATCAAAGATGTAAGTTCTGTAAACATATTTGGTGAAAAGCGTTATTCAATGCGTATCTGGCTGAACCCGGATAAAATGAGTGCGCACAATGTGGCATTTACGGATATCCGCTCTGCCATCAATACCGAAAATATTGAATTACCTCCCGGAAAAATTTATGGGAATAATACGGAGTTGATCATACGTGCATTGGGAAGATTGCAGAATGAACAGCAGTTCCGTGACCTGATCATCAAAGAAGATGCCAATGGCATTGTTCGCCTGAGCGATGTGGCCAAGATAGAACTGGCACCGGAGCAGCTTGAACAAACCTGGAAGCTTAATGGGGTGAATGCAGTAGGCCTGGCACTGGTGCCTCAGCCCGGAGCCAATAATATTGAGATAGCCGATGAGTTTAAAAAAAGGCTTGAACAAATTAAAAAAGCCAATAAGTCGGATATAGAGTTCAGTGTACTGATCGATAATACCATCAATATCCGCAGATCACTGGAAGAAGTAAAAGACACGTTGATCATTTCTTTCAGCCTGGTGGTACTGGTAATTTTCTTCTTTTTCCGCAACTGGCTGATAGCCATTCGCCCGCTGATCGATATTCCTATTTCACTGATTGCTACATTTTTCATCATGTACATATCAGGGTTCTCCATCAATATTCTGACCTTATTGGGTATTGTTCTGGCAACCGGACTGGTAGTGGATGACGGGATTGTGGTCACGGAAAATATTTTCCGAAAGCTGGAAGAAGGCCTGCCTATCAGGAAGGCGGCTATTGAGGGAAGTAAGGAAATTTTCTTTGCAGTTATTTCCACTTCCATTACGCTGGCGGTTGTATTTCTGCCGGTCATATTCCTGGAAGGATTTGTAGGCAGGCTGTTTCGTGAGTTTGGCGTAACACTTGCTGCTGCTGTATTGATATCTGCTTTTGTATCATTAACCATTACACCGGTATTGAATGTTTACCTGAACAGGAAAAACATGCATGAGGGATGGTTTTATAAAAAAACAGAACCCTTTTTTACAGGGATGGAAAGCGGTTACAACAAATTACTGGCTTCATTTATGAAAATCAGGTGGACGGCATGGATTATTGTGCTGGTTTGCGGGGGTATTATTGCCTGGGTAATGGGTAACCTGAAAAGTGAGATTGCTCCGCTGGAAGACAGAAGCAGCATACGTTTCACGGTTACTACGGCAGAAGGCACCAGTTATAATTATATGGCTAAAATGGGCGATGAGATAGCCAACTATTTATATGATTCTGTTCCTGAAAGAGATTTTGTTTTTGCCAGAACACCCGGTGGTTTCGGAAGAAATTCCGGCTCTGCCAATTCATCGGCACCCAGGCTTGCCCTGATTGATCCGAAACTGAGAAAAAGAAGCCAGAATGATATTGCGAACGACCTTCAGAAAAAGCTGACCAGGTTCAATGATGCCAGGATTTTTGCCGTGCAGGAGCAAACGATTTCTGTGGGACTGGGTTCGCGTGGTTCATTACCCGTTCAGTTTATTTTACAGAACCAGGATTTATCCAAACTGAAAGCCGTTATTCCGAAATTTCTGGATGAGGTAAGAAAAGATAAAACATTTGCCAATGCAGATGTGAACATCAAATTCAATAAGCCCGAAGTGCAATTGACTGTTGACAGGATGAAAGTGAGAGACCTTGGTTTATCAACCACCGATGTGGTGGCAGCTATTCAGGCTGCATTCAGTGGAGGCAGGCTGGCTTATTTTATCATGAATGGTTTTCAATACCAGGTAATTGCACAGGTAGAAAGAGACCAGCGGAATAATCCCGGTGATATCAAAAACCTTTATGTAAGAAATAAAAATGGCGACAATATTCCTTTGGATGCGGTGATCAATATCACCGAAAGCAGCAATCCTGCTACACTTTACCACTTTAACAGGTATAAGGCAGCAACCATATCGGCTTCATTGTCGGAGGGAAAAACGATCGGCGACGGTATCAAAGCCATGCAGACCATTGCCAATAAACTGCTTGATGAGTCTTATCAAACATCCCTGAGCGGACCATCGCGGGATTATTCGGAGAGTTCTTCCAATATCGTGTTCGCCTTTGTTTTGGCATTGGTATTAATTTACCTCGTGTTATCGGCACAGTTTGAAAGTTTCCTGGATCCTTTTACCATCATGTTAACTGTGCCATTGGCACTTGCCGGTGCATTGCTCAGCTTGTACCTGTTTGACCAAACCCTGAATATATTTTCTGAGATCGGTATGATTATGCTGATAGGGCTGGTTACCAAAAACGGTATCCTGATTGTGGAATTTGCCAACCAGAAAAGAAAACTGGGGCTTGCCAAAAAAGAAGCGGTAATTGAAGCAGCCACACAACGTTTAAGGCCTATTCTTATGACAAGCCTGGCTACTTCACTGGGCGCTTTACCTATTGCCCTTAGCCTGGGAGCAGCTTCTACCAGCCGTATTCCTCTGGGTATTGTGGTGGTAGGCGGCTTATTATTTTCACTCCTGCTAACCTTATTGGTCATTCCTGCTGTATATACATTTGTTTCGGGCAAGCATAAGGCCAAGGAGATGGAGATTTCCGGATAAAAAGAAAAATCAATAGGCCGCATTT
Source organism: Bacteroidota bacterium (assembly GCA_039795695.1). Classification (GTDB taxonomy): domain Bacteria; phylum Bacteroidota; class Bacteroidia; order Chitinophagales; family Chitinophagaceae; genus Sediminibacterium. Next base: position 8,668 of record JBDKLG010000145.1, read on the forward strand.
ACCAGCACCATTTTGTTGAATGAGGTCTATTGATTTTTTACTTGCCCTCAATCAGTAACTTTGCATCATTAAAGCAGAACAAATGGGTAAGTCTATTGCTGATATCCGGAACGATTACAAATTACAATCCCTTTTAGAAAAAGATGTTGCAGCCAATGCCATTGACCAGTTTACGAATTGGTGGAATGAAGCGGTAGCTTCCGGTATTGATGAAGTAAATGCGATGACCCTGGCTACATCCAGTAAACAGGCGATACCGTCTGCAAGAATCGTTTTATTGAAAGGATACGACAGCAGGGGTTTTGTTTTTTTTACCAATTATCATAGCAGTAAAGGAAAGGAGATAGCAGAGAATCCTGCGGCAGCCCTGGTCTTTTTCTGGAAGGAATTGGAAAGACAGGTAAGAATAGAAGGGAGTATTGAAAAAATAACTGCCGCAGAGAGTGATCAGTATTTTCAATCCAGACCGGAGGGAAGTAAAATTGGTGCATGGGCTTCTCCCCAAAGCAGTGTAATAGATAGCCGGGAACTAATTGAGCATAATGTGAAAGCCTATACAGAGAAATTCGCTTCCGGTGAAATAAAAAGACCCGAACACTGGGGCGGCTACCTGCTAAGGCCCGGTATGATTGAGTTCTGGCAGGGAAGGAGCAATAGGTTACACGATAGGATTCAATATAATGCAGGGCCCAACGGGAAATGGCTGATACAGCGTTTGGCGCCCTGAGATGCTGCTAAGGCTTGCCCATATTAAAGCGCATAATCTTTTTTCAGCTGGTTGAAAACAAGCAATAAATTCTTTTTCACTTCCTGAAATAAAGCAGCAATTTCTTCCGGGTGCTGTTTCAATTTGCTATGGGCTTCAATTTTTTTAATGGGCTCTGCCACAGACTGTATGCCCATACTTTGAATAGCAGAGCGCATCCGGTGGGTTAATTGAAAAATGCTGTCCATATTGTTCTCACTTACGGCTATGTCTAATTTCTCCAGGTCGGCAGAAGTATTGTTTAAAAAGAGGGTAATCATCTGGAGTAGAAAATCCTTATCCGCCAGTCCCAGTGATTCAAGGCCTGAAAGATCATACAGGGCTTCGGGCTGATTGGTTTCAATCATTTCGATCAGGTTTTCTTTGAATATTGGTTCTTTTTGGGATAGCTTCAACACTTTTCTGATGACTTCAAAAAGCTTCTCTTCCGTATAGGGTTTGGTAATATAATCATCCATTCCGGCTGCACGATAACGGTCTATTTCATCTTTAAATGCAGCAGCGGTAACCGCAATAATCGGGATGGCAGCTTTCCTGCTATCAGGTAAGTTACGAATTATTTGGGTGGCGTCAAGCCCGTTCATTTCCGGCATATGTATGTCCATCAAAATCAGGTCGAAGGAAGTGTTTTCGACCAATTGAACGGCTTGCTTTCCGTTTTCTGCAATAGATACATGGTGCCCCCAGCCTTCGAGCAAATGCCGGGCTATCAGTTGATTGACGGGTACGTCTTCGGCTACGAGAATATTTTTAGGTACTACTTTCTTGTAATCGCCCAGTTTTTCCAGTTCATCTTTTATTACATCTGTATTACTTAGTTTATAGGGTATCCTAACGATGAAACTGGTTCCTTCATGGAGCTTGCTTTCAACTTTGATAGAGCCGCCCTGCATTTCAATAAGGCTTTTGCAGATGGAAAGGCCGAGGCCGGTACCGCCATATTTTCTGGTAATATCAGCACTGGCCTGGGTAAACTGGTCGAAAATGGAACCAAGGCTTTCCTCGCTAATGCCAATTCCTGTATCGGTGACCCTGAATTCAAAATTTGGCATTGTATCACTATCTGCCAGTTGTGCTGCATAAAGTGTAACACTTCCTTCCCTGGTAAATTTGATGGCATTGCCTATGAGGTTGTTCAATACCTGCCCCAGTCGATAGGGATCACCTTCCACAATGGTATCTTTTTTAATGGCGTTTCTGAAGCTTAATTCAATGCCATTGTCTTCTGCCCTGAATTGAAAAGCCTGGAGGGTAGAATGAATCATGTCGGCCAGGTCGAAGGAAGTACTTTCCAATGAAAAATGTCCTGATTCAATTTTGGTGATGTCGAGGATATCATTTACAATATGTAAGAGCTTATTCCCCGATTCAATAATGAGTTTGGTGTATTTTTTTTGTTTGGGAGAGAGTTCGGTTTTTTCCAGCAAGCCACTTATTCCCATGATTCCATTCATGGGTGTCCTGATTTCATGACTCATATTGGCAAGGAAGATTTCTTTGGCCTTGCTTGCTTTTTCTGTTGCTTCTTTGGCAAGCATTAATTCTTTTTCTGCTTTTATCCTGTCGGTAATATCCTGCGAAAACCCGATGATATAGGTATCAGATCCGGGTTCTTCTACTTTGAAGTTCTGGAAAAGCAATGCCAGTTTCCTTTTGCTTTTACTTACAATCGGGAATACACCTTTTGCCTTTCCTTCTTTTATTACAATATCCAGGTAATGTTCTTGGAATATTGCCTTGTTTTCTTCAGGAAGAAAATCCATCAGATTTTTTCCTTTAAACTCCTGTTCCTCATAACCCAGGGCTTCGCAGATGGCTGGATTTACTGAGAGGATTTCTCCTTTGAGGTCATGGGTACAGATCAGTGCCTGGCTGTAATTGAACAGGTCGCGGTATCTTTTTTCATTCAATGCCAGCTTTTCCTCGATATTTTTTTTCTCTGTGATATTCGTGATGATTCCGGTATAGTAAAGGTCTCCGTTCTCTGTTTCATAAGAAAAAGTGGAAGCCGAATTATGCCAGATGATTCCTTTGCCGGGAATGATCAGGCGTGCATCCAATTCAAAATGACTGCTTTTGTTTAGGCGGGTATTTTTTAATTTCAATAATAGCTGCTCTGTATCATCAGGGTGCAGGTATTTATCGGTTTGCCTGAATTCAGCCACAGTAAGACCAATGATTTTTTCAATGGAAGGACTGATAAAAGTAAAGGCCTGGGTACCATCAGCCTTAAACACATACTCATAAACAACGCCGGGAATATTTTCTGAAAGTGAGCGAAACTTTTTTTCACTTTGTTCCAACGCGATGGAGTCAATTTTCCGCTGGGTAATATCGGTATGTGTGCCAATAAGTATTTTGGGTTTACCATCCCCGGTTCTTGAAATAATGGTTCCTCTGTCGAGTATCCAGATATATTGCCCGTTTTTGTGTAAGATCCTGTATTCTCTTTCGTGATTATTGATCAGGCCAGCTTCATAAGCCTGGTCGGTTTCTTTTAAAAGGGGTTGGTCTTCGGGGTGTATGCGGCTAAACCATTCAGCGGATTTATTGGCGAATTCATGGTCTTCATAACCGAGCATTTTTTTATACTGGGGTGAAAAAAATACTTCCTCGGTTTGAAAATTATACTCCCATACACCTTCGCCGGATCCTTCCAGGGCAAACTGCCATCTTTCTTCCGCTTTCTTTATTTTTTGTTCTGCCTCAACTCTTGCACTGATGTTTTCTTCCATTGCAAAGAAACGAACAACCTTACCTGATTTATCATAAATGGGCTGACCGGAAATCTTTACCCAATAAGCTTCTCCATCTTTGGAATAGTTGATTATTTCACAATCGAATGGTTGAAAATTGCTGATTTGTTTGCGCAAGTACAAAACGGTTTCCGGGTTGGTATCTTTTCCCTGAAGAAAACTTCCGGGTGTTTTCCCTTTTGATTCTGCTAAAGTGTAGCCTGTTATTTTTTCAAAAGCTTTGTTGATCCAGATAATTTTTCCTTCGGCATTGGCTACAATCACACCCTGGATGGTTTCCTGTGCAATTAAAGAAAGATATTCCAGTTCTTTTTTCTGGCGGTTATAGTTGTTTAAAAGTTTTTCAAGATCCTTGGTTACGTTTTGCTGCGATTGTAATAAGTGCAACAAATCAATAGTGGGATCGGCAATGGAAAAATCGGTGAATGTAAGATTCTTTGTGGTCAGGTCATTAATATCATCCAGCCATATTTTCAAAAGAAACAACCATTTTTTTTCTTCTTCCAGGTATTCTAGCTGCCCCCTGAATTTTTGTTTGCCATCATTGGAAACCAGAATAAAAATCTGGTCAAGGATACCATGAAGTGAGGCCGGGTTTAAGGCCTCCATATGTGGTCTGAATATGGTGAAATGTTTTTCGAAAGGATCATTCTGCTCAATTGCCAGTAGTTTCAGCATGGAGCGGCCTACCTGTTCTATTGCCAGTTGTTGGTTTAGCAGGAGATGAAAAGGAAAAAGCCTGTTCATTCCATTGGTATCCAGGTATAGTTTAAAATCACCCATTGGGTTTACCAGTTGACTTTAAAGATTTCGTGATTTTCTCCATCGTTTCTACTTTGTAAAAGGGTGATGATGGTTGCTGTTTCATATAATTTCCCCAGGCCCTGTAATAATCCTTTTACAAAATCCTGTAAGCCCTCTCTTTTAGAGAAATAGTGCACATGAACCGATCGTTCTTCGATATTGCTTATTTTAAACTCAGGAGGAGTAAGTTTGGGGTATAACAACATTATCCGGTTGTGAAAATTGGGGAGGTTCAGTAAAAATGCCCTCAGCGATTCCCCGCCCGTTTTTAGCAGGCCGCCATATCTTTCCTTGCCGGTTTTTAAGATCCAGTGTTCACCAAATGCAATCAATACTTCACTTACCGTTATACCAAGTACATCAGCTGCAGTTGTGGCAAGGTCATAGGTAATGGCATCGTCATAAGGTTCATTGCTTAGGAAAAAGTCAATATCAACCTTACTTCTTTTTTTTATTTCGGCCCATTTGTCTTCTCCGAAATTCTGTAAAACCATTTCTTCAATGGCATTATTTACGATACCATACATAGCGTTGAAATTTTGCCAATCCTTTTGTGAATCTGAATGAAAGAGTTGAGCAGGTCGTAACAATAAAGGTAAGAAAAACTACTTGTAATGTATGTAACCGATAAAATGAAAGGGCCCGTTACAGACTATGTAACGGGCCCTTGAAGCGGTTGCAATTATTTTCTGGCCATCACTTTTTCGGCTGCTGTTACAATAAAAGGAGTGTCTAATCCATATTTTGTAAGCAATTCAGTGGGTTTGCCACTTTCTCCAAAACTATCATTCGTGCCAATCATTTCAATGGGTATGGGACAGTTTTTCGCTGCTACCTGTGCAATGGCATCTCCCAATCCGCCAATAATATTATGTTCTTCCACTGTTACTGCGCATTTGGTTTTGGTAATGGATCGGATGATGGCTTCCGTATCCAATGGTTTGATTGTATGGATATTGATTAATTCAACGCCGAATCCCTTCTCTTCCAGTATTCTCCCTGCTTCAATGGCTTTCCAAACCATATGACCACAGGCAAAAATGGAAATATCTGCACCTTCGCTAAGCTGTTGTGCTTTTCCTATTACAAAATCACTGCCATCTTCTTTGGTAAAATTGGGCCATTTGGGTCGGCCGAATCTTAGGTATACAGGTCCTTCATAAGCGGCAATGGCTTTTGTTGCTGCTTTTGTTTGATTGAAATCACAGGGCACGATTACCGTCATGCCGGGTAACATTTTCATTAATCCAATGTCTTCCAGTATTTGGTGGGTAGCGCCATCTTCACCCAGGGTGAGGCCCGCATGGGATGCGCATATTTTTACATTTTTACCGCTATAAGCCACACTCTGTCTAATCTGGTCATAAACCCTTCCTGTGCTGAAATTGGCGAAAGTGGTGGTATAGGGAATTTTTCCTCCGATGGTCATCCCTGCAGCAATGCCAATCATATTTGCTTCGGCAATACCCACCTGTACAAACCGATTGGGGAAGTCTTTGATGAACGGGCCTAATTTGAGAGAGCCCGCCAAATCGGCTGTTAATACGACTACCTGGTCGTTTTCCTTACCTATTTCATGAATGCCTTCTCCAAAGCCTCCCCTGGTTTCTTTCTCATTAAGAACCTGTATTTCTTTCAATTTCATTTTGCTGCTTATTAGTGTTAAAGAGCTGCAAAGTAAGGCAAATCATTCTTTTTTGAAGCGGCTTTTTTGAATAAATAATTAGTTCTGTTCAACAGAAGCGGTCATTTCTTTTACATTTCCGGTTCTTTTTAAAACCCCCCAATGCTGTAGTTCTCCTTTGATGGCTTTTCTGAATGACCGGAACAGTACGACCAGCATTAACCAGCGATAAATCAATCTTTGTGGAATCAGCCAGAAAAGCTTCCAGGGTTTTTCTTTGGCAAATGCGAAAGCAAAGCCTGCAATAAGAGCGTCTACCAATATAAAAACCAGGTAATAAAACCCGATTTTTTCCGCATTACCTGTTAAAAGCCCAATCAACATGAGCAGATCGGCAATGGGCGTAAAAAGGGGTATGATGTATTTGAATAAAAGAATATCAGGTAAAGCAATAAATCCAAGGGCTTTGTATTGGGTATTGAATAGCATATCCTTGAATTTCCAGAATACCTGCATTACCCCAAAACTCCAGCGGAATCGTTGCTTCATAAACTGCTGAACGGTTTCGGGGGCTTCGGTATAAGCGATGGCTTTGGGTTCATTGGCCACGCGGTATCCTGCTTTGAGTATTCGGATGGTAAGATCGCAATCTTCGGCAAGTGTATCAGTGGTAAGGCCTCCGGCATCTTTGAGTGCTTTTTTAGAATAGGCGCCAATGGCACCGGGCACAACAGTGATGGCATTCAGGTAAGCAAATGCTTTTCTGTCAAAATTCTGCCCAATAATGTATTCGATGCTTTGCCATTTGGTTAGGACATTTATTTCGTTACCAACTTTTACGGTTCCTGCAACTGCACCTACTTCTTTTTTTGAAGGAATAAAGAAATTATTCATTAAAAAGCCAACTGCATCGGGGGCAAGTTTGGTATCGGCATCAATACATACTACATAGGCTGCATTGGCTTGTGCAATGCCGAAATTTAAAGCAGAAGCTTTTCCTCCATTCGGCTTGGTGAATATTTTGATGGAAGGGTGGCCGGCGAATGCAGCAGTTACTTTTTCATGTGTTGCATCGGAACTGCCATCGTCTACAAATAAAATTTCAAAGGAAGGATAGGTGCATTTTAACAGGTTTTGCAGGGAAGTAACCGCATTGACTTCTTCATTAAAAGCCGGTACTATAATAGAAACCAGGGGATATGCATTGTTAGCCGGTAAAACAGGCAAGCGTTTTTTCTCCTTTCTTTTTTCCAAATAAGCCAAACAGCCGGTAATCAATAACCTGGCTGCACCCAGTATTAAGAAAAGAATAAACATGGATTCCAGTATGGCACCCATCAGGTAAGCGAATTCGAAGAGGTAATAATTCAGTTGAAGCATGTAAAAACCGCTGCCTGTGGGAACCGGGGGCATCATATCATCCGGCTTCTTGCCTACCAAATTGGCTACTGTAGTGAATGTATATCCCTTGCTTTGAAAGAAACGGATGATTTTGCCCGTGGCTTCAACCGTAGCAGAACGATCGCCACCTGCATCGTGCAGTAAGATAATGTTGCCGTTTACCCCTGTTGTATCTTCCAGATCGGGGTTATGGATTCTTTTTTCATATACCCTCATTATCCTGTTAAAAATACTGTCTCCGTTCAGGGTAGGGATTTCTTCTTTTTGCCAATCCTCCGGATCGATACTTTCGCCTACCGTTAAATAATTTTTTTCTCTTGCCAATGCAACCGGAATCAGCTCCTCACTTTTATCCGGCTCACTATCGGCATTAAAAGGCGCACGAAACATAATGGTACTATGGCCCGTAATACATTCTATCAGCAGCCGGGTAAGGTCCATCTCAATATTTGCCCTGTTTTTACTCACTTTCGCCATATTGGGATGGAAGAAAGTATGGTTACCCAGTTCATGACCTTCGCGGAAGATTCGTTTAACCAGGGGAATATTATTCTCAGCCTCAATTCCTACCACAAAAAAATTGGCTGGAACATGATAGAAAGCAAGGGTATCAAGTATCTGGCGGGTATATTTTGGATCGGGGCCATCGTCGAATGTTAATACCAACTGTCTTTTTTTGGTACTGCCAAATCTTCGGATAACATAGGTGGAGGGTAGTTTTGTATAAGCCTGCTCACTGATCAGCATATCTACCGTATCAATTTCCGGTGTAATATATCCGTCTGTGGGGGTGGCAATCACGTCCAGCACTTCTCCTTCTCCAATATAATCCGGCTTGGAGCCTGCCGGTACTTTGCTGAATTCCTTGAAGTCAAAAGATTTCAGGGCAGATTTGGTCATGGGTTTGTGATAGAATTCCCATAAGCGGCTATCCTCACTCCCCAGACGCCACAAAGCAGTTCCTGCCAAACGGTATTCTGTGGCAAAACGGAGGGTATTGAAATTGGTGGCAGCATCTGTAAAATGGACTTCGTGAATGGAATCTTCCCCGTCATAGTATCTATAATGCAGGTTATAGGTGTCGTTATCAAAATCAACCACAGCATTGCTTTCCCTTGCATTGGCCAATGCTTCCTGGTAAGAAAAGATCTCTACTTTTTTACTTCCCAGTTTCCAGTCATAACCAAAGCCGGCGATACCGAGGATGATTTTTTCAGGGGGGATTGCATTGTCCATTTTGTCCAGTGCTGCCTGGATCCATCTTTGTGAACTAATGGGCCCCGGTTTACTTTCGCTATGGTGTTCATCATAGGCCATCAGTATCAGGTAATCGTTGTATTTAGCCAGGGCCTTGAAATTATAGTCGTCGTTAAACGGAATCACATCCTGCGTAACCAGCAGATTTTTTGCATGTAACTGCTCATACAAATCTTTTTGGAATGCAACCAAACTGGCATCGGTGGTTTCCTGTAATTCTTCAAAATCAATATTTACACCGGCAAAATCATAACTGGTCAGTAAACGTATGAGGTCATTGATCAAACGCTGTTTCTTAATTGGGCTGGCCAGGATACGGTGTACCGATTCGCCCCTGAATACCTGTTTGTAATTGTTGGAAAGTATGGGCATTATTTCCACATGTGCCGCCTTCATCAGGTCGAAGGCTCTTTTATCGATATTGGTGAAAAGGGTATCGGCTGTGGGGTCAATGAAGAACCATTCGGGAATAACCAGGTTGAGTTTGGAAATATTTCTTTCCAAAGAATAGAATGACTGGGGATCCCATGCAACATAAAATCCCGCGCGGATGCCAACGCTGTCGCTAAAAAGAGGCGAATTTGAAAGATCGAGTACATCCTCTTCTTTGCGGCCATATTTTCTTTTGGCCCATCTCATATCAATGGCTTTCCGGAATCCGCGGTATTCTTTTCCAAGTTTGCTTTCGCGGTAAGCAGGTATCTCACTGGTCAATACTTTCCTGATGGCTTTGGTTTCCAGCGAAATATCGGGTTCGTTCTTATTGGTATTATTCGTGCCGATAATGATGGCAATAATGCTTAAGAAAATAAGAAATAACAGGGTTCTGCCAGCCCATTTAAAGCGCTGCCAGCGCGTTTTTGTGCCGGTCTGGAATATTTGTGATTGATCAGTATTCATAATTTACGGCAAAGCATACAATAACCATACCAGTAAGTTAATACAAAGTAATGGTTGCGAAAAATACTTAATTCAGGTATTAGGTGCTGATAATCACTCATATTTAATATGAGTGAAATTAAGTATATTAAATAAGACAAACCTATTCGGATAATAAATTTGCCAGGGGGCTTTTGTTGGAAACAGCCATGGTTTTTTATGCCACCAAACCTATGGATAAGCAGGGAGAACAAAATTAACCGCTTTAGGGCATCTTAAATTATGTGATTGCTTAGCCGCAGATGATACAAACAAATCTGTTGACCTGGGGCTGAATAATTGAATTGCCGGCAGGTATTTTAAACCGGTCAGGCTAATTAACTTACCACAATTCTGTATCCGGTTAAAAGGGAAGGATATCATTGTGAAACCAATCCTTCATCAACGATTTTGATCGGTTAAAAGCAGGAAAACGGTTAATTTGCAGCTTAATTGTCGCCGATGCTTTCCAGATTTTTGCCGCTTTTCAGAATTTATTTTGCCGCATTCTTTTCGTTTCTGCTAACAGTTTTATGCATCAGGGGGTTTGAATATTTTTCCATTGCCGCCAAGTCATTTGTTACAGGAACCCTTTTGTTCGAAATGGCAGGATGGATCTACGATCTGTGGGCCTGTTTGATAGCCGGATTGCTATCGCTGATCATTTTTTTACTAAGCTCATTGATACACCGGAAAGCAGGGCTTGTTCTGATGCATATAGTGCATGTAGCATTTATTGCTGCCTACCTGTCGCTGATCATCGTGTTCTCTGAGAGAAATGCTCCCTATGATCACGAATTTTTTACCCGTGGAGCAAAAGATACCTGGATAACGGTGAAGCAAATGATGAGTTCAGGATGGCTGCTCTACCTCCCTTTCCTGATTTTTATCGCAGTTTATTTTTTGCTGGCCAATCAATTATTCAAAAACAGGTCATTTAACAAAAACTGGATTTCGGGGTATTTGGTCCTTTCTGCATTGGCAATGGTTTTTATTGCTTATGCGAATCCTTCGGAGAAATGGTTTAAACAATCTGCAGCCTATTACCTGACCAGTAATAAATTCAGCTACTGGGTAGCAGATTCCTACCGCTTTTTCACCACCAAAGACAAGTTCAATGCTGCCAATTTATCTGCAGAGGAATTAAGTGCTGCCATCGATTTTTATCAGCAAAATCAACCCTTTCAGTTTACTTCCAAAGAGTATCCCCTGCTTCATTCCAATGAAGACAAAGACGTGCTCGGTCATTATTTTAATCTGGGAAAAAATCCGCCCAATATTGTGATACTTGTGGTAGAGGGGTTATCGAGGGATTTTAGTGGCGATAAAGCTTATGCAAGCAGTTTCACTCCTTTTCTTGATTCCTTGTCGGATCATAGCTTAACCTGGGATAATTTTTTAAGTACGGCTCCCGGTACATTTGCCGCACACCCGGCCATATCGGGTTCATTGCCTTATGGCAGAAGGGGCTTCTCCCTGATTAATGTGATGCCCGACCATTTATCGCTGGTTAAAATCCTGAAATCAAACGGCTATCATACCAGGTTTTTAATTGGTTTCAATCCTGACTTTGACAACATGGGGGGTTATATGCGTTTACAGGGTACCGACTTTATCCTCTCGAAGTATGGATCGAAATACAAGGAAATGGGTATTGGGGAAGAGGGCTGGTCGATGGGTTATCCTGATGATGCTTTGTTTAACAGGAGCTTTGAAGTAATGGATTCCCTGCCACAGCAACCCTACCTGAATATTTACCATACCGGAACAACGCATATGCCCTATTTATTTGCGCAACAAAGGGCGTATGAAAAACTGTTTGACCAGAAAATGCGCACCGTTGCAGTTTCTGCAAAAATCAAACAAACCCTGAAAGAGTGTAAAAAAGTGCTGGTTACCTATATGTTTGCGGATGATTGTTTCCGGGATTTTTTTAAAAAATATGCCAGGCGCCCCGATTATGCCAATACCATTTTTTTCATCACCGGCGACCACCATATTGGTTCTTTTCCATCTACCTGTGGCATTGATGACTATCATGTGCCGTTGATTGTTTATTCTCCTATGCTGAAGAAGCCGGGAAAATTTTATTCGGTTAATTCACACAATAATCTGGCACCAACCATCAGCTCACTGGTGCTGAATAACTATTCAATGACCCATCACCCCAAAGAACTGCATTGGCTGGGTGCTGTAATGGATACGAGTAAGCAGTTTAGAAATATTCATTCCATGCCTTTTATGGAATGGAGCAGGGAAATGACTGATTATATCTACAAAGAGTATTATTTGTCAGGCGATCAGTTGTACAAACTGACCCCTGATTTACTGGAAGAGAAAATCACCAATGATTCGGTTAAGAACCATATGACCCAATTGCTGAACAATTATAAAGTGATCAATTCCTATGTGTGCGACAACAATAAAATCATTCCTGCAAAACAAGTGGCAGCAATGGGTAAGAAGGATTTGCTGCTTGATTTTTCCGATACCGGCGAAAAAAAATATTATACACAAAGTTCCGATACCAGCCTGATGCCCGAATTTAAAATGCCGGATAAATACCAGTACCTGTATGTGGAACTTTCTGCTGATATCAACCTGTTAACACCCGGATTGGAAGACCAGCCTTCCTTTCGCCTGGCAATGATTGATACCACGGGGCGGGGAAGAAATTATGTTTACTGGACGCACCATAATATTGTACAAATGGCGAAGGGAGATTATGTAGAAAAGAGCTGGAATGCGGTATCCACCAATGATATGTTCACACTGAGCGATTACCGGAAATACAAAAAAATGGTTTTCGATCTATCCTTTTACACCCAGGTGCCGCCACTGAACCTGCAAATGAAGCATTTGAAATTGAAGGTATATGGAGTGGGAATAAGCAGGTAAAAGGAACAGAAAAGCCTGGTTAAACAAAACCTGAAAATCTTATCAGCAACCGTCCCGGGTCTACCCTTCAAAAGTGCTGTAAAAATAAGGTGTCTTGGCTTCAAACTCGGCACTGCAGGTGTCTACCATTTTATAAACACGGGTAATACCTAATGCTTTTCTTTTTTCATAAACCTGGTCATCCGTAGCATCGCCATGAAGTATCCTTGCAATTTGTGCATCGCCAAACCCATGTTTTTTGGCTTCTTTGAGCAGGTCGGCAGGAATGGTGTCAAGAGAATATTTCATTATCTCTTTTTCCATATTGCAGATGATTTGTATCTGATAAATAAACCAGCGGTCGATGCGGGTTGCCTGACAAATAGATTTAACGGTTGAGCCCTGCATCAAAGCGTCTTTGATTCTGAAGATGCGGTCCCATTTCGGTGTTTTGATGTATTCAACCAGCTCCTCGCTCTTCATCAGGCTCTTTCCATAATAACCCAGTCCGATGGCTTCGTTTTCGAGGCTCTGGCAGGCTTTCTGGATAGCTTCGGTAAAACTTCTGCCAATAGACATTACTTCACCAACACTTTTCATCTGAAGCCCCAAAGTATCATTGGCGCCTTTGAATTTATCGAAATTCCAGCGGGGCATTTTTACAATTACATAATCGAGTGCGGGTTCGAAATAGGCAGAAGTTGTCATGGTAATCTGGTTCTTCAGTTCATCCAGAGAATAACCGATGGCCAGTTTGGAAGCTATTTTGGCAATGGGATAACCGGTTGCCTTGGATGCCAGTGCGGAAGAGCGGCTTACACGGGGATTTATTTCCACGGCAATCAATTCTTCTGTTTCGGGGTTTTGGGCAAACTGTACATTACAACCACCGGCAAAATTTCCCAGTGAGCGCATCATTAAAATGGCTTTGTTGCGCATATCCTGGAAAGAAGTATCGCTCAGGGTCATGGCAGGGGCAACGGTGATGGAATCGCCGGTGTGAACACCCATTGGATCGAGGTTCTCCACGGTACAAATAATCACCACATTGTCGTTACAGTCTCTCAATAATTCCAATTCATATTCTTTCCAGCCCAGTACGGCTTTTTCCACAAGCACTTCATGTATGGGGGAAGCTTTCAAACCCTTATCCAGTGCGGCATCCAGGTCATCTTTGGTATGAACGAATCCACCGCCTGTTCCTCCAAGCGTAAAGGAAGGGCGTATTACCAGCGGAAATCCGATTTCCTGTGCAAATTCTTTTCCTTCTAAAAAACTGTTGGCTACGCGGCTGGGGGCTACGGCAATGCCTATTTTCACCATTAGCTGGCGAAACTGTTCCCTGTCTTCTGCCGTATCAATGGCGGCTACATCTACCCCAATGAGGCGGCAATGGTATTTTTCCCAGATACCCAGTTCATCCGCTTCTTTACAGAGATTCAGGGCCGTTTGTCCACCCATTGTAGGCAATACTGCATCAATCCGGTTCTCTTCTAATATTTTTTCGATACTTTCGACCGTTAATGGAAGCAGGTAAACCCTGTCGGCCATCATTGGATCGGTCATGATGGTTGCGGGATTACTGTTAATCAGGATCACTTCAATTCCCTCTTCACGCAGGCTTCTGGCTGCCTGGGAGCCGGAGTAATCAAATTCACAGGCCTGGCCAATAATGATGGGGCCGGAACCAATAATTAACACCGATTTGATGGATTTGTCTCTGGGCATGGTTGCAAAAAAATAAATTGTGCAAATGTAAGGCTCAACGGGGAAAGGGGAAGGGAATTTTTTTACCTGTCTTAAAATTGAACAAAAACGAAGAAAACCAGGTTATTACACCTATAAAATAGAAAATTTCCAATGGCAGTATTAAAAGAGGGCAGTAAAGCGCCCGTATTCAAATCAGTAGATCAAAATGGCAATCCTATTTCTCTGGCAGATTATAAAGGCAAAAAAGTAGTGCTTTATTTTTATCCCAAGGACGATACGCCTACCTGTACCGACCAGGCCTGCAACCTCAGGGACAATTACAGTATGCTGCTCAAAAAAGGTTACCAGGTTATTGGTGTGAGTACCGATAGCGTAAAAAGCCATAAAAAATTTGAGCAGAAATTCCAGCTGCCCTTCCCATTGGTATCGGACGAGGATAAAAAAATTGTAGACAAATACAATTTATGGGGCGAGAAGCAAATCATGGGCCATACTTATATGGGAACCACCAGAACCACTTTTCTGATTGATGAAGCAGGTAAAATTGTAAAAATTATCGAGAAGCCCAAAAGCAAAGTGCATACAGAGGAAATTCTGGCAGCCTGGAAAACCGTATAAATTTTCCGGGAATCTATCTTCGGATGAAACACGGCAATAAAAAAGCCGCCTCATTTGAGACGGCCTTCCTATAGATGGGTTAGTAAGCTTATTGTTTTGTTTCAAGCAGTTTGAAGAACTGATCCAGCTGCGGTAATATCACAATCCTGGTTCTGCGATTGGCTGCACGTCCTTCTGCTGTTGAATTATCAGCCAGGGGCAGATACTGGCTGCGACCCGCTGCTGTCATACGTTTTGGATCAAGTCCATAAGTATCCTGTAATATCCTAACTACGGTTGTAGCGCGTTTCACACTCAGGTCCCAGTTGTCCACAATACCTGCACTGCGAATGGGCAATGAATCGGTATGTCCTTCTACCAGGAACTCAATCTCCGGCTGTGCATTCAATACTTTGGCCACTTTGCCCAGTACTTCTTTGGCACGATCTGTTACATCGTAGCTCGCACTCTTGAACAATAATTTATCAGAAATGTCTACATATACAACACCCTTGTCCACTTTGATATTGATGTCTTTATCATCCAGGTTACCAATGGCACCTTTCAGGTTCATCACCAGTGCCATATTTAATGAATCTTTTCTGGCAATGGAGCCCTGCAGGTCTTTGATGTAGATGTCTTTGGCGCCGATATTCTCCAGTGATTTACGAATGCTTTCTGCCTGTGAACCTGTAACAACCGACAGGTCTTTCAACTGGTTCAGCACGGTATTGTTGTTTTGTTTGAGGTAATCAATCTGCTTATTCAGGTCGGCAATCTGGTCTTCCAGCATTTTTTTGCGGTTGGTCAATTCGGCAGCTGTGCTGTTTCCTTTCTCTACCTGGTTTTCACATTTTTTCAGTTCATCCTGCAAATCGCGGTATTTACCCTGTAAGGCAAGGTAGTTGCCGCTTAATTCGGCATATTTTGCTTTTTCCTGATCCAGTTTTTTGGTACTAACACAGGAAAATAAAGTAGTTGTGGCAAGAGCGAGAATCAGGTAAACTTTTGGGTTCATATTTTTTCAATTAGCGTTAATTAGCCCTGATTAAACGCAAATAGAAGCCCGAAAATTGTTTGAGAAACAGGATTTATTTAAAAAAAATCATCCATTGGCAGTTAAACAAAGAGTACCGGTTCCGGTTGCCTGCTCCAGCCTTCATATTCACCCGAAAAACTGGCATCTATCAGTTTTCGTTTAATTTTTAAAGTGGGGGTAAGTAAACCGTTGGCAATTGTCCATTCCTCCGGCAATACGATTAACCTGGTTAAATGTTCATGGTGTTCTATTCCCGTATTAACCAGTTCAAGTGTGCCGTTTAAGGATGGTATCAGTATGGTTTTGTCGATTTTTTTGGCTGATTCCGATAAAGTGCACAAAGCAATTGCATTGGGCAGGCCGGAGCCAACAATACAAACCTGACCGATATCGGGGTTTTGAAGAAATTTGCTTTCAATAGGCGCCGGCATTACATATTTGCCCTTGCTGGTTTTAAACTGGTCTTTGATCCTGCCTGTAATGGTTAAATAGCCCTCTGCGTCAATGGAGCCCTCATCACCCGTACGTAAATACCCATCTTCAAACATTTCAGCAGTAAGGCCGGGTTCTTTGTAATAGCCCAGCATGGAAGCTTCACTTTTTACCTGTACTTCATGATCCTTGCCTAACCGCACTTCCACATCCCTGTAAGCCTGCCCAACTGTACCGATGCGAACAGCGTTTTTTCTGTTGGAATGGGATAGCGCTACGTTTTCTGTCATGCCATAGGCTTCCTGGATAATGATACCGAGTGTTTTATACCAGTTTAACAGGTCGGGATTAATGGGCGATGCTCCCGTAAACAAAAATTTACAATTGGAGAGGCCCAGTTTTTTTCTGATGGTTTTTTTTATGAGAGATCCGATAATGGGGATGGATAAGAGCCTGTTTAGTTTTTGTTGTGGCAGTTTTTGTAAAATACCTTCCTTCATTTTTTCCCAAATTCTGGGAACGGCCAGGAATATGCTTGGTTTGGCATAAGCCAGGTTTTTGGCAAATGTATCCATCGACTCAACAAAATATACCGTACTGCCGGTAAAAATACTGCCGCATTCAACCAGCATTCTTTCTGCCACATGACAAAGGGGTAAATAAGAGAAAAACAGTTCCCTGTTTATTTCAGGATAGCTTTCAAGGAATGAATTAACGGCAAATGCAATGGCATGATGCGTGTGCATTACTCCTTTGGGCTGACCTGTTGTGCCGGAAGTATATACAATACAGGAGAGTTCATGCGGGTCTATTTCGGGAAGCTTTGTCAATGCTGCTTCATGGGCAATAAGTGTATCCCAGTTTAAGCAACCTTCATTGAAATAAAAAGGAAAACTGATTTGGGTTAAATTATTGGGAACGCCTTTGCGCAATTCCAGGGGATTATCGAGTTTCCCAATAAAAATCGCCTTGCTTTCGCTGTGCAGTACAATTTCATTTAAAGCCTCAGCCGTAATATTCGGATAAAGGGGAACAGAAACACATCCTGCCATAGTAATGGCCACGTCTGCCATCATCCAATGGGCGCAGTTTTTACTAAGAATAGCAACTTTGTCATTTTTGCCCAGTCCCATTTTATTCAAAGCGGCGGCCATTCTTCTTACCTGACTGCCTGCTTCGGCCCAGGTAAAATTCCGGTAAACACCCTGCACGGGTTCTGCCAAAAAAAGCTGTGTTGGTCTTGATTTTTCAAATTCGCAGAACTTATCTAATAAGGATGGGCAGGACTTCATTTAAAAAATATTTTGGGGATTGGTGGCTAATAAATGTTCAAGACCCAGTTCAGGGTTTTTTCCCCTGAGGGGTGCAAAAAATGATAAAATGTGCTCAAAATCGGCAGTTTCATTATCTGTTGTATAAAATGGAGCAGAAATAGAAAATTCCTTGTTTCCAAAATCAAAGCCTGCCATTACAATGGGTACACCCGCCTGTTTGGCCATATGGTAAAAACCTGTTTTTAAGCGGTCTACTTTTTTTCTGGTACCCTCGGGTGAGAGAACCAGTGAAAAGGATTCATGCGTATGGTAAAGTTTTACAACCTGTTCAACCATATTCTGGTGCTCGGCTCTTTCTACCGGGTATCCGCCCAAGGCCCTGAAAAAGAAACCAAAAGGGCCTTTAAACAGTTCGGCCTTGCCTAAAAATTTAAAATGCTGCAACCTTAATTTACTCCTGAAAGCTAGTCCGATAATGAAATCCCAGCTACTGGTATGTGGGCCGGCAATTACCAGGAGTTTTTTAAGCTCGTAAGGGAAACTGCCTTTTAGTTTCCAACCCGATAAGCGCAAAAAACCAATCCAGAATAGTCGCATGGCCTGCAATTGAAGTGAATAACAAGATAATAAGAATGATTTAAGCGGGAAAGCTTTTTTACAGAAAGCACTGGCAATGGTTCATGCCCTGCTTTTAAACCGCTTACCCCGGCATCTGTTGTATCCAAATCAGCTGTTTGAACCTTAGCCGGGTGCACGCTATGAATAAAGTTTCGGCAATAAGCAATTTTCTATTTGCAATCAGCGTTAATGGTAAAACCCCCTTTCAATGGCATCATTCAGAAGTTTTGTTGCATCCGAGCTAATGTCGATCAAGCAGAATATTGCGGCAGTCAGGAACATGATTCCCAATAATATTAAATTAAAGCCAAGTGAGAGAAGGAGCATGTTTAAGCTGAATACCAAGAAGCATGAATTTGTGGAGAAAGCGGTTCAGTTCATGCGCAAAAACCCGCATACTGTGCCGGGTTTTGTAGATGTTCAGGAATGCAACAATTATGTTCATCTCTATGCCCAGTATACCGAATTACTGGATGAGCTGGAACAGGTAAAAACAAAATTAGAAGATGCCAAACTGGTTATTGGCAATGAAATATTAAAGCAAACCCGCGCTTATTTCCGCAACTCAAAAAATGCTTCAGAATCCGGCAATGAATTACTGGGTAAAATCTACAAGGAACTGAAGCCGCATTATGCTGTAGGCAGGAACAGTAAAAAAATGATTGTAGAAGCCTAAGAAAAATCAGCGGTATCGAAAAAATCAGTCAATGACTTTTTGTTTTTACCAAAACAGTTTCAAGCCACAGGAAGAAGCTGCTGTTCCCGTAACAGATTTGGGATTACAGCGGGGTTATGCCATTTTCGATTTTTTGCGTGTAACGGAATCGGTCCCTTTGTTTATCGATGATCATCTCAGCAGGTTTTACCAATCTGCCTCCCTGATGCGCTTGCCCATTAAATACCGGCCGGAAGAGCTGAAGGAGATTATCCATGCATTACTCAACAAAAACAAACTGCCTTTTTCCGGTATTAAAATATTACTTACCGGCGGGGCCACTACAGATGGCTACAGTATTGGAGAGCCGGTATTAATTATTACACAACAGCCAATTGCTCCCCCATCGGAAAAAATTTTCCTGCCTGGCTTTCAGTTATATACTTATCCGCACCAGCGGCAGATGCCTGAAGTAAAAACGACCGATTATTTAATGGCCATTTCCCTGCAACCCTGGTTAACGGAAAAGGGGGGCAATGATATTCTGTATTACCACCAGGATATGGTAAGCGAATGCCCACGCTCAAATTTTTTTATTGTTACAGAAAGCAATGAAATAATCACGCCAGCCAAAAAAGTGCTGCAGGGTATTACACGAAAGCAATTACTGCAGATAGCGCAGCAAGAAGGTTTTACCATAACCGAAAAAGATGTCTCATTGCGGGATATTGTAATGGCCAAAGAAGCTTTTATTACCAGTTCTACCAAAAGACTGATACCCGTAACAGGGGTGGATGGGTTTCAATATCCTGCATTTTCAGAACAGGGTATTACCGCAAAGTTATTCAAAGCTTTTCTTAATTGGGAGAAATCCGCCATCCATGGGTACAGATAAGGCATTCATCACAATCCTCTTTTCATTTTCTGCCGGTTCAAATAATTTTTGAGAAAAGCATTTGTAATGCTCACCATGCCTGAGCTAAAGCGGGAATCGCTAACTATCTGCGAAAATCTGCGCGATCTGCGGGAAAAAGTCTCCCGCAGATTTCGCAGATAAACGCAGAAAATTACTGAAATAATTCCGGTAAGGATATAGATTTCCCGCAGATGTCTCGCGAAGAGGCTATGGGGAACAAAAAGTTTTTGTTAATGGAGAGAAATCTGCCATCCATGGGTACAGATAAGGCATTCATCACAATCCTCTTTTCATTTTCTGCCGGTTCAAATAATTTTTGAGAGAAAGCATTTGTAATGCTCACCATGCCTAAGCTAAAGCGGGAATCGCTAACTATCTGCGAAAATCTGCGCAATCTGCGGGAAAAACTCTCCCGCAGATTGCGCAGATAAGCGCAGAAAATGACTGAAATAATTCCGGTAAGGATATAGATTTTCCCGCAGATGTCTCGCGAAGAGACTATGGGGAACAAAAAGTTTTTGTTAATGGGGAGAAATCCGCCATCCATGGGTACAGATAAGGCATTCATCACAATCCACTTTTCATTTTCTGCTGATTGTACTAACTTAAACAACAGTTTTACTCAAAAGAGTTTATATGGAAGAGCCGGTATTGCCTCAGTTGTTGATTGTGCTTTTGTCCGGGTTTTGTTTAATCATTATCCTGCTGGGATTCCATGCTGTTTTGCAAAAAACAGGCATGGAGTATTATCAAAAAAACCTGCTCTTTGCCAAATCGGTATTGGTTTGTATGACCTGGGTGGGGTTGGTTGGGGTTCTTGCATTGAACGGTTTTTTCAAAGACCTGAGTAGTTTTCCTCCCCGGCCGATTGTCACTATTTTGGTTCCTTTCCTATTTTTTCTTGTTCTCGCGTTTTCAACAAAAGGAACAAAAATGATCCGCTTCATCCCGCCGCACTGGCTTATTGGTATGCAGGCATTCAGGATATTGGTAGAACTATTGCTTTGGAAAGCATTCATGGTAAACCTTCTGCCGGTTCAAATGACTTTTGAGGGATATAATTTTGATATGCTTAGTGGCTTACTGGCCATTCCGGTTGCCTGGCAAATCAAAAGAAAATGGTCAAAATCGCTGGTTATTGGGTATAATATCCTTGGCCTTTTATTGCTCCTGAATATTTTAACCATTGCGGTTTTATCCTTGCCCACTAAGATGCGGGTATTTCTGAATGAGCCTTCCGATATTATTGTGGGCAGTTTCCCTTTTATTTACCTTCCTTCCGTATTGGTAGTAATTGCGCTGGGCCTGCATATTTTTTCTTTGCGGCAGGCGATGGTACTGCATAGGGAGAAAGTGCCAACAAACAGCGCTTATTGATTATTTATCTTCAGGAAGCTGTATTTTGTATTCCATGCCTGGCGCAATTCCATACGAAATCTATCCCTGTGGCGATCATGCCATAACTGTTTCATGGGGCAATCGCATTGATCATGCCATCAATCAAAAAGCTGTTTTATTTGGCAGGCAATTGAAACAATTGGCAGTTAGAGGAATACGGGATATCATACCTGCTTACGCTTCGGTTACTATTGTGTATGATCTGGGATTGCTGGTAAAAGAGAAAAATCAAAAAACTGTTTATGCAAGCATGGTTGATTTGGTTCATAACCTGCTTGAAAATAATATGGAGCAAATACCGGATGTTGCTGCATTGAAACAAATACCTGTTTGTTACGATCAATCTTTTGCCCCCGACCTGCCATTGCTGGCAAAACTGCATGAGCGGGAAATTGATGAAATCATTGCTTTGCATACAGGTACTGTTTACCGGGTGTTCATGACAGGCTTCCTGCCCGGGTTTCCCTATATGGGAAAATTACCCGCTGCTATTGCAAGCCCCAGAAAAGAAAGCCCGAGGGCTTTTGTGCCCGCAGGCTCTGTAGGAATTGCGGGAGAGCAGACAGGCATTTATCCGGTAGATTCTCCGGGAGGATGGCAGATCATCGGGCGAACGCCGGTCCGGTTATTTGATAAAGAAAAAATAAACCCCTGTTTTTTAGCGGCGGGCGACGAAGTGCAGTTTTATCCCATTTCATTAAAAGAATACCATCAATTCAAACAGTGAGTTTATTCATTACCAAAAACGGTCTTTTAGATACCCTGCAGGATGGAGGCCGCTACGGATTTCAGGAATTAGGTATTAATCCTGGTGGAGCGATGGATTGTATTGCGATGCGATTGGTAAATATTTTGGTAGGAAACCATCCTTTTGAACCCGTACTGGAAATGCATTTTCCCGCAGCAGAAATATTGGTTGAATCTCCCATGCTGATTGCTTTGGGCGGTGCAGATTTCACCGCTGTTATCAATGGCAATGAAATTCCTCTTTTACATCCCGTACTGGTGCAAAAAAAATCCATACTCAAATTTATCCGCAGAAAAAAAGGAGCAAGGATCTACCTGTCTGTGCAGGGAGGGATATCCGCTCAAAAATGGCTGAACAGTGCTTCTACCGATTTAAAAACGCATGCAGGTGGTTTTGAAGGAAGGGCATTGAAAAAAAACGACCGGCTATTTTGCAAAGAAACAACCCGGTCCGGTATGGCAAAAGAAGGGAATGATTTTGTGTTATTTCCATGGGAAGCCAATAGTGGCAAACTTTACAGAAAAAACAGTTTTCGCTTTATCCCGGGTTTCGAATTCGGTTTCTTACCTGGTGAGACAAAAAAAATAATGCTCAGCACAAATTTTTCCATCAGCAGTCTAAGCGACAGGATGGGCTATCGCTTAGAAGGAGAACCCTTGCTGCTTGCTAGGCCAATCAATCTATTATCTTCTGCAGTTACCCGCGGAACCATCCAGCTATTGCCAAACGGACAACTGATAATTTTAATGGCCGATCACCAGACCACAGGAGGCTACCCGAGGGTTGGTCATATCATCAGTACTGATTTTTCTTCTCTTGCACAGCTTTCTGCCGGCGATGAATTTGCATTGGAAGCAGTTGACATCAATATTGCCGAAGAAGCGATGCGGCAGCAGGAAATCGATTTGCAACAAATACAAAATGCCTGTAACTTCCGGCTGAACGATTTTTTTCATCTTGAATAAACACAAACATGTTTTCAGCAGACATCAATTGTGATCTGGGTGAGGGTTTGGCCAATGATGCCGGGCTGATGCGATATATCAGCAGTGCCAATATTGCCTGCGGTTACCATGCCGGTGATGCAGCAATTATGAAAAAAACAGTGGACTTAGCAATACAATACGAACTTGCGATAGGGGCACATCCCGGGTTTGCTGATAAGCCGGGTTTTGGAAGAAAGGAAATGAATTTATCTTTGAATGAAATATTTGACCTGGTTAGCAAACAGGTGTTTGACTTACAGGAAATCTGCTTGTCCCGCGGAAGCAGGTTAAGTCATGTAAAGCCTCATGGTGCCCTGTATAATATGTCGGCCAGAAATGAAGCAATGGCCCAAACCATTGCTGATGCTGTTTTTGCGGCAGATGCACAATTAATACTTTTTGGATTGTCGGGTTCCTTTTCTATTAAGGCAGCTGCAGCAAGGGGGTTGAAAACAGCCAGTGAGGTTTTTGCAGACAGGACCTATAACGATCATGGTTTGTTAACTGCCAGGTCTGAGCCCAATGCCATGATAGAAACCGTGGAAGATTCCATTCAACAAGTGCTTGAGATGCTACAGGAGGGTACGGTTACCAGCACAGGAAGAAAAAAAATCAGCATTCAGGCAGATACCATTTGTATTCATGGAGATGGAAAAAAGGCAATAGTTTTCGCACAAAACATTTACGAAGCATTGCAAAAAAATCAGGTCACTATCAAACCCCTATCTTTTTGAAAAAAATAGCCAAATCATCAGCAATTACCGGGGCAGCATTTCTGATGGCAACATCTGCCATTGGTCCGGGATTTTTAACACAAACCACCGTATTTACCAACCAACTACTGGCCAGTTTTGGTTTTGTACTATTGATTTCTGTATTACTTGATATAGGTGCCCAAATGAATATCTGGCGTATTTTGGCCGTAACGGAAAAAAGGGGGCAGGATATTGCAAATGAATTGTTGCCCGGATTGGGCTATTTTCTGGCAGTATTGATTTTACTGGGAGGGCTGGCATTCAATATTGGCAATATTGGCGGATGCGGTCTTGGCCTGCAGGTGTTAACAGGATTGGATACTACTTATGGTGCATTTATAAGCTGTTTTATTGCGCTGGCTATTTTCTGGATGAAAGAAGCGGGTAAAATGATGGATGGGTTTGCAAAAATTTTGGGTATCCTGATGATTCTTCTCACTATTTATATTGCCATCAGTTCTCAGCCTCCTGTAGGAGATGCACTATTCCATACATTTATTCCCGAAAAAATAAATATAACAGCCATTGTTACCCTGGTTGGAGGAACGGTTGGCGGCTATATCAGTTTTGCAGGCGGGCATCGTTTATTGGAAGCAGGTATTAAAGGGGAAGCCGCACTGCCACAGGTAAACAGAAGTGCTGTAACAGGTATAATGGTAACGGCCCTTATGCGTTTTGTTTTGTTTCTTGCTGCATTGGGCGTATTTGTGCACGGAGGATTGTTTGATGCAGCTAACCCGGCTGCAGGTGTATTCAGAACAGCAGCAGGGCAATTGGGTTATCGTTTTTTTGGGGTGGTTATGTGGTGTGCGGCAATTACTTCAGTAGTAGGGGCTGCATATACTTCTGTATCCTTTCTCAGAACTTTTCACCCATGGATAGAAAAAAATTACCGCTGGCTCATATCGGCATTCATCATTTTTTCAACTATGGTCTTTTCTTTAATTGGCAACCCGGTTAAAATACTGCTAACCGTTGGTGCATTGAATGGGTTAATACTGCCTATTGCACTTGCGGTAATGTTGCTGGCAACTGTAAATAAAAAACTAACCGGCAACTACCGTCACCCAATTGTATTGCATATTGCCGGATGGATGGTAGTAATGATCATGAGCTGGATGGGCTATTTGACGATCGTTAACTGGTTAAAGAATTAAATCGAAGGTTTTTTGCTGAAACTGCAAAAAAGAAAATTCTGAACGGTTTTGAAAGGAGTGATATGATCTTCGGTAATACACCTGAGTTTATGAAATCCCTTGGAAAGCTGTGATGAGAGCTGTTCTTCAGAATATTGTTTCACAGGTAGCCCGCTGCATTTTTTAGGACCGCAATCCGAAAAAGTACCAATGGTTAAATAACCTGAAACGGCTTTTCTTGCAATGCTCAGGTACTGGCTGATTGCATCCTCTGTTGTTAAAAAATGAAAAGCGGCCCTATCGTGCCAAACATCGAAACTGCTTTCCGGATTGAACTTGGTTACATCACTTACAATCCAGTTAACTTTTTTACTTTGTTCACCCAACCTGTTTTTTGCTCTTTCAAGTGCTGCAGCTGAAATATCCAAAACAGTAATGTTTTCAAAACCTTCCGCCAGTAAATAGTCGACCAGTTTACTGTCGCCGCCACCTATATCAATTATTTTTGCATTTTTGGACAGCTGAAAAGTATGTATAAAGTCGAGGGAAGTTTTTGGAAAATCTTCCGTCCAGCTTACTTCTTCAGGCTTTTTGGTAGTATAAACCATTTCCCAATGTTCTTGCAGTTTTTTCCCCATGGGATTTCTTTTATTTGGAAAAACCGACAAACTTTTTCAATAAACGGGAATTTTTGTCTGCGTTCACTTCCTCACAATTTAATTTGTTGAACAGGGAGGAAAAATTATCCCTGTTCTGTAAACTCCGCAAATAAAACTTGTCATAATAGGTGAGTAATACCCTGAAACATTCTTTCACATTATCTTCCAGCAGAAAATTAACTGCCAATTTTGTCTCCAATCCACCCAGCCTTTTTTTAATGCGGATAATCGCATTAACGAGTTTGTCTTTCTCAAATTTACCATAATTGGCAACAATAAAGTCAAGCCTTTTTTCAAAGGGAATTTCCAGAAAATAGACCTGTTTTGTGCGCATGGTATTGAAAAATGCAACAGGAATATTCACTTCTCCAATGCGTTGTGATTCATCTTCGAGCCATATGAACTCATTTTCTTCCAATAAGGATATGCGTTTGGCTAATTCCCCTGCAAGCAGGTTTTCAAACATTTCCTGTGAAGGTTGTTTGGGCAGCCCCAGGTTGCCAAATGCCGAGCCTTTGTGTGAAGCGATATTTTCCAGGTCAATCACCTGTTGTTTGTTTTTGCGCAAAGCATCCAGTATTTCTGTTTTACCGCTTCCTGTAAACCCTCCCAATATATTAATCGGGTATTCTTTTTTAAACTGCTCCAGTACCCAGTTGCGATAAGCTTTATAGCCGCCATCCAAAGTATATACCTTAAAGCCATACAGATCCAGTAACCAGGCAACCCCCGCACTGCGCATACCACCGCGCCAGCAGTGAACAAGTACAATGGGTGAGTGGCTCGAAGGAATTTCCCTGCCATTGCTTGCCCCATTATTCATATTTTGATGTGCAGGGCCGGTACCTGGCAGTTTACAAATTGCTTCCACCTCTTCCACCAACTTCACCATTTTACTGCTGTAAAAATCCAATCCCAGTTTAATGGCTTTTTGCCTGCTCTCCTGTTTATAAGCCGTGCCTACTACTTTTCTTTCTTCATCAGTAAATAAAGGGAGGCTGTATGCACCGGGTAGATGGGCCTGAGAAAATTCGCCCGGACTTCTTACATCCAGCACAGGATTTTTTTTGGAGAGGACTAAAAATTCTTCTACTGAAACTTTGGTGATGGCCATGCAACAAATGTAAGCGGAGTTTTTTGTAACTTAAGTGTATGAAACAGCTTTTCATTATCCGTCATGCCAAGAGCAGCTGGGCTGTATCCGGCCAAAACGATTTCGACCGGCCGTTGAATGAGCGGGGTATGAAAGATGCCCCCTTGATGGCAAAAAGACTGCTGGAAGCAAACATGAAAATAGAAGCTTTTGTTTCCAGTCCGGCCAACAGGGCCCTGACTACTGCCACTTATTTTGCATGGGTATACCACCAGGATCCGGAAAAAATCATGACTTACCCAAAGCTATACCATGCATACCCTCCGGTATTTTATGAGGTTATTGTGAAACTTTCCGATAAATTTCACTCAGTTGCCCTCTTTGCGCATAATCCGGGTATAACGGATTTTGTAAATGAACTTACCTATACCAGGATTGATGATATGCCTACCTGTGGCATTTTTGCTGTTAGTGCAGATACAGCCCACTGGAAAGGTTTTAAGAATGCAGCGAAAGAATTTTTATTTTTTGATTACCCCAAAAATTAAGCGGAGCTGTTGCTGAAATTAGCGAGATAAACTCCCGTGAAAATCAAGAGGGATGCCAACAGTTTTACCATACCAAAATGTTCGCCTGCAAAACTGATGGCAATCAATGCCGCAAATACAGGCTGGGTATAAATATAGGCACCGGTGGAAGAAGGCCCCAGCTTAGAAATGCCATAAACATTGAAAAGGTAGGCAAGAAAAGTTGCCCCCACAGCTACAAAGCCCAATGCCAGCCAATGCGTAAAATGAAAGCTCCCCCAGTTGGTGGATAGAAATTCCGGCATACCAAATGGTAAGATGACCAATGCCCCAAAACTGAATACCCAGCGTAAAACCTGGATGCCGCTGTATGATTTCATCAGGGGCCTTACCAGTACCAGGTAAAAAGCATAGGAAATGGCATTGACCAGCACCATGATATCTCCCAGTAATATATTGTTACCGCTATGCGAACCGTCTTTGGCCAAAACCAGCAGGGCAGCGCCGGAAATACCCAGGAACAATCCCATCAGTTTCAGTAAGGTAAAACCCTCTTTCAATAACCAGGCTGCAATAAGGGTAATAAAAATGGGTGTTGCAAGCGACAGGAGGGCGCTATGGATGGGAGTGGTGAGTGAAACACCCTTGATGAATAAGATCTGGTTAATAGCAACACCGGTTAACGCACAGAGTAAAAATCTTGGGATATCTTTTTTTGCAATTTTTGTTTTTCCCGGTTTGAACAGAAAGAGAAACCAGAACAGGGAAAGGCTTACGAGAATTCTAACCACATTCAATGCGAAAGGATGGATATATGCGGGTGTTATATATTTCACCACAGCAAAATTGGCTCCGTATATAAAATTCGCGCCCAATACAGCCATATGTGCTTTGGTGTTTTTTGTCATTGGGTTTTAACTTACTGCTTTTTTACCAGTGCCTGTAATAGTACTTCCATCTGCTCATTGTTAAAAACAGGAATCGATAATTGTTTAAACGGAAATGTTTTGGCCCCGGCCATCATTTTTTTCAGATTAATCTCCGACTGCCTGCATTGCATAAAAACTCCCTGCTGTTCCAGTCTGCCGGCAAGGTATTCCTGCTCTGTTTGACCGGGTGTAGGAATGAGGATGGCTTTTTTTTGCAGCGATAATAATTCCATCACGGTAGTATAGCCGCTTCTGCAAATAATGAGCTCAGTTTGCCTGATGGCGTTCACCAGTTCTTTTCCTTCCAGGTGGTTGGCTACGGTTATATTGGCGGCAAGAGCCGGAACCTGCTCTTCTCCGGGTTTGCCCCGAACCAGTAATATTTTGCCCGAAAAACTGCTTGTTTCCTGCAATAATTGCTTTTCCAGCATGCTTCTTTGCGGCTCCGGTCCGGAGAGCAGTATACAAAGTTCAAACATTGGTTGAGCGGCTTCAAATTCAAAGCGGGAAAGCAACCCCATATAATGAACTTTCGTATCTGGAAATAGTTCGGGGTGCGACAATTCACCCGCAGCAGATGGCTCATCGGCCCTGTCGGGGATCCAGCAGGCGGTGAATTGGCGGATATATGCATAATTGATTTTTTGAATCAATCTTTTCATCCATTTAACCGGGGCCTGAATGCTTAGCTGGTGTGTAATAAAAACGCAGGGAATTGATCGGGAAAACAGCCCGTATCGGTTATCGGAAATGACCAGATCAATGGAATATTTTTTGATGCTTGTTTCCAGCCATTGATGCTCTTTTTTTATTTGTCTGCTTATACGGGGTAATTGGAAGAGCATGTTCCATGCAAAGAGCCGGGGATATTTACTGTAGCGTACCCTGTATCCTTCGAGGGGAAGAATGGTGAGCTGGGGAAATTCTTTTTGCAAAAGAACGGCCTGTGCACCTTCTGCGCCAATATACACCCTCAGTCCTTTTTGGTGAAGGGCCCTGATAAGGGGGATGCAACGGGTGGCATGACCCAAACCCCAGTCCAGCGGGGCAATAAGAACGGTTGCTATGTTAAAATTTTCAGGCAAAGAAAGCTTATTTGAGAACTAATAAGGTAAATGTGTATTTTGGCAGGGCAATCATGAAGCTGAAAATAAAACAAATATTTCTTTTGCTGGCATTACTGGCAATGCTTGGGACTTCCTGCGGTGTTTTCAAAAAAAACAATGGCACTAAATTTTGCGGTTGCCCCAATCATAAATAAACAATTGTAAAGCCTTTGCTTATGCAGGAAGCTAATAGAGATTTACTGTTGATGTCGAAAATTGAAAGACTCAGCAATGAAGAGCAGGAATGGCAGATTGCCTTTCTGAACCAGCTGCTTTATCATACCGAAAACTGGCCCTGTTTCTGTGTGGCCAATGAATTAATTGATATCAATCACCACAGAATCATTCGCAAGCCCTACCTGATTCAGCAAAGGCTTTCAGAGAAAAATCAACGGGCTTTTGTATTTGTTTTCAATAAAAACTAAAGCAATATCCTTTATTGCAATTTGCTCAGTGCTTCTTCCAGTTTACCCAGCATTTCCGGAATTTCTTCTTTCTTACAGGTGCCCACACTTAAGCGGTACCAGGGGCTTTTATTTCCTGCACCAAAGGCCGAAAAAGGCACAACGGCCAATTTGGCTTCGCTCAGAATATAGGCGGTAACATCGGATTGGTTTGCCAGGAAATGCCCGTTGGCAGTGGTTTTACCGGCAAGATCTATTTTAACGGTCAGGTAAATGGCTGCCTGTGGTGTTACAGAATCAACGGAATATCCTTTTAGCTGCAATGCTTTGAAACCTGTGTGAATATTTTGTAACCTGAATGCTATTTCGGCTTTAAAATGGGTCAGGTAGTTTTCAATGGCCTGTGTTTGGGGTAGATATTTTGCAACGGCTTTCTGTTCGGCCATTGGCGCCCAGGCACCTAAATGGCTCAGTATGGCTTTCATTTTAGCAATCACCTGCTCAGGCCCCATGGCCCATCCCACCCTGACACCGGTGGCGGCAAACACTTTGGAAATGCCATCTACAAAAACGGTATAGGGTTTCATTTCCGGCCTGAGAGAAATGGGATTGTAATGCCGGGTTTCTCCAAATGTAAGCGTCCAGTACATCTGGTCAAACATCAGGTATAGCTTTTTGGCTGTTTCCCCTCTCTGCCTGTTTTCCTCCAGTACCAAATCACAGATTTCTGCCAGTGCATTCCCGGAAAGGGTTGTTCCTGTTGGGTTTTGGGGGGTACAAATACAGATCAGCGTAGCTCCTGCAATGTTTTTTTTGATATCGGCCGGGGTAGGCATAAAATCATTTTCAACCCTGCAGTCAACCACACAATGCTCCGCTTCCGTCATATGTGCATAGTGGTTATTGTTCCAGGAGGGTACGCCATAAATCACTTTATCGCCTTTGTCTACAATGGCTTTGAAAATGGTATAGATCAGGGGCCTTCCGCCGGAGGCAATCTGAATTTCATTGGGGGCATAGTCAATGCCTTCCCATTGTTTGATGAAAGCACTTACCGATTTGCGCAAATCAAGCACACCTTCCGCAGC
>JBDKLG010000146.1:0-13399 GCA_039795695.1 Bacteroidota bacterium
GTATATATCCAAAATCAACTGATGATGAAAGGCGATTGCACCGGGCCTTTGAGTGCAAAATTTGTTTTGAGAGACCCTACCGTTGATTTTGCCGTTTTGGAATGCGCCAGGGGTGGTTTACTCAAAGCCGGCCTTGCATTTCAAAACTGCAATGTGAGTATTGTAACCAATGTAACTGCCGATCATTTGGGTTTGGGGGGAATTGACAGTCTGGAACAAATGGCCCGTGCAAAAGCCGTGGTTCCTGAAACCACTTTCCCGCATGGTTTTGCCATTTTAAATGCGGAAGATGACCTTGTTTATCATATGCACCAGGGCTTAAGTTGCCATGTTGCCTATTTTAGCATGGATGAGCACAATCCGAGGATTCAAAACCACTGCAAGAAAGGCGGATATGCGGCTGTTTTTGAAAATGGTTATGTATCTATTTTAAAAGGCACCTGGAAAATAAGGGTAATGAAAGTAAGTGAAATACCTATTACTTACGGGGGCAAAGCCATCCATAATATCATGAATACGCTGCCGGCTGTACTGGCAACTTATTTGTTCAAAGATATCAGCATTGAAGATATCAGAACCGCACTAAGCACATTTGTTCCTTCCCCATCCCAAACCCCCGGAAGATTGAATCTTTTTGAATTCAGGGATTTCAAATTCCTGGTGGATTTCGCGCATAATCCGGCGGGACTGGAACTGCTTTGTGATTTTGTGAAAAAAATGGATGGCAGTCCCAAAGTAGGCATCATTAGCGGCACCGGCGACAGAAGGGATGATGATATCCGGGAATTGGGAAGGATATCCGGCAGATCTTTTGATGAAATCATTATCAGGCAGGATAAGAATCTCCGGGGAAGAACTGCGGAAGAGATTGTGAATTTGCTTGTGGAAGGCATTAATGAAACCAAGCTGCATGATATTCCCATCAAAATCATTTACAACGAAAAAGAAGCGATTTTATATGCTTATGACAATGCAAAACCGGGCTCACTCATTACAATAATGTGCGATGTGGTAGCAGAGGCGCTGGACCTGATCAAGTTGCTCAAAGAAAAGGAAGACCAGTCCTAATCGATTAATTATCAGCCTGAACGGTAAAAAATTTGGAACAATTGTTCCCTGCCCCTATTTTTGCAGCCCATTCGATGAGAATGGCAACGGGATTGCCCGATAGTATAAGGGTAGTACAACTGATTTTGGTTCAGTATGTCGTGGTTCGAATCCATGTCGGGCAACGAAAGGGAAAGATGAGAGTCTTTCCCTTTTTTATTTTTAACCCGCCTATAGTTTGTTGTTGGTCAGGCGACCAACAATGGCAGCCAGGCGGCGACCAACAACGGCAGTCAGGTGACCAACAATGGCGTGAGAGTCTTTCCCTTTTTTATTTTTAACCCGTCTACAGTTTATTGTTGGTCAGGCGACCAACAATGGCAGCCAGGCGGCGACCAACAACGGCGCGAGATAAAATATCAACCGGTTTGAAACTCGATTCGTTCCCGCTTATAAACTATTGGGTCCGGGATTATGGAAGAAGTGACTCTCGTTTCTTGATAAAGATGCCCTGCTTACCTGCTGTTTTTTGACGAGGAGCTTACCTTCGAAGTATGCTTTAACCACTGCCTGCTGAAAGCCTGTGCGCAATTGGTTTCGAATCGCTGGACGATATTAGGCAGGTACTGATGCGTATGGTAGGATATGCTTCGGAAAGCTGCTTACATTGTGTTTGTTGACAATCTCTGAGCAAAGTGCAGTGTGTAGTTTTTATGCTGCCAGGAATAAAGTACTACTCTGGTTGCATAATTTTCTTCAGGCAGTTGGCGAGGCTGCTTTCCCATGGCAGTAATACCAGGTTAAAGTCTTCTGCAATTGCGGAAGTATCCATTGCAGAATAAACAGGCCTCCTGGCCGGTGTGGGATAAGCGGAAGAAGGTATTGGCAAAAGCGTACAATTAAGTTTTGCCAGCTCCCTGATTTTAACTGCAAAATCGAACCAGGAAATAATGCCCGTATTGCTGTAGTGATAAGTGCCATAATGCCCGTTTCCCGATTCCTGCCGGTTAATGATGGCAAGTATGGCTTTTGCAAGGTCTGCCGCATAGGTAGGCGATCCTGTTTGGTCGCTCACCACTTTCAATTCGGTTCTTTCCTTCATCAGGCGCAGCATGGTTTTAACGAAATTGTTTCCATGCTCGCTGAAAACCCAGGAAGTCCGGATAACGATTGTTTTCGGATTATTCTCCTTTGCGAGTTGTTCTCCCATCCATTTGGTATGACCATAATAGTTTACCGGATTGGCTTTGGTTGATACCGGGTAAGGAGCAATACCATTGCCATCAAAAACATAGTCTGTTGAAATATTAATCAGTGTGCAGTCTATTTTACTGCATTCCGAAGCGATGGCCCCAACTGAAACAGCATTGCTGTTATAAGCTGATTCCCGTTCTGTTTCAGCTTTATCCACTGCTGTATAGGCTGCACAGTTAATAAAATATTTCGGCCGGTATTTTTCAAAAAAAGCGGGTACCGTTTCGGGTTTCAACAGGTCGAGGTCTTCCCTTCCACTGAAAACAAATTCATACTTATCTGCATATTCCGGGCATAGCTGGTTGATTTCCCAGCCAAGCTGCCCGTTCTTTCCCGTAACAATTACCAATGGTTTAGGCATGCAGGGGGCTGGTTATTTTGAAACAAATTCCTTGGGCTGTTTGGACCATTCTTCTTTGGGAAGCGATTTGAAATATTCGTAGGTTTTCTTCAAACCTTCTGCACGGTCTATTTTTGGCGACCAGCCCAATATTTCCTTTGCTTTGGTAATATCCGGTTTGCGTTGTTTTGGATCGTCAACGGGCAAATCCCTGTAGATTATTTTTACAGAAGACCCTGTCAATTTCAACACTTCTTCTGCGAAATCTTTCAAGGAGATTTCATTGGGGTTGCCAATATTTACCGGCATCGTATAATCACTCATCAGCAGGCGATAGATTCCTTCCACCAGGTCGTCCACATAACAGAAAGAGCGTGTTTGGCTGCCATCTCCAAAAACAGTCAGGTCTTCTCCCCTTAAAGCCTGTCCAATGAAAGCGGGCAATGCTCTCCCATCATTCAGGCGCATCCTGGGGCCATAGGTATTAAAAATTCTGATGATTCTTGTTTCTACACCGTGAAAGGTATAATAGGCCCGGGTTATAGATTCCATGAACCGCTTGGCTTCATCATAAACGCCTCTGGGCCCAACCGGGTTTACATTCCCCCAATATTCTTCTGTTTGAGGATGCACCATTGGATCGCCATAAACCTCACTGGTAGAAGCAACCAGGATTCTGGCTTTTTTTTCTTTGGCCAGGCCCAAACAATTATGCGTTCCCAATGCACCAACTTTCAATGTTTGGATGGGTATTTTTAAATAGTCGATTGGGCTGGCGGGTGAGGCAAAATGGAGGATATAATCCAATGGCCCGGAAACATGAATAAACTTCGAAACATCGTGGTGATAAAATTCGAAATTGGGTAATTTGAAAAGGTGTTCAATATTTCGGATATCTCCTGTAATCAGGTTATCCATGCCAACTACATCATAACCTTCCTTAATAAATCTGTCACAGAGATGTGAGCCCAGGAAACCTGCTGCTCCGGTAATCAGGATTCTTTTGTTAGCCATTTTATTTTACATTAGGGCGGCCAATACTTTCGTAGTGGTAACCAAGTTCATTAATATATTTCACTTCGAACAGGTTTCTGCCATCAAAAATAACCCTGTTTCTCAGGCGCACATTAATCATGTCAAAGTCGGGGGTTCTGAATTCGCTCCATTCCGTTGCAATAATGAGGGCATCGGCATTGTGCAGTGCACTGTACTGGTTTTCTGCATAAACGATTTTATCGCCGATGGTATTTTTCACATTCGGCATGGCTTCGGGATCATATGCTTTTATTGTGGCACCGGCGGAAGTCAAAGCTTCTATCAGGTACAAAGCGGGCGCTTCCCGTATATCGTCTGTATTAGGTTTAAAGGCAAGTCCCCACAATGCAAATACTTTTCCCTTTACATCATGATTGAAATATGCCATGATTTTGGGGATTAAATGAAGTTTCTGCAACTCGTTTACCTCTTCAACCGCCTTCAAAATCTTAAAATCATATTTTGCTTCTTCTGAGGATTTAATCAATGCCTGTACATCTTTGGGGAAGCAGCTTCCACCATAACCGATTCCCGGGAAAAGGAATCTTTTGCCAATACGGTCATCACTGCCAATCCCTCTTCTCACCATATCAACATCCGCACCCAGTTTTTCGCATAGCTGGGCAATCTCATTCATAAAGGAAATTTTTGTGGCCAAAAATGAATTGGCTGCATATTTGGTTAACTCTGCAGATTTTTCATCCATAAAAATCACCGGATTACCCTGTCTAACAAAGGGTGCATATAAATCACTCATTACTTTCCTGGCCCGCTCAGAGTTGGTACCAACCACAACCCTGTCAGGTTTCATAAAGTCGTCTACTGCCACTCCTTCCCTTAAAAATTCAGGGTTACTAACTATATCAAACTCTCCTTTATAATTGGCTGCAACGGTATTGTATACTTTTTCCGCAGTGCCTACAGGAACAGTACTTTTATCAACAATTACTACATAATCCGTGAGAATCTTACCCAAGTCTGCTGCCACTCCTAATATGTATTTCAAATCAGCAGACCCATCTTCTCCGGGGGGGGTTGGCAATGCAAGAAAGATAATCACGGCATCTTTGATGCCCTCGGCCAAATTGGTCGTAAATTGTAATCGCTCTTCTTTCAGGTTCCGCAGGAATATTTTTTCGAGACCCGGCTCGTAGATGGTAATTTCACCATTAGAAAGTTTGTCAACTTTTCTCTTGTCGATATCAATACAGGTTACTTTGTTTCCTGTTTCGGCAAAACAGGTTCCTGTAACCAATCCTACATAACCTGTACCAACTACTGCAATTTTCATAGCTTAGTTTTTTATAAAGTTAATCACCTGTTCTGTAATATATATTAATTGTTCATCGTCCATTTCAGAATGAATGGGCAATGAGATAACCCTTTCAGTTAACCAATCGGTAACTTCCATTTTGTTTGAAGCTACCCCAAAGCTGTCGAACATTGCCTGCTTATGTCCCGGCACCGGGTAATAAATCATTGAGGGAATTTTCTGTTCGGCCAGGTATGCCTGCAGTGCATCCCTATCGGCATTTTCCAGCAAAATAGTGTATTGATGAAAAACATGGCTACTATAACCTGCTGTAAAAGGTGTGGTGATCTGAGCGATGTCCTTAAATGCATTATTGTAATAGGAAGCCACTTTGTTTCTTGCTGCATTATAGGCATCTAAATGCCTGAGCTTGATATTTAAGACCGCTGCCTGAATAGAATCGAGCCTAGAATTACAGCCGATAATTTCATGGTAATACCTTTTTTGCTGACCATGATTGGCAATCATTTTCATTTTATGTGCCAGTTCCGCATCATTGGTAAATAAAGCTCCTGCATCGCCAAAAGCTCCCAGGTTTTTACTGGGGTAAAAAGAAGTCGATCCAATTGTTCCCATCGAGCCTGTTTTAACAGTCTTCCCATTTGAAAAACTGTAATTGCAGCCGATTGCCTGGGCATTGTCTTCAATCACCGGAATACCAAATTCTCCAGCAATAGCCAGGATCTCTTCCATTGGTGCGGCATGGCCGTATAAGTGAACGGGAACAATTGCTTTTGTTTTGGGTGAAATCGCTTTTCGCAAAGCTTCCGGATCAAGACAATAGGTTTTGGGGTCAACTTCCACAAATACCGGTTTTAACCCTAACAAAGCCACTACTTCGGTAGTAGCAATAAAGGTAAAAGAAGGTGTAATTACCTCATCCCCGGGTTGCAAACCCAATGCCATCATGGCAATTTGTAATGCATCCGTACCATTGGCACAGGGTATGGTATACCGGGCACCGATGTACTCATTAAGGGCTGCAGTAAAATCGTGTACAGATTTCCCGTTGATATAGGAAGCAGTATCCAGCACTTCCAGAATGGCCGCGTCAACCTCAGGCTTGATTTTAAGGTATTGGGATTTGGTGTCCACCATTTGTATCGGCCTCATAGAAACAGCTGTTTTGTGAACAAATTTACCGAAAAAAGGCTTCTGCCCAATAGATAGATTATTGCCTTTTCGTAATAACTGGCCTGATAATTCGTTTATTTGTAAAGCCTTTGGCCCATCTGATATGATCTTCTACCGTTTGTTTATATGGATATACCCAAAACTGGTTTGGCTAATCAGTTTCTCTAATCCCAAAGCCGGTTTATGGATTTCCGGGCGCAGGGATGTTTTCAAAAAACTGGCAAAAGCATTTCACCAAAATACCAGACCTGTTATCTGGATTCATACAGCTTCTGTAGGAGAATTTGAACAGGGCAGGCCCGTACTGGAATCGATTAAAAAGCAGTTTCCAGCTTATAAAGTCCTGCTTACTTTTTTTTCGCCATCGGGATATGAACTTAGAAAGGACTATAGGGGTGCCGACGAAATTTTTTATCTCCCGATGGATTCCCCCGACAATGCCAGGAGTTTTTATACGATTGTACAGCCTTCACTGGTCATTTTTGTAAAATATGAATACTGGTTTTATTATCTCCGGGAAGCAAAAAAAAGGGAGATTCCCTTATTACTTGTTTCCGGTATTTTCAGAAGAAATCAGCCATTCTTTCAATGGTATGGGGGTATGCACAAAAAGATGCTTTCTTTTTTCAGTTATCTTTTTGTTCAAAACCGGGAATCTGCGGCATTATTGGAAAAGCTGGGCCTTCAGCAGGTAGCCATCACCGGAGATACCCGGTTCGACAGGGTGATTGAAATAGCTGAAAATTTTCAACCGATCGACTTAATTGAAAATTTTTGTAATAAGCAGTTTTGTATTGTTGCAGGAAGTACCTGGACCGAAGATGATGAGGAGCTCGATCATTTTGCCAATACACATTCTGAGATCAGGTTCATTATAGCTCCCCATGAAATTGAAAAGGAAAGGATCGATGAATGCAGGCAGCTTTATAAAAATGCCCTTTTGTTTTCCGAACTCAGGTCTTATGTAAACGGAGGTATTCCAATTCCTTCAAATATGCATGTATTGATCATAGATAATGTGGGCATGTTAAGCAGTTTATATGCATATGCAAACATCAGTTATGTAGGGGGCGGGTTTGGTGATGATGGTATTCACAATATTCTGGAACCTGCTGTATTTGGCAAACCGGTTATCATTGGGCCAGTGTATGATAAGTATTTCGAAGCATCGGAGCTGATAGAAATGGGAGGGGCTTTCAGTATTGAAACCGCCCTGGAATTGGAAAGCCTGTTGAATGATTTGATGACTGATTCATCGCGTTTGGATGCTGCTTCCGAATCTTCAAAAGCCTATGTAAGAAGCAAAGCAGGTGCTACCGCCGCCATATTGCAGTATATTCAGGAAAACCGCCTTTTAACCAACTGATCAAATAATTTAACCGTTTCACTATTATCGGACCAGCTTAGTTTTACCTTTAATTCACGTTGAATCCAGTATTGAGCCTCGGGATAAATATTAAAGTTATTGATGGTTTTTAAACTTCTTTCATACATATTCTCATCTCCGCGAAACAGGTCATTCACAAACAGGAATTTATCATTCACCCCGATGGCTTTTTTCAAATCACGTATTGGGCTGCCCTGGAGTACATTGGCAACCTCATCCCTATGTTCTTTTAGTTTTTCATTCAAACTTTCTGACGGCCTTGCCAGTACCGTATTAAATTCAGGTATTGGCAGGGGAATGCTATTTGCGCCGGATTCTTGTTGATTAACCTGAACCTGGTGTGTAAGCGTAGGCAGTTCTGCAGAATGATCAAAAAGCCAGCTATTTCCGGGCTCACTGCCAGCAAACTCGATGGTTTGTTCCTGATTTGCCGGTTCCGGTTCAGGGGATATTGTTTTTACGGTAGGCAATACGACTGAAACATGTGATTTTTCTTCGGAGCCCCGGTTCAAATACTGCAATTCTCCCAGTAAAAGCTGGGCAGTTACGGCTAACTTATCTGCATCGAGCCCCTGGTCGAACTGCTCTTTGAGTTTATTGATTAAGGTGCCCACTCTTTCCATCGGATGTAATACATTTGGGGGGTTACCAGAAAATACTGTTCAGCTAGATTCTAAAAACGTTTTTTTTCATAATTTATTATACCATGTTTATTGAGCCCAATATTTCAGGCGAACGAAGGGGATGGATTGAAGTGATTTGCGGCAGCATGTTCAGCGGGAAAACAGAAGAACTTATCCGAAGATTAAAACGAGCCAAGATTGCCAATCTCAAAGTTGAAATCTTTAAGCCTGCTATTGATGTGCGATACGATGAAAACCAGGTGGTAAGCCATGATTCAAATGCGATACAGTCTACTCCTATCGACAATTCACAAACCATTCTGCTGCTATCTGAAGGTGTAGATGTTGTAGGCATTGATGAAGCCCAGTTTTTCGATGATGAGATTATGCACGTTTGTGAAGTGCTTGCTTTAAGAGGTGTAAGGGTAATCGTAGCCGGTCTGGATATGGATTACCTGGGTAAGCCTTTTGGCCAGATGCCCAATCTTTTGTCGATTGCCGACTATATTACAAAGCTCCATGCCATTTGTATGAAATGCGGGAATATCGCCAATATTTCCTTCAGGAAAACAGACCAGGAGGGGCAGGTATTAATTGGCGAAAAAGAAACTTATGAACCAAGATGCAGAAAATGTGCCCATGAAAAATAGGAGTCCTGTACTTGCCCTCATGAAAAAAGATTTCCTGCTGGAAACCCGCCAGCAATATACCTTATACGGCATATTGCTTTATGTGGCTTCTACCATTTTTGTTATTTATCTGTCGATGGACCAACCGGAAGAAAAAGTATGGAATGGTTTGTTCTGGATAATCCAGTTATTTGTTTGCATCAATGCGGTTGCCAAAAGTTTCCTGCAGGAAAGCAGGGGCAGGATGCTTTATTTCTATTCGATTGCCGGGGCTACTGATTTTGTTTTGTCCAAGCTTCTTTTCAATGCATTGCTCATGGTAGCCATGAGTTTATTAAGCCTGGCAATATTTACGATTTTACTGGGCAACCCCTTGACAAATGGGTTGATCTTTGTATTTATTACCTGCCTGGGTGGGTTAAGTATTAGCCTGGTATTCACTTTTTTGGCAGCCATTGCGGCAAAAGCACAGCAACAGGCTGCACTGATGGCCATTATGGGTTTCCCCATCATTATTCCTCAATTGCTCCTGTTAATGAAAATTTCCAGTACCGCTTTTTCTTCCGTAATCCAGGGCGGGTGGTGGCAAATGGTTTTAATGTTAACAGGGCTTGACCTCTTGGTTATTGCACTCGCTGTTATATTATTCCCTTTTCTTTGGAAAGACTGAAACCGGTCGTTAAAAACGCAGGTGCCTAACGGTCTGGCCTTTATTGATTAATTGTTTGAGGGAATCAATACCAATTTTTAAATGATTTTCTACAAACTGAGAAGTCACTTTTTTATCGCTTGCTTCCGTTTTCACCCCTTCAGGAATCATTGGCTGGTCGCTAACCAGTAACAAAGCTCCGGTAGGAATTTTATTGTAAAAGCCAACCGTAAAAATGGTGGCTGTTTCCATATCAATGGCATAAGCCCGCACTTTGGTGAGATAATTTTTAAATTCATCATCATGCTCCCAAACCCTTCTGTTGGTTGTATATACTGTGCCTGTCCAGTAATCCACTTTATAATCACGAATGGTGGTGGAAATGGCTTTTTGCAAAGCAAAAGCAGGCATGGCGGGCACTTCCGGCGGGAAATAATCATTAGAAGTACCTTCTCCCCTAATGGCAGCAATGGGCAAAATAAGGTCGCCTATTTTATTTCTTCTTTTCAATCCGCCGCATTTTCCCAAAAACAAAACGGCTTCCGGTTCAATGGCTGTTAATAGGTCCATTACGGTAGCGGCTCCCGGACTGCCCATTCCGAAATTAATAATCGTAATCCCGTTGGCAGTTGCGCACTGCATGGGCCTGTCGGTACCCACTACTTTTACTTTATTCCATTTGGCAAACATGGTTACATAATTGCTGAAATTGGTAAGCAATATATATTTCCCGAAATTTTCCAGCGTTTCACCGGTATACCTGGGAAGCCAGTTATTAACGATCTCTGCTTTCGTTTTCATAATTGCCGGATTTAATGAATACCGATAGGTATCTTTGAAAATGATAATTGGCTAAATTACAAAAAATACCTGCTTCAAACAAGCTTTATGATACCCATTGAATTTCCTTCTTTTCATTTCAGCATTAAAAAGGAAGAAGACAAAGAATGGATTTTTGATGGGATAAGGAAAAAATGGGTAAGGCTTACGCCGGAAGAATGGGTGAGGCAAAACATGATTCAATACCTTATTCAGGTAAAAAAATACCCCGCTTCCTTAATGGCCGTGGAGAAAGAGATCCGATTGGGGGAATTAAAGAAAAGGATCGACATCCTCGTTTACAAAGAAAGCAAACCCTGGATGATCATTGAATGTAAAGAAACAACAGTGGCACTTTCTGAAGCCGTTATCAGGCAAATACTTGCCTATCATATTACCCTTGATACCCCCTATCTGCTCATCACCAACGGCGAAAGCAATTTTGCCTTTCAGATTGAAGATGGCAAAATCAGTATGATACCCACGCTTCCTGAGTTTTAACACAACAAGTTCACCTGCCGGCCGTTATTAATATACCGACTACCCATTCAATTTTCGAGCTTATGAAAAAAGTTGTCTCCATTTTGTTTTGTTGCTATTTGCTGGCTCCCGTCCTGGTTTCCGGGCAGATTTTAAATATTGACAAATCCGACACTTCCGATTACGCAAAAAAAGCACAGACAGATTTTCAATTAAGCAGCGGGCTTGAGGTAGACAGGCAGCAGATCACACTTTGGGATGCTACCAATAAAGCAGAATTCATGTTACAGAAGAACAGGGAATTACTGATTCTTTCCGGCAGTTATCGGTTCACCTATAACGGGCCCGATGATATTCTTAATGCAGGCTTTGTTCACCTGCGTTTCAGGCATAATTATAAAAACAAGTATCAACCGGAGACTTTTTTTCAATACCAATGGGATAGCCAGCGGGGATTAGCATACAGAACCCTGGCAGGCATGAATATGCGATACAATTTGTGGAAAGGCGACAAATGGGATTTCAATGCGGGCCTCGGCCTGATGTATGAAGAGGAAAAATGGAATTATGATGCGGTAGATTCTACAAAAAAGCCGGCAGATACCAGTCCCATTACCAATCGTTTTATTAAAATCAATTCCTACATAAGGATGGATGTAAAAATCGGCAGTAACAGCGATATGGCCATGAATATTTTTCTGCAAACACTGCCCGACTCATTTCAACCTCGCATTGCACCACATATTCAATGGAATATCAAAGCCGGTAAGCATACAGGGTTCAGTATCGGTTTCTCAGGTGTTTATGACGAAGCCCCCGTAGTTCCCATTCATCGTTTCTACTACAGTTTCACGAATAGCTTAACCATATCACTATAAAACGAAGAAGCCGCTTATTCAGCGGCTTCTTCGTTTTAGCGGTAATTTATTATTATGGGAAAATGCCCAATTCAGCATAAGTAGTACCTACTTTATTGATAGCACACACATAAGCAGCCGTACGCATATCGGGTATGGCCGGATTGTTTTTCCAGATATCCATGATTTCACGCGTTGCCGAAATCATCGTTTCTTCCAGTCCACTGTGAACCAGGTCAACTTCTTCTGCACCATGCATAATCACTTTACGTTCTGCGCCGGAAACCTGTTTTCCCGTAAGCTCTTCGATTTGTTCGAGGATATGACTGTTCATGTTTTCAGTAAATCTTTTTTCCATTCTGCCATAACGCACATGGCTCAGATTTTTCAGCCATTCGAAATACGAGACAGTTACACCGCCTGCATTCAAATACATATCCGGAACAACGAGTATCCCTTTTTTAGCCATTACATCGTCTGCCTCGGGCGTTAATGGTCCATTTGCTGCCTCGCCAATTAATTTGGCTTTTACCTTGTCGGCATTCGATGCATTGATTACATTTTCCAATGCTGCAGGAATCAGGATATCGCATTCAGTTTCCAATGCAGCCCCACTGCTGGCGAGATTGGTTGACCCCGGGAAATTTAAAATTGATCCTGTTTTATGTTTGTGCTGGAATACTTCTTCTTCATTCAACCCTTTCTCGTTGTAAATAGCTCCATCATGTTCTGCAATGGCGATCACAATCGATCCGTGTTCTCTGAAAAATTTGGCACTATGGTAGCCCACATTTCCCAGTCCCTGTACCACCACTCTTTTCCCTTCTACCCCAACCGTCATGCCCAATTTCTGCATAATATCGGGCATATTGCATACTTCACGAATACCAAAGAATACACCCAGTCCGGTAGCTTCTTTTCTACCCCTTACACCACCCTGTGTGATTGGTTTACCTGTAACACAGCCTGCCGCATCAATTTCGCCGGGTTTGAGAGAAGAATACGTATCTACAATCCATGCCATTTCTCTTTCACCGGTTCCGTAGTCAGGCGCAGGCACATCGATACCCGGTCCGATAAAATTCTTTTTTACCAGCTCACTTGTATAACGGCGGGTAATTTTTTCCAGTTCGTATACACTGTGTTTTTTGGGGTTGATTTTGATCCCCCCCTTGGCTCCTCCGAATGGCACATTCACAATGGCACATTTATAGGTCATCAAAGAAGCCAATGCCATTACTTCATCCTGGTTTACCGCCTCACTGAATCGAATACCTCCCTTACAAGGCGATTTATGCTGCGAGTGCTGTACCCGATAGGCTTCAATCACTTCAATCGTTCCGTCGTCCATTTTTACCGGGAATCGCATGCTGTATACACTGTTACAGGCTTTGATTTGCTCCAATAAACCATTTTCCCATTTTGTAAATTTCGATGCTTTATCAAAGCTCTTTTCAACACTTTGAAAAAAGCTATACTCTTGGTGATTTGACATACACTGTTATTTTAGTTTTCTTTTTATTGATAGTTAAACGGGGCCTTTAGTTAAACCGGCATCCATGAATGATCAACTGTTTCGAGAGATGCCGCATTACAACTATTGTTATTCCGGTCCTCAGGAATTCCCTTTCTCCATTTTAGTAATCTTTCTGTCGAGGTTGAATACGTACAAAAAAAGTCCGACCAGGATGGTTAGCACCACTGCCACCACCACATAAATTTTCCCATTGCTGTGCATCAGGTCCTGTGGTTCCGGATTCACTGTCTGTGCATTTGCTTTTAGTTGCCCTAAAGCAGCAAAAAACACAAAAAATATTTTGCTTATTTTATTCA
>JBDKLG010000147.1:0-3649 GCA_039795695.1 Bacteroidota bacterium
TTACTTTGGTTTCTTCTCTGAAGCCCTCGGCAGCTATTACGGAAATACTGGCTTCTTTTTCGAGCAGGTATTTTTTTATCAGTTCAATCTCTTCTGTTTTAATAACCGCGGGCTTTCCCAGGTAATATACAAAATTCAAAACTCCATCGGTCGTTAACACTTTTGTTTTTTCTGCAGCATCAATGTGCACAAATACATATGATTTGAACAGGGGTTCTTCCACTATCTTTTTCCGGTCGCTCCACTGCCTTTCAATTTTCTGTAAAGGGCACCAGCTTTCCAATCCTTTCCGGACCAGCACACTGTAAATTTTTTTTTCCCAGCGGGGCTTGGTATATAGGGCATACCATTTTTTCTCCGGCACCATATTTTTTATTTCTGTGCGGTTTGTACCTGCATTTTTGCAATATCCGACAAGACAGTTGTTGCCTCGCTGATATACATATCGGTTTTCAGGCCTTTTAGCCAACCCTTGTAATATTCCCCTTTTTGCTGATTGGGATTATTGTAAAACCTGTCTTTATCCGCAGCCAGCGCATTGGCTTCCATTTCTGATTTGATCTTGAGCAAACTGTTGTTCTGGCTTACGGTAGATACAATCTGTTTTTGGTTCTGCTTGTATTTCTCAATGTTCAGGTTAACAGGCAGCTCATTGTTTTTGGCAAGCCATTTTAAGTTGCTTTGCAAAAGGTTCAGGGTAGAGTCGGCTTTGATCCTATCGTTTTCTTTCTTAACTACCTGATCAAAATTGCTGATCCCCTGCCATGTTTGATAAGGCACTTTGGGAATTTCATCCCAGGGAAGTGCTCCGGGATTGTCTTTTTCACGGCCTTTGTAATACTCATACGGATCGGGTAAAACCACATCGGGGATAATGCCCTTTAGTTGTGTAGACCCTCCATTTACCCGGTAGAATTTCTGGAAAGTAAGTGTCATGGCCCCCATATCTGTTCTGCCGCTGAACTGGTCGTTTCTGTTACCAAAAGGAATCTGCCTTTGAA
Organism: Bacteroidota bacterium; assembly: GCA_039795695.1. Lineage (GTDB taxonomy): Bacteria > Bacteroidota > Bacteroidia > Chitinophagales > Chitinophagaceae > Sediminibacterium. Next base: position 1,002 of record JBDKLG010000147.1, read on the forward strand.
CAGTACCCTTGCCATAGGTAGAGCTGCTGCCAATTACCACTCCTCTGTGATAATCCTGTATTGCACCTGCAAAAATTTCACTTGCCGAAGCACTGAATTCATTTACCATAACCGCCAAAGGACCATCGTATAAAACCGACTGGTCATCATCCCGCCAGGTGGTCTGGTCTACTTTTCCGTCTTTTTCCTTTACCTGTACAATCGGACCGCTCTTGATGAATAGCCCAACCATCTTTACCACTTCATAAAGCGATCCTCCTCCATTGTTCCTGATATCGATGACAATACCATTTACATTCTCGGCTTTTAATTTCACAATTTCCTTGGCAACATCTTCAGAACAGCGGTGCCCTTTGGGATTTTCAAAATCGGCATAAAAATCCTGCAACCATATATAGCCAATCCTGTCTTTTCCGTTCTGGATTACCGCACTTCTTGCATCGAACTCATCCTGAATAATTTCTTCCCTGATCATGGATACCACTTTAAAAGTTCCATCCTGTTTTTTAAGGGTTAGCCTCACTTCGGTTCCTTTGTTTCCCCTGATCAGTTTAACAGCATCCTGTGTATCATAGCCCGTGATATCTACTGGTTCTTCGTTACCCTGGGCTACTTTTACAATGATGTCATTGGCTATTATTTCACCTGATTTGAAAGCAGGACCTCCGGCAACAATGCTGGCTATTTTCACACCATAATCGTCCTTGGTCAACTGTGCACCAATGCCATAAAATTTACCACTCATGCGTTCATCAAAAGCCCTTTTCTCTACCGGCGGAAAATAATCGCTGTGCGGATCCATCAGATTGGTAATTACATTCACATAAGAATTGAACCTCTCATCTTCCTTGAATGTTTTCTGAATGCGTTCATAAGTGTCGTTCATAATCTTCATCACTTTTTCTCTCGACTCACGCTCCAGTGTAGAATCGGCTTTTAGGATAAAATCTTTTTGTCCTTTGTTTTTCTCCCGCTGCTCCTGCATGTCAACATATCTTTCCAGGGCAAAATATTTCAGTTTCTTTCTCCAGCGTTCTTTTCTTTCCGCTTCACCGGACAGATAAGCAAGTTTATCCCCATCCAAGACCGCTGTTTCGTCCTTGGTAAAATCAAAGGGTTTGGCCAGTATTTCTTTATAGATGGTTGTTACTTCCCTGATTCGCTGGTCATAAATAGCGCTTACCGCAGGAACAAAATCGATGGGAGAAGTTCCATGTATTTCTTCGTCGATGGTGGTCTCATATTTTTTCAGCAAGGCAATATCCGACTGAAGGAAATGAGACTTGTCTCCATCCAGCTCTTCCAGGAATTTTTTGAACACTTGCTTGGAAAAATTATCATCGATATTTTTAGGGCTATAGTGGTGAGACTCCAGAATAGTACCCACGGCAGCCAGTAATCTTTGTCGCTGGGTAATGATCACATCCTTGCCGCCAACACTTTTGGTTTTAAATGCAAAAAACAATCCGCCAAACAATACGATGCTCAGCAGCAACAAGCCTTTTCTACTCTTCATAAATGGTATAATTTTATCCATGATTCTCTCAAAAATAGCCTAAAAAACATTTAACAGCCATCCATTTATACCAATTAACAAAGGTTTTGAAACGATCAGGGCAAAAACTGTCTAAAATTAGGCTGAAACTAATGCTGAAAATCCTTATTTTTGCCGTCCAAAAACGGAGGGCGTAGCTCAGTTGGTTAGAGCGTCAGTTTGTGGCACTGAAGGTCGGGGGTTCGAGACCCCTCGTTCTCCCACTATAAAACCTATAAGCAGGGCTTATAGGTTTTTAAATTTTAAGTAAATGCGTTACAGTCTTGTTCTTATCCCCCTTATTTCGGCCTTTATCGGGTGGTTTACCAATTGGATTGCTATTAAAATGTTATTCCACCCCAGGGAGCCAAAAAGGATTCTGGGTATCCGTTTTCACGGGATTTTTCCAAAAAGGCAAAAACAGTTTGCCGAAAAACTGGGGAAACTGGTAAGCGAGGAGCTGCTCTCTTTTGGAGACATTGAGGCCAAAATTACCAGTCCAGAAAATATTGAAAAGCTTATGCCGCTGATTGATGGTCATATTGATCATTTTTTGAGGGTAAAACTGGCCGAACAGATGCCCGTTATCAGCATGTTTATAGGCGATAAGACCATACATGAGTTAAAAACAGTATTTACGGGCGAACTAAAAGCGCTTTTTCCTGAAATCATGAAAAACTATATGGGAACCTTAAAAACTGAACTTGATCTGGAAAAGATTGTTGTTCAGAAGGTTGCCGGCTTTTCCTCGAATAAACTGGAACAGATTCTGACCGCCATCATGGCAAAGGAATTCCGGTTTGTAGAGATCATTGGTGGTGTTTTGGGGCTAATAATTGGTTTGGTACAGGTTTTAATCACTTTTTTACAATAATAACCGGCAAAAAAGCCAATCACCGACAATTTCACCGAATGTTCCCCCTCATAAACCAACTTTATCCATTTAAAATTGTCTTATTACCGTTGGTGTAATGAAAATGAGGATAGCTGGTACAAGATTGCAACTTTACATTCTATAATATACAAAAACGACATGAGACAGATTTTACTATTTACGATTCTTGGCTTAGGAATACTTGCGGCAGATGCCCAAATGCCCGGAATGGGTCGCCCG
>JBDKLG010000148.1:0-5631 GCA_039795695.1 Bacteroidota bacterium
GAAAGCATTTGAAAACAAAGAGTTTGATGCGGTTGAGCTGATATACAGTGAGTTCAAAAATGCTGCAACACAAAGATTTGTTGCTGAACCTTTCTTACCCATTCCAAAAGTTCCTAAAAAAGCAGGCGGCAAAAAATCTGATTTTATTTTCGAGCCTGCCAAAGAAGAACTGATTGCTGAACTCATGCCCAAAATACTCAACACCCAGTTATACAAAGCAGTGCTCGATGGTAATGCAAGTGAACATGGTGCACGTATGACAGCCATGGACAAAGCCAGTGAAAACGCCAATGAATTACTGAAATCACTGAAGATCAGCTATAACCGTGCAAGACAGGCAGCCATTACAACAGAATTAACCGAGATCGTAAGTGGTGCTGCTGCATTGCAAGGATAAAATTGTTATAGGTATTGGGTTCAAAGTGCCGGCTATTTTTTAGCAGACCAGTTAGCGCTTACTACTTATCACTTACTACTTAAAATTTTCAAATGGAATTAAGCCAGATCATCCCCCACATAGAAGTACTTATTTTTGCCAGTGAAAAACCTTTGTCTTCGCTGGATATTGTGGAGCTTATCAACAATAGTTTCGGTTTTCTGGAAGAGCGCATTATGCTGGACCAGGTAGAGAGTGCATTGGAAGGTATACGTGAAAAATACGATTCTGAGTTTTATCCCTTCGAAGTAAAACAAAGCGGCGGTGGCTGGCAGTTCTTAACCAAAGCCTCTTTTCATAAAACGATTGCACAGTTAAATGCAGATAAATTTCTGAAGCGCTTATCCAATGCAGCTTTGGAAACATTGGCCATCATCGCCTACAAGCAGCCCATCACCAAGGGTGAGATTGAGGCCATCAGAGGGGTTAACAGCGACTACAGTATCCAGAAATTACTGGAAAAAGAATTGGTACTCATCAGCGGCAGGAATGAGCATATGCCCGGAAAGCCCCTGGTTTATGCCACTTCCAAAAATTTTATGGATTATTTCGGTATCAATACTGCAGATGACCTGCCTAAAATCAAAGAAGTACTGGCCGACCAGATTGTGGAAGGAACCATCATCAATCCCGAAGATTTTACAGACCAGCATGTGGCCCAGGCAATTGCTGAAAACCCGATTGAACCCGGCGAAGAAGAAGCCATTTCCGAAATAGCTGTTAATGAAGAAGGGGAACTGATCCTGAACCAGGATGAGCCGGAAAATAAAGAACTTTCAGCGGGTGAAGAAGGCGAAGAAGCCGGCGATGAAAAACCCGAGTAATTTGCCTGAATACAGCCCTGCCATTTAATCGAATAGATAATCCTTACCGTTTATCTCCCTATTGACTATTCACTATTATCTTCGTGTAATGTCAACAATCCTCAGCAACGATCAACTGATCAACATCGCCAAAGAATACGGTACCCCTGTTTATGTGTACCATGCAGAAAAAATAACCGAACAGTACCGGAAACTGCAAAAAGCTTTTGAGCAAAGCAGTACCCGCTTTTTTTATGCCGGTAAGGCATTGACCAATGTGAATATTTTAAAACACATCAAATCCATTGGCTGCAATATCGACTGTAGTTCCATTAATGAGGCCAAGCTGGCTATCTATGCAGGCTTTGAGCCGAAAAACATTCTGTACACCAGTAATGGCATCGCCTTCAGTGAAATTGCAGAAGCAGTTGAACTGGGTATCAATATCAATATCGACAGCTTATCCAATCTTGAAAAATTCGGAAAAAAATATGGTCGCACCTATCCTGTAGGCATCAGGCTGAGGCCCAATATTATGGCGGGAGGCAATTTGAAAATTTCTACCGGCCATGAAAAAAGCAAGTTTGGCATCCCCATAGAACAACTGGATAAAATTCTTGACCTGGTTACTGAACTGGATATACATATTTGCGGACTGCATATTCATACCGGCAGCGAGATCAAAGATGTAGCCGTTTTTATGCAGGTAGCCGATATCTTCTTTGAACTGGTTCCCCATTTTAAAGAAGTGAAATTTCTTGACCTTGGCGGTGGATTTAAAGTGCCGTATAAAGAAGGGGAAAAGGGTACGGATGTGGATTTGCTGGGAGCCAAAGTGGCAGAAAGCATTCAGAAACTGAAAACCACTTATGGGCGCGACTTTGAAGCCTGGTTTGAGCCGGGTAAATTTTTGGTGAGTGAATGCGGCTATTTTATAACAGAAGTAAATGTGCTCAAAGAATCAGGCCAAACCATATTTGCAGGAGTCAACAGCGGTTTCAACCATTTGATTCGTCCAATGTTTTATGAATCCTACCACCGCATCAGCAATATCAGCAATACTGGTGCAGTTAAAAAGCATTATACGATTACGGGTAATATTTGCGAGACCGATACTTTTGCCTCGGATAGGGAATTGAATGAAATAAGGGAGGGCGATTTGCTGGTTTTTGCCAATGCAGGTGCCTATGGATTTGAAATGGGCAGCAACTATAATTCGCGGTTCAAACCCGCACAGGTACTGGTTTTGGATGGTAAAGCCCACCTGATCGGGAGAAGAGATCATTTTGAGGATTTGCTGAGAAATCAGTTAATAGTTTTATAAACCCTTACCCTAAAAGGATATTTTGATTTTAAGAAAAACAAAGAAACCTATCTTGCAGGAGAATGATTGAGATCAAAAACATACATAAACAGTTCGACGGCAGGGTAATCCTGGAAGATATCAGTGCGGTACTGGAGGATGGAAAATGTAATTTAATCATCGGAACCAGCGGCAGTGGCAAAACCGTACTTACCAAATGTATGGTGGGCCTGTTTCAGCCGGACAGGGGCGAAATATTGTACGATGGTGCGGATATGATTCTGATGGAAAATGATCAGCGAAAATTATTGCGCCAGCAGATAGGCATGCTTTTTCAGGGAACCGCTTTGTTTGATTCGATGACAGTGGAACAGAATGTATTGTTTCCACTGGATATGTTTACCAGCTGGACCCTTGCAGAAAAAAGAAAAAGGGTGGATGAAGTGCTGGACAGGGTAAACCTCAAAGATGCCCATAAGCGTTACCCCTCAGAAATCAGCGGTGGTATGAAAAAGAGAGTAGGCATTGCCCGCTCAATTGTATTGAATCCAAAATATCTTTTTTGTGATGAGCCCAATTCCGGCCTGGATCCGCAAACATCGATGGTTATTGATAAACTGATTCAGGAGATCACCAGGGAATATAATATTACCACAATTGTGGTAACACATGATATGAATAGTGTGATGGAAATAGGTGACCACATCGTTTACCTGCACCAGGGAAAAAAACAATGGGAAGGATCCAATAAAGATATCATCTTCAGCAAGGATGTTTTATTGAACAATTTTATTTTTGCTTCGGAGTTCCTGCAGGATGCCAAAGAAATGCGCATGATGGAGGCAAACAGGATGCATCCTCCCAATAAAATATAAGCGATGATGCTAAAAAAAATGATACTGGCAGGCATTCTGGGGCTCATTTCCCTAAGTATTGGTGCACAGAACAATGCGGTGCCCGAAGCGGCTTATAAAAAAGACCCCAAATTACCCGATTTCAGGATATTACTGGCCGATAGCACCTGGTTTACCAGGGAACAGTTGCCTCCCAAATACGACTATACCATCATCATCTATTTTTCACCCGATTGCGGACATTGCCAGCATTCGGCCAAGGAAATAGTGCAGAAAATGGATAGCTTGAAAAATGTATTTTTCATTTTTGTCGCGTATAAGCCACTGGATGAAGTGGCGGGATTTGCCTCCTATTACGGGCTTGACCAGTTTGCCAATGTACGTATTGGCCGGGATCCTATTTATTATATTCCCTCATTTTACCGGGTTACAAGAACCCCCTTTGTAGTTGTGTATAACAAAAAGGGGCTGCTGCATAAAGTTTACGACCCCGAAACCGCTCCTGTTCCCGAAGCAGCAGACCTGATAGAATTAATCAATCAGAAATAGGGCAAGGTACCGGGGCTGGGCCTGCCGGATTTTACAACAAAATGAATATTTAATGCCCAAAATCCCAACTTCCCATTCTTCCAAACCCTACCTTTGCAGCATCAAAAACACATCAATCTAAATAATTGTTTTATGAAAGTAACTGTAGTAGGTGCCGGTGCCGTTGGCGCAACCTGTGCCGATAATATTGCCCGCGCACAACTGGCCGATGAACTCGTATTACTGGATATCAAAGAAGGTTTTGCTGAGGGCAAGGCCCAGGATATCAATCAAACAGCTGCATTATTGGGATTTGATACCCGTGTTCTTGGTACAACCGGAGATTACTCGAGAACAGCCAATTCTGATGTGGTAGTAATCACATCAGGCCTGCCACGTAAACCGGGTATGACGCGAGAGGAACTGATTGGGACCAATGCAGGTATTGTAAAAGCTGTGGCAGATAATCTCCTGAAATATTCTCCCAATACCATTATCATCGTAATCAGTAATCCGATGGATACGATGACCTACCTGGCTTTGCAGTCAACAGGCTTACCAAAAAACCGCATCATTGGTATGGGTGGCACTTTGGATAGTGCCCGTTTTAAATACCAATTAAGTCAGCACCTCGGCTGCAGCCCTGCTGATTTGAATGCAGTAGTGATTGGCGGACATGGTGATACCACGATGATTCCATTGATCCGTATGGCCACCTGGAACAGTGTTCCGGTAACAAAATTCCTGAGTGAAGACCAGCAAAAACAAATCGTTGCCGATACCATGGTGGGTGGAGCTACCTTAACTAAATTATTGGGCACTTCTGCCTGGTATGCACCGGGTGCTGCAGGGGCAGCTTTGGTAGAAAGCATTGTTCGCGACGAAAAGAAATTATTTACCTGCTGCGTTAGCCTGGATGGCGAATATGGCCAGAAAGATATCTGTTTGGGTGTGCCGGTTACCATTGGCAAGAATGGATGGGAGAAAATCCTTGATTTCGGATTGAATGCCGACGAACAGGCGATGTTCAATAAGAGTGCCGATGCCGTAAGAAGCATGAATGATGTTTTGAAAACATTGTAAGATTATTTGTAAGATTGAAAAGCCTCTGAATTTTTCAGAGGCTTTTTTATGCTCCCTCTTTTTTTAGCATACCGTTAATCCTCGAATTTCTTCGCTTAACATATTGAACGATTAAGCGGTCGCCATTCATACATCGATGCTGTCATTTATCCTAAATAACGATATTCCCTGTAACAATTATGGGTTCTTTACGTCTCATTAGCACAAAACAAACAAGATGAGACGAATTTTATTTTTAGCCCTTGGCATTGGGGCAATGGTAACACAGGGTTTTTCGCAGGCCAGATCGGCCATTTCAGGTAACGTAAAAGACAATGCAGGTAAGGGATTACAGGCTGTTACCGTATCACTGCTACAATCAAAAGACAGCAGCCTGGTTAAGTCTGATGTAACAGATGCCAACGGACAGTACCAGTTTACAGTTACTAAAACAGGGAAATTTTTTCTTAGCTATACAATTATTGGTTTTGAAAAAAACTATTCCGCAGCATTTGAATTGCAAAACGGGCAGAATTATGACGCAGCTGCCATCAGCCTGCAACCTGCTTCAAAAAAATTGCAGGATGTAACCGTTACTTCCCGTAAGCCCATGATTGAAATCAAAGCCGACAAAACAGTTTTCAA
>JBDKLG010000149.1:0-3558 GCA_039795695.1 Bacteroidota bacterium
CGTCTTTGTTGCCTACAAAAATGATTTTGCCATCTTTTGTTACTACTGCTTCTTCATAGGTTGCGCCATCGCCTTCCATAGTAATGATGTCGCCGCCATAGTACATGGTGGCTTTGCCATCGGCAACTTCAATTGTTTTGTTTTCAGCTTGCTGAGTTTGATTGTTTCCGCCGCCGTTGCAGGACCAAATAGTTACTGCCACCAGCAGAATCACAATGAATGAAAGTTGTTTTTTCATGAAAGGTTTGTTTTTATAAAAATACTGAACAAAAAAATCAAAATCAAAATTGAACACAGTACCTGATTCCAAGTATTGGCATTGCATCGTTATTTTTTATCACGGGCTTCACCCTTTGCACATCTGCACCAAGTTATAAATTCTTTGTTATTCAAGCCTGATAAAAAAATCTTCACCTGTTTTGTTTCGCAGTGATTTTCCAAGGGTAAAAGCGAAATCTTCGGGTGGCACAAGCAACGAATAATTGTAGAGTGCCAAAACCCAGCGGTCATCTGATCTGTTTTTGAAAAAACTATTGCCCCTAATGCCAGTGTGCATGCCAGATTTAATAAGGTTTGGGTTGCCATCGCTAATGCCCAGCTGCCCAAACAGCCCCATCCTTTTCCAGGGTAATGCAACAAGAAACAATATGGTCGATGTTTTATTTAGGCTTTACAACCTGACCATCTTTCATGATAAAACTGATACTTCGAAGTGCGGAAATATTCAAAAGCGGATTCTGTTTTACAGCAATAATATCTGCCAAATAACCATCTTTAATTACTCCTAAATCTTTATCGCGACTAAGCATTTTTGCTGCAATACTTGTTGCTGAGCGCAAAGAGGCAAGCGGTGTCATTCCGGCTTCTACATAAAATTCAGCTTCTTTGATTGTTGCAGTTGTTCCATCTAGGGGTTCAAATGGATCCATATCAGTTCCTAAAGCTATGGGCACACCCATTTTTATAGCTTCCTGTAACATTGCCCAATGATCTTTACTAACACTATTTACTTTATCAAGATACCAGGCTGGCATTTTTTTGTTCTTATAAAAATCAAGCGCAGCAGGTTGACTTACACAAATGGTAGGCACTAGCCATATCCCTTTATCTTTCATTATCTGCAATTGTTTACGCTGTAAAAAATAACCGTGCTCAAAACCATCTACACCCATCTCAATGGCTTCATCTGCAGCTTCAGGGGATCCGTTATGAGCAGTTACTTTTACATTATTACGATGTGATACATCTATTACAGCTTTTAGTTCCTCCGGAAGCATAGGTGATGAACCAATGGTTCCAACTTCATCTGCAATGCCGCCTGAAATAGAAATTTTTATCCAGGTGGCTCCTTTCTTAATCTGGTCTCGTGTTGCTTTAGAAAATTCAGCGGCGCCATTTACCTCACGATTGCCATGCCCGCCTGTGGGAACAATCACTTCTCCAGTACATTCAACTCTTGATCCAATGGTATATCCCAAATTGATTGACCGCTTTAAAGAAAAATCAGTTCCACCCTGGGCGCCAACAATTCGTACAGTAGTAACGCCACTCTCAAGAGAAAGCCGGGCTGCACGGGCCATGCGAAGTACGATATCTGCATCTGTATCGGTTGCCGGGGTTACACCGGGCAAAGCACTGGCAAGATGTACGTGGCTGTTTATTAATCCTGGAATAAGCCATTGGCCCTTTAGATTAATTATTGTTGCCCCTTGTGGAATTTTTATTGCAGCGGCAGCACCAGAAGAAATAATACGATCTCCTTTAATCAGCACAATTGCATCAGGTATAATATTTCCTTTTTCAATATCTACCAATGAAGCACCTGTCAGTGCGGTTACGGTTTCTGTTGAAGCCGGGGTTTTCGTTTCCTGTGCCTGAAGAATTGTACATGAAAATACCAGGGCAACCAGGAATGTGCAATAAATTCGTTTAATTGAAAAATTATTCATTTGATAAAATTTAGGTTGAAAATGGTAAGTTATATTTATTGTGTCGTTTCATTTTATGAGAGTTAAAGATAGGAGGTGTTTTAAAAAAAATCTTTTTTATCCCAAAAATTATAATTTAGAATTTCTTTATCCTTTAAAACTAAAAACTTCATTACGGGGATTTGTAAATGGAAGAGTTTTAAATAGGATAAATTAATAACTACTGTTTTAATTAATAAATATGAAAAATAATATTGTTTTTATTTTATTTCTTTTTGGGTTAATGAGTTGCGAAACGAGTTCTAACAAGTCAAAAAAGAATATTTCGGGGGAGGCAGATTTTTCAAAATTTATAGCAATCGGGGAATCGTATTCCGCCGGCAATGTAAAAACTCCGGATCAGCAAAAAGAATCACCCATGGCTATATTAGCAGGGCAATTTGCAAAAGTGGGAGGTGGCGAATTTAAAATTCCGCTTAACGCTTACTCGGAAGATGTTTCAAACGGCGGCCCTTATCAGAATTTAGCCGTGCCCTCTACCAGCTCTTATCATGTAATTGATAAGGCATTTTCTTCTAAGAGTACTTATTTTAAAAATCTCTCCTCCAAAGATGACAACTCAATTTTAGATGAAGTATTAGCGCAGAAAGACAGAACTTTTTTTTCTATTTGGATTGGCGGTAATGATCTGGTTCAGTATTCTTCGCAGGGAGGACTTGGCGTGGTAAGGAAAGCAGATGATCCTATCAGCAGTTATAACCCAATAGTTACACAACCTGATGGGAGTAAATTAACAACCCGGGATCTTACGGCGCCGGAAACATTTGATAAAATTTATTCCGAACTGGTTGATAAATTTATGGAAGGTGGCAGCCAGGGTATTCTGGCAAGTCTTTCCAACGTAATTGATTTACCTTTTTTTACTGCCATCCCCTCTCAATCCATTACTCTCACACAAAAAGAAGCCGACCAGTTAAATCTTACTTACAAAGCATATAATAAATCGTTGGAACGAATTGCTAATCCTGCCCCGGAATTAAAAACGGAAATAGAAAAACGTAAAATAGTATTTAAAGCAGGAGATCATAACGGTGCGGTAATCATTGATGAAGATCTTACTGCATTGGATAAATTACCAAAATACAGACAGGCAAATTCAGAGGATATTATTTTACTGACAGCTAAGAATGGGATGACTGATGCATCTGTAAAATTGGGAACAAAAAATCCGATGGATGATCAGTATGTTTTGATTCCCTCAGAAATTAAAAATATCAATGATGTTACCCGTGCCTATAATAATACGATTAAAAGAATTGCTGACGAGAAAAAACTGGCATATGTCAATCTGGATTCGATAATGAATCAATTAAAATCTCCTGAGGGATTAGTTCATGAAGGGGTTAAATACACATCGCAACTTACCGGTGGTTTTTTCTCTATGGATGCGCTGCCTAATGGAAGGGGAAATGCGTTTATGTGCAACGAATTTATAAAAGCTATCAACATCAGATATAAAACCAAAATACCTTTAGTTAATCCTAATAGCTATCAAGGCAACCCTAACTTTTAATTTTTTCATATTATCAACTTTAAATTAAACGTAATATCCAAAGGGCTTGCAGGTAAC
>JBDKLG010000150.1:0-7283 GCA_039795695.1 Bacteroidota bacterium
TTTGTTCATCAAAGGATAAGCGGGTGTCTCTGGTCGCTGAACAGTTAGCAGGCTTTTGATTTTTGACAGTCCGCTGTGTTCCTTGAATTTATCGGCCGATGCTACAGCCAGTGCAAGCACTTCCTCCTGCTTCATGGTTCTGGAAGCCATACCCAATGCATAATACCTTGCTGCTGCACTATTTGACTGGTTGATAAAGTCCCGAATCTGTGTATTCATATCAGTTATCTGCATATCCCTCCTGGTTCTTACCATGCCCAGGATACTGTCGTTTACACCCTGTTTCTGCAAAGTATCCAGTTGCAAAAATGTCTGGTATAATACTGAATCCTTTGTACGGTAGGTTTCAAAAAGTTTGTGCAGGCTTTCACTTGCATCGGAACCGGAAATTTTATAAGCCCTGTAATTATTCAGGTCCAATTGCAGTTTGATGTTTTTCGCATCATTGATTAACAGCACATCGGGGCCATTTTCAATCACCATCCTATAAAGCCCTTCTTCTTTTCCGATGCCCCTAAGGATAAAATCTCCATTCGAGGCAATGGTTGTAGAGTCAATGATAATGGGCTGATCGCCGGCAAAAGGGATTTCCTGCAAGAATAATTTTTGCTTTTCCGCATGCTCAATTTTTCCGCTGAATGTAAAAGCACCATATTTTTTTTCCTGGCAGGAAAAAAAGACAGCACTCATCGCAAGGATATAAAGTGTTTTTTTCATATTGTTTTTTACCCGTAATTGGGGGTTTGTCAGTTTAATTTTTGCTCCAATAATTGTGTCACCAGCCTGGGGTCTGCCTTGCCCTTACTTCTTTTCTTTACTTCTCCTGCAAATAATCCGATCAGTCCTTTTTTGCCTTTTTTATATTCGGCAACCTTATCGGGCATTGCTTCCATTACCTCATTTATCCAGTTTTCAAGTTCATTGGCATTGCTGGTTTGCAAAAGATTGTGTTTTTCTGCAATACTGAGCGGGTCGGCATTTTCGCTGATCATCAGCGGCAGTATTCTTGAAGACGCTACAGAGAAGCTAACCTTACCGCCATCTACCATTTTTATTAATGATGCGAGCATTTCAGGTGCTATGCCGGATCTTGCATAGGAAAGATTTGACTCATTCAGGTATTGCCTAACAGGCCCCAGCATCCAGTTCGCTATGGCTTTGTATAAATTGGTAAAATGAGCAACTGCCATAAAATAATCAGCAGTCTCTTTTTCATCACATAATTGTGCAGCATCATATTCACCAAGCCCCATTTCCTGCTGAAATTTTTTGGTTAATTCATTGGGTAAGGGGGGGAGAGAAGAGCGGATATCCTGAATATAAGCATCTGTTAAATGAAAGGGCGCCAGATCGGGGTCGGGGAAATAACGATAATCGTTGGCTTCTTCCTTATCCCTTATTGCAAATGTGGTATCATTGGATGCATCAAAACTCCTGGTTTGCTGCTGAACCTTTCCGCCGGTTTCAAGTATTTCCACCATTCGGTCAATTTCAAATTCAATGGCTTTTTTTACATTTCTGATGGAATTGAGGTTTTTCACCTCCACTTTGGTGCCCAGTTTTTTTTCTCCTTTCAGTCGGATGGAAACATTGGCATCGCAACGCAAATTTCCTTCTTCCATATTTCCATCGCAAACATCCAACCATCTTACCAGCCGGCGTACTTCTGTTACATACTGCCATGCTTCTTCGGCGGAAAACAAGTCGGGTTCTGTTACAATTTCAATTAATGGGGTTCCTGCACGGTTTAAATCGATGCTGGTAAAATTCTCTTCCAGGTCATGAATACTTTTTCCGGCATCTTCCTCCATGTGTATCCTGTTTAATTGCACATTTCTATTGCCGGTGGGTGTTTTGATGGTAATATGGCCACCCATACAAATAGGCGTGGTATGTTGCGATATCTGGTATCCTTTGGGAAGGTCGGGATAGAAATAATTTTTCCGGGCAAAATAATTGTCCTTAACAATTGCACAGTCGCAAGCCAATCCCATTTTGATGGCATAAGCTACTGCCTGCTTATTTGTTTTTGGAAGGGTTCCCGGATGCCCCATGGTAATGGGGCTGATATGGGTATTGGGCTCAGCCCCAAAAGCAGTGCTGTCGCCACAAAACAATTTGCTAACTGTTGCCAGCTGTGCATGAACTTCCAATCCGATTACTGCCTCATATTTATCTGTCCATTCCATATTGCCGCAAAAATAGAGCTAATCGGAGATTTTTTGGTGATTTGAGACGGATATCGCCGATTTTACAGCCTAAACCCATAAAATAACTTTTATAGTGCGAGTATTGATTTTAGCTCATCAGGAGAAACCGTTAATAAACCTACGGGTGATAGCCTTCGGGTAAGTTCTTTCCAGTTTTTGTCTTTGCCAAAAATTGATTTGAGCATGGGCAGGGCTTTCGCTACCTGTTTGTTGTTGGCAAGTGTGATGGCAGTCCAGTATTGCATTTCAAGATTTGATGGAAACATTTTCATGGCAGCATTGTATTCGATCATCGCTTTTTCCATATCGTTTTTCTCTACTGCCAGGTCGCCACTGTTCATGTGTTCATAGGCCAGGTGTACTGTGTAGAGCCTTCTCAGTTCTTCCAGTGGTTTTGGTGCATCATCAATGCGCAGGTCTACTGATTTATTGTTCCAGCTTTCTGTAAGTTTTCCGGGAACTACCACTAATGCTGCGGCCTGCATACCCCTGATATCTCCACCTGCTTTTTGTGCAGCTTCCAGTGCCAGTAAAACTCTTTCTGCAAGAGGCTTTTCTTTCGATTGTTCAAATGATCTGGCCATAAAATCACCAACACTATCACCCAGCATCATATTGCTTTGCACACTAAAATTAAATCCTTTGATATGCCTGGCTACCTGAATGCAGTTTTTGCCGGTATGCACAGCCGTATTTCCTTTGGCATCAATAATGGCTACCTGTCTTACTTCTCGGCCTGGGTCAGTCTTTGTAAGGCTATCCAGTGCCTGCTGTGCAGAATAACCCAGCTTAAGCAGTTGTAAGGCTTTGGGGCCATAGGATTTGTCAACAAAAGATTGTGTAGCCACAGCACCTACTCCTGCTTCTGCCCAGGGTACGGCTGTACCAACACCAAACCAGTGGCTTTGAACGCCAACAGCCATTTCACCGGTTTTTTCATCACGTGCTACAATGGAAAAAGTATGCACTAGTGGCTCCCTTGCAGAATAAATCTGGGCCTGAACCAATTGTGTGGTTAATAGCATGCCTGCAATAAGTATTTTTCTCATGGTATTTGTTTGGATCTTAAAGATAAAGCAATAAGCTTCAGCCATCCTTGTTACAGGCCCATGCTTTAAGAAAAATTTACCGGCTGTATTGGCCCCAAAATAAAACCGCGCCAGGAATGGCGCGGTGTACTTAACATGAGAAAATTCTAAAAACTTGCTGTAGGGCAACTAATCTGTGCCCTGCGATATTATAGTTCTGCGGTCTTCAATTTCCTGGGAAATTTGATTTCAGCGGTTTGTGTTTTTCCATTTCTGGTAAAAGTTATTTTTACACTATCCCCTTCTTTCATTTCTCTTACTTTTGTTCTAAGCTCGTCAACAGAAGAAACCGCTTTACCGTCAATTTCACTAATCACATCATCTTTTAACAGTCCGGCTTTTGAAGCAGGGGAATCACTATCAACGTCTAAAACCTTTACGCCTTTTCCGGTTTCAATATCCTGTATTTCCAGTCCCAGCTTAGGTTTGCGGGTCATTTCAATCTTATTCATCCTGGGCATTTCCGGCATAGAAAAATTGAAGTCATGAAAATTGTCGTTATTGAAATTAAATACCCTCAGATCAGCCTGGCTGTTCTTACCTAAGGTAGCGGTTGTAGTTGCTTCTTTCCCTTCATGGAGATAGGTGATGGAAACTTTGTCTTCGGGTTTTAGTTTACCTATGGCTTCGTATAAATCTTCCGGACTGGAAATTTTTGCGTCACCGGCTTTGGTGATGATATCATCTTTCTGTAAACCGGCTTTTTCAGCACCCGAACCCTTTTCAACTGAAATTATTTTTGTGCCCTTTTCAGATTTTTCTGAAGATACACCCAGGAATGCGCGATTGGTTTTCGCATCCATACCATCACTGAATATTTTCATGTTACCCATCGGGCTACCACTTCGCATGATTTTTAAATGGGTATCTGCCAGGGCTTTATTCCTGCGTATTTCAATATCACTGTCCTTCATCTCATTCAGCGGTTTACCATTTATGGTAATATGCTCCCCATCTACTACAATGGTCATTTTCTCATTGTTACCTGATTTTTTGGTGATGGTAATGCTTTCTTCTTTGACAGGGCTTTTTTCTTCTTTTGGTTTAGGGGCTTTTGCATCAGCCTGGGCCTGAACAGCAACTGTGCTTAAGCAAAGACACAGCGCAATGGGTAAAATTTTTGTATTCATAAAGCGTTGTTTTTGTTGTACGAATTATTTAGTAGATCAAATGTAAAGAGAATTACAAATACGAAACATTTCGGAAATGTTAAATAAGGTTAATGTATGATGGGCGGGTCTGCAGCAGCAAATGCAGTACTTGAACCAATAAAAAAATCAGTCTGCAAGCAGTAGATCGACTAATCTAATTCGTTGATTATTAATTAGTTAATAAAGATTTGACTTTCTCTATTACCTGATCCAGGTTTGCGGCATCCTGTCCCCCCGCAGTAGCCAGTGTTTTTTGTCCGCCACCGCCACCCTTGATTAATCCTGCGATATGTTCTTTGATGATTTTGGGTGCTTCCAGGTTTTTTTCGGCACTTACTGCTTCATCAATTAAGATGGCTATCTGTGCTTTACCCGCAATATTGGCGGCCAGCACAACAAGGTAGTTGCTCAAGGCTGTTTTCAGGTCGAAGCATAATTTTTTCAGGCTCTCTGCACTACTTACTTCCACAACAGCTCCTAAAAAGTTAATACCGTTGACCTGGATGGTTTTTTGTAGCAGTTCATTTTTCAGGCTAAGCAATTGTTTGGCTTCAAGGCTTTCGATTTTCTTTCTTAATTCGGTATTATCATTCAACAATGCCTCCACTGCTTTTCTAAGGTCCTGGGGATTTTTCAAGTTTTCCCGGATGCTGTTTAACTGGGCAATTGCTTCATTCACCAATATTTCAGCGGCGCTTCCGGCAACTGCTTCTATTCTTCTAACACCTGCTGCAACTGCCGATTCATGTTTGATTTTAAAGAAACCAATTTCCCCCGTATTTCCCACATGTGTTCCGCCGCAAAGTTCGATGGAATATTTTGGGTCGATGATGACCACCCTTACCCTGTCGCCATATTTCTCTCCAAACAATGCCATGGCACCCATGGCAATTGCTTCCTCTCTGTTCATTTCTTTGATATGAACCGGAATATTTTCCCTGATTTTCTCATTCACCTGCTGTTCAACCCTGTCTGTTTCTTCATCGGTAAGTTTGGCGAAATGAGAAAAGTCGAAACGTAGCTGCTCTTCATTTACCAGGCTTCCCTTTTGTGCAACATGGGTACCCAATATATTTCTGAGTGCCGCATGCAGCAAATGGGTGGAGCTATGGTGCACCGTAATTGCCTGTTTTCTTTGCCTGTCAACTCTTGCCAGAACCGGCTGCTGTATTTGCCGGGGCAATGATTCGGTAAAATGAATGATGAGGTTATTCTCTTTTTTTGTATCAACTACCCGAATGATTTCTCCCTCAAAATCAAAAAAGCCTGTATCGCCTGTCTGGCCGCCGCTTTCGGCATAAAAGGGGGTTGCTTCCAAAACCAGCTGGAAAGCTTCTTTTCCTTTGGCTTTCACTTTTCTGTATTTAACTACTTTGCTTTTTATTTCCTGCGATTCATATCCTACAAATTCAGTGATGCCGTTTTCAATCAATACTACCCAGTCTTCTGTATCTACCGTTCCGGCTGCACGGCTTCTGTTTTTCTGTTGTTGCATTTCGTTTTCAAATCCCGGCTCATCTACCGTTAATGCATTTTCTAAGGCAATCAGCCTGGTTAAATCAATTGGAAAACCAAAAGTGTCAAACAGTTCAAAAGCCGCTTTTCCGGGAATTATTTCATTAGAAGCGGCAATGATATCATCCATTCTTTTTAAGCCTTTGTCGAGCGTTTTTAAGAATGCGTCTTCCTCTTCTCTTACTACTTTACTTACAAAGTCCAGCTGTAGGGCCAGTTCAGGAAATACTTCTTCAAACTGCCCGGCTAATAAGGGCAGTAGTTGAAACAGGAGTGGCTGTTTGTAATCGAGATAGGAATAATAATAGCGAACAGCCCTTCTCAAAATTCTTCTGATTACATAACCGGCTCCGTTATTGGAAGGCAACTGCCCGTCGGCTATCGTAAAAGCGATGGCGCGGATATGGTCTGCAATAACCCTGAAAGCGATGGCTTGTTTGCTGTCGCTGTTATCATATTTTTTACCCGTAATTTTTTCAGTGGCCTTAATGGTTCCTGAAAAAACATCTGTATCATAATTGCTTTGTTTGTTCTGGATCGCCCGTACAAGTCTTTCGAAACCCATACCCGTATCTACATGCTGGGCCGGCAAGGGTTGCAGGCTGCCGTCTTTTAAACGGTTGTATTGCATGAATACATTGTTCCAGATTTCTATTACCTGCGGATTGTCTTTGTTTACCAGGTCACGGCCAGGTATTTTTTTTCTTTCTTCTTCCGGGCGCATATCAACATGGATTTCACTGCAGGGTCCGCAGGGTCCGGTTTCTCCCATCTCCCAGAAATTGTCTTTTTTGTTGCCGAAAACAATATGATCTTCTGCTACCAGTTTTTTCCATTCTGCCAATGCGATGCTGGAGGGGGGCAGGTTTTCTTTTGCATCGCCTTCAAATACGCTTACATAGAGACGGTCTTTGTCGAGTTGGTATATTTCTGTAAGCAGTTCCCAGCTCCAGGCAATGGCTTCTGCTTTAAAATAATCCCCAAAACTCCAGTTGCCCAGCATTTCGAACATGGTATGGTGGTAGGTATCTACTCCCACTTCTTCCAGGTCGTTGTGTTTTCCGCTTACCCTTAAACATTTTTGGGTATCTGCAACACGCGTGCTTTCCGGTTTTTTATTTCCCAGGAAAAAATCCTTGAACTGGTTCATGCCCGCATTGGTAAACAGCAATGTGGGATCATTTTTTACAACAATTGGAGCGGATGGAACTATTCGGTGGCCTTTGGATGCAAAAAAATCAAGAAACTTTTTACGTATGTCGGCACTGGTCATCATCTATGGGAAATTTTAAACAAATTATTAGATTGTTAGAAACTAT
>JBDKLG010000151.1:0-4769 GCA_039795695.1 Bacteroidota bacterium
AATGGGTTCTTTTATAAAAAATATACAGCAATCCTGCGCAGTTAACCAGCGAAAGATAAAGCCATTGAACCCCCATCGGATCAACCCCTCCTGCATGCGGAATAAAATGAATCGCCAGGTAGAAAAAGCTGATAATTAAAGGGAATAAAAAGGACTGTTGGGAATAATCAGTTGAAATCTCCGCCTTTTTTCGCATCACTTAGGTTTAAACCTTAAAACTAAAAAAATAATGATTATCGAATTTATTATATCCTGCAAAAATACAAGGGAAGTCTTTAAAAGATACGCAATATCAATAAAATCAATAAGCTATAAATTACTATATTTTAACATGCTTTACCATACAATTCATAGCTAAGCTTAGTTTTCCACACCACAATTTATTCTCTCAGAAGCCAACAACTAATCGCCAGAATTCCTACCTTTGCCGCTCGAAAAAATTTGGGTAAGACTACCAATACAAACTAAAAACAAGAACCTTTATGGCCGACTTGAAGCTACAACGCAATTTTGGTATTGCCGCACACATTGATGCCGGTAAGACCACCACTACCGAGCGTATCCTGCGCTATACCGGTATGATTCATAAGATTGGAGAAGTACATGATGGAGCTGCAACCACCGACTGGATGGAGCAGGAGAAAGAAAGAGGTATCACGATTACTTCTGCAGCGGTTAGCTGTGAGTGGAAATTCCCTACCAACAAAGGAACTGCTGATGCCAATACCAAATCCTACTATTTCAATATCATCGATACTCCGGGACACGTAGATTTTACCGTAGAAGTAGAGCGTTCTATGCGTGTATTGGATGGCTTGATTGCATTATTCTCTGCAGTAGATGGGGTTGAGCCTCAGTCTGAAACAGTATGGCGCCAGGCCAACCGTTACAAAGTTCCCCGTATTGGTTTCGTTAATAAAATGGACCGTTCCGGTGCCGATTTCCTGATGGTGGTTAACCAGGTAAAAGAAATGCTGGGTGCCAAAGCCGTTCCATTGCAATTACCCATTGGTGCGGAAGATGATTTTAAAGGAGTTGTTGACCTGATTACCATGAAAGGTGTTATCTGGGATATGGAAACAGAAGGGATGACTTTCAAAGAAATCCCGGTTCCCGAAGATATGGTGGAAGAAGCCAATCATTGGAGAGCACAGTTAATTGAAGCGGTTGCAGAATATGATGACAACCTGATGGAAAAATTCTTCGAAGATCCTGCTTCCATTTCTGAAGCCGAGGTTCATGAAGCCATCCGCAAAGCTTGTATCGATTTAAGCATCGTTCCAATGATGTGCGGATCTTCTTTCAAGAATAAGGGAGTACAAACTGCACTGGATGCTGTTTGCCGTTATTTGCCCAGCCCGGTTGATGTGGAAGATACCGTAGGTACCAATCCCGATACCGGTGAAACCATCACACGTAAGCCAAATGCAAAAGAACCATTTGCTGCACTGGCTTTTAAAATAATGACCGATCCTTTTGTGGGTCGTCTGGCATTCTTCCGCTGCTATTCAGGCCACCTGGATGCAGGTTCTTATGTGCTGAACGTAAGAAGCGGCAAGAAAGAGCGTATCAGCCGTATCATGAAAATGTTTGCCAATAAGCAGAACCCTATCGATTTTATTGAGGCGGGTGATATTGCAGCCGCAGTTGGTTTCAAAGAAATCAAAACCGGAGATACTTTGTGCGATGAGAACCATCCGATTACGCTGGAAAACATGTTCATCCCAGAACCCGTAATCTCCGTAGCCGTTGAGCCTAAAACTCAGGCCGATGTTGATAAAATGGGTATGGCCATTGCCAAACTGGTTGAAGAAGATCCAACCCTGCGTGTTAAAACCGATGAAGATACAGGACAAACCATTCTTTCAGGAATGGGAGAACTGCACCTGGAAATTATTGTTGACCGCATGCGCAGAGAGTTTAAAGTGGAAATCAACCAGGGTAATCCCCAGGTTGCCTATAAGGAAGCATTTGCCAATACCATCGAACACAGAGAAGTGCTGAAAAAGCAGTCGGGTGGACGTGGTAAATTTGCGGATATCCAATTTGAAATCGGACCTGCTGATGCAGAATGGTTAACGGAGAATCCCGGAAAACAATTCCAGTTTAAGAATGACTTGTTCGGTGGTTCTATTCCAAAAGAATTTGTACCTGCTATTCAAAAAGGTTTTGAAACAGCGATGGGAACCGGTGTACTCGCGGCTTATCCTGTTGAAACCATGAAAGTGCGTGTATACGATGGAAGTTTCCACCAGGTGGATTCTGATTCCATGTCTTTTGAATTATGTGCCAAATCAGGTTTCCGTGAAGCCGGCCGTAAAGCGAAACCACAATTGCTGGAACCAATCATGAAAGTGGAAGTAGTAACTCCGGATCAATACATGGGAGATGTAACCGGTGACTTGAATCGCCGCCGTGGTATGCTGGAAGGCATGGATAGCAGGGGTAATCTCCAGGTGATCAAGGCCAAAGTTCCATTGAGCGAAATGTTCGGTTATGTAACGCAATTGCGTTCATTGTCTTCCGGACGTGCCACTTCTACCATGGAGTTCAGCCATTATGCACCGGCTCCTAATAATATTGCAGAAGAAGTGATTGCAAAAAGTAAGGGTAAAGTGAAAGTAGAAGATTAATAGTGTATAAATAATGCCTTTATAAAAAAACCGATTCAGTAATGAATCGGTTTTTTATTGTTATATCCTGCCAGAATAATCAATTACAATTGCTTTTAATGGTTGATTCTGCATCAGGGTATTTCTTTGCCAGAGCCATCTGCAAAGATGCGCAACCCTCAGATTTTTTGCCCATATTAATGAGGGCTACACCCTTGAAATATTCGGGCTTGCCCGTATTCTCACCAACAGAAATGGCTTTGTTAAAATAGGGGATAGATCTGCCAAATTCTTTGCTGTTAAAATAGCAGATTCCAATACTTTCGAAATAAACATAATTGGCCGGATTCAACTTGCTTGCCTGGGTAAATCGCGTTGCGGCTTCCAAAAGCTGGCCTTTGCCAAAAAGCAGGATCCCCTCATTGAAAAGCTGGTTGGCCTGGTTAACTGCATTGGAGTTAACCGCAGCAGCAGACACCGGATTTCCTCCTTGTGTGGGCATATTATTCAATATTTCCATTCTCCTCAATTCAAGGTCTTTGGTTTCTTGCGGAAATTTTTTCAAAGCACTGTCAGCCATAGCGAGTAATGCTGCATTACCGGCATTTTTGGCATTCAGCATTCCCAGTAAATACATATTCCATGCAAATGGCTCGTTTCTGTATTTGATATAGGTTTGAAACCCTTTTTTAATTTCCATCGTATCCTTTCTTTTGGATTGAACAGCAATGAAAGTCTGGTAGTAAGTTTTAGCCCGGGGTCTGTTATAAAAAGCTTTTTTTGCGTACTTATCTGCACTGTCTAATTTCTCCCAGGAGTAATACACATCAGCTTTAAGGAAATCACTGTAAAAAACATAAGGGTTGGCTTTTTCTCCCTTGTTCAACAGGTCAATCGCTTTCTCGTATTGTTTGTTTTCATAGTAATACCTGCCCAAAATTGCATCCAGTGGTTGAGCCGATACAGAAAGATTGGGAATGGGTGGGAAAAGATTTCTCACCTTTTCTAAAGGCTGTTTCATTGGCTCATTTTCCAGGTCGGGAATAACCAGCCTCTGACCGGCAAGGGATTGGTAAGTAAGGAATGAAATATATGTTAGGGCAATCAGCAATATTGTAGCAGGTAATGTAAAAGCAAGCGGTATGAGGGTGGCTGTTTCGGGTTTAAGCTTTGAAGTTTTGTGTTCTTTTGTATCCACAAAAGTATCGTACACAGAAATATGTATTGCAGCAATCAAAGCAAACATCATTTGCATCACCGGCCTTTCTGAAGGAA
The DNA here is from genome assembly GCA_039795695.1 of Bacteroidota bacterium. Lineage (GTDB taxonomy): Bacteria > Bacteroidota > Bacteroidia > Chitinophagales > Chitinophagaceae > Sediminibacterium. The sequence continues at coordinate 3,888 of JBDKLG010000151.1, forward strand.
AATTAAAAAAGGCGTCTACTACATATCCTCCCAAAGCCATGAAAGCTATTACAGCAATGAATTTCAGCTCATCACTTACAGAAGACTTCCACACCCTTATCATATAAACCAATAGCAGAATAAATAGACCTAGAAAAAGCAAGCCACCGGGTAATCCCAATTCAGTGGTTGTCTCAAAAAAATCATTGTGGGCATGAGCGGGAACATTGAGGTCGTTGATATACTCTTTCTCATAAGGGATAGAGGCTAATTTCCAGTTACCCCATCCACAACCAAATACAGGATTCTTTTCAATATAATCAACTGCATGTTCCCATAACTTAAAACGGTAACTGGAAGCATCATTGGTTAAACTCAAAGTTCCCAGCCTTTCAGCAACCGTGCCGTAACCTGCTTTTGAGTCCTGAAAACTTTGGGCAGTTGTTAGTATGAATTGTGATAGAATAAAAGCCGCAATAATTGGCAGTAACACATAAGAAACCCTGTAAAGTGTTTGACTGGTATTCTTTTCTTTTTTGTGCAACAGGATACAGTAAGCAAAATAAATAGCTGTTAAAACAATCAACCCCAAATAAGAAGAACGTGCATTAATGATAAAAATGGCCAGTACACCCATTAAAAGCGACACAATATTCCAAATCCTGCCCGAAAGTTTTGACTGGTTGATTAAATAAATACAAAAGGGAATTTTGACCACCAGACTGGCGGCCATGATATTCTTATTGCCGGTATTCCCTTTAAGTGAAAGGATGAGTGTGTTTAAATCAATTGTGGTTAAACCGTTGAAAAAGGTATAAATAATATAGATTGATTCTCCCAAAAGGATGAATGACAATACCTGTGAAAGCCTTTTGAACGCATCAGGTCGCTTATTTAAAAGGA
>JBDKLG010000152.1:0-5544 GCA_039795695.1 Bacteroidota bacterium
GATTTGGGAAACAATGTTTGGATACTTTCCAAACGATTGATGGCGATGCTGTCGTCTTTTTGCCTGATGTAATAAATGGATTCGATATAAAGCAACTGTGGTGTCCAGTAGTTTTTGCCGAATTCCTTGTCTGCTTTAAGTTTGGCCTGTTTGGCTTTCTCGAAATTACCTTCCAGGAACATGCTGTAAATATTTTCATACTCTTTTTGTGCAGGATCCGTTTTTTTCCTGCTCAGGTTTTCCTGGGCAGTATTTATTTTGTTCACATAAGTTCCTTTGGGAAAAGCCTGTTTTATGGCAGCCGTTAGGGAATCTGTTTTTAGCTGGTTGCCCGTTTTTTTATAACAGTAGGCCAGGTTAAACAATGCCGGTTCAATCTCGCTGCTTTCCGGGTAGCGGCGTAATAATTCTTCATAGGTTTCAATAGCCGAAGGATAATCTTCCAGCTGATTTTGAAAAGTTGCTGCATTTTCCATCAAGGCTTTGATAATGGCTTTGTGTGAGCTATCAGACTGGCCGGTAGTAAGCGGTATATTTTTAGAAAGGGATGCAATGGTTAGTTCGGGCTCCACATCTTTTTTGATGGTGGCAGTGAGGTTTTTATCAGCAGGACCGGGGCTTGCCGTGGCAAAAGAGCTGTTTACGGCAGACTGTCTTCGCCAATTGTCTACATTGGGTCGGTTACCCCATTTGCTTTTGAATTCTGCCAGGCCACGGGCACGGGTGGAAGCACTTTGAAAATAAAATTCAGACCCATTGGAACTAAATAGCTCTGCAGCCTGCAAACCGGTATTACCGGCAAGGGTATTGCCAAATGAAAGGTTCTCCTGCGGCAGGTCTTTTAATCCTTTTTCTTTTCTCAGTCTTTTTAATAAGTCGTTTAAAAACAAATCCCGCTGTTCTGGGGGCAGTAAAGCAATTTTTTGTAAGCTGTCCTCTCTATAGATTGTTTCCTGGTTTTCACTGATGATTTTTAAGGCAGGTTTTCTTTCTTCCACCCTTATTTTATCCTCTTTCAGTAAAAGGGATGTTTGGATACTATCATAGAAGCGGTGTGAGAATGCATAATTTTTTAGTGGGTAATTCATATCTCCGAGCAGGAGAAAACTCAGCTGCTTTTGTAAAGGGTTATCCACACTGTATTTGATGCTGTTCAGCAAATGTTTTTGGGCTTCAATGTAATTTTTTCTTTTTAGTTCCAGTTTAGCGGCGGCATAGTAGATAATGTCTCTGTTTGTTTCATATTTATCCTTTTTGGCCATTTTGATCAATTCGTCGAGGTTTTTTTGAATGGCGTTGTTCTCTCCCGTGGTGGCAAGCCCAACAATATTCATTCTTGCATACACTTCCATCAGTGGATCAGTTGTATGCAGGATGGCTCTTTCATAGAGCAGGATTGCTTTTGCATCATTTTTAGCCAATTGAAACATTTGCCCTGCGAGAAACTCCCATCTTGCTTTTTCGAAATGGTCTGTTGCATTACCGAGTGCCAGTATCAATTCATCGGCAGCTTTTTCATAACTGTGCTGTTTGTATTTGAGGTAGGCGGTTGTTTCATGCAAGTCAACCCTTAATCTTTCCGGGAAATTAGGATCGGTTCTTATTAATTCAAGTAACCCCTCAGCTTCCACGAGTTCATCTTTTTCGATATAGTTCCTTACCTGCCATAAAAAACTTTCATTTCGGCTTGGAGGAAAGCTGGTGAGTTTTTTCCAGGTGCCGGGATTTTCCCTTGTGGCAATGGTGAATATTCCATTGGTATTGCTTGCATTGCTTCCAATAGGGATATCATAACCGTTATCTTTTGGCGAAAATGCATAATTGATGTATTGGAAAACAGTTCCTGCCGAATCAAAATCTTTTCTGTACAAATAGGTCTTACCCATCAGCAAATACAATTTGTCTACCCAATCGCTGCGTAAATCGTGTAATAAAATACCTGCAACACATTTATAGATGATGGTATCCATCTGCCCCTTGGCCGTTTCATCCAGTGTGTAATTATAGAAATTCAGCAATTGGGTATAGTCGTCCCTGTAAACCAGTTTGGCCTGTTCAATGGCTTCGTTTAGTTTAGTGTTGGCATTGAAATAGTAATTGAAACGACTTACCAGGTTGTTATAAAACCTGCGTGGAGCGGTAAATTTTTTGTTACCGGTTTTTTCTGAAGGGAGCTCCCTTGCTTCGAAGGCTTTTGGCTTTTTTATTTCAAAAGAGAGTCCCGGCAGGCTGGGTTGCGCCATTCCTGGAAGGGTTATTAACAGTGAAAAAAGGAAGGCAATGCCAATTATTGGCCTGTTCCAGGTCTTTTTAGATATGCGAGTCTTATTCCGGTACATAAAATGTGTTTAAAAATACAGTTATTTCTCAATTCAGAATGGTGAAAAGCGGATTGATTATTACCTTTAGCCCGATTTAACAAAATGAGTAATTTAGAAATTAATAATACCTTAAAGCGATTAAGAAACAGCTACCGTTTGGTTGTCATGAATGACGATACTTATGAGGAAGTGGTAACTTTTCGTTTAACAAGGTTGAGTGTGTATATTGGCTTGAGTACAGTATTTGTTTTGTTGGTTGGCTTAACCATCGCCCTCATTGCTTTTTCCCCCATCAAATACTATATTCCGGGCTATGGAACCAGAGAAAGCCGTTCTGCCTTGCAGGTCCTAAAAATCAGGACAGATTCACTGGAGCAGGCCATTAAATACAAGGAACAATACCTGGAAAGTGTAAAAAAAGTGTTGAGCGGAAATACAACAGGGCCACTGGATACTACTTTGGCACCCATATTGAAAAATGATGACTCGAACGACTAGTCATGCAGGAAAAGCCCAATAATTCTTTGATGCAATACGCAGGCTTTGCAGCACAGCTGGCCATTGGTTTATTGCTGGCTGTTTATGCAGGTAAATGGCTGGATGGGAAAACCGGACTGAGATTTCCCGTACTGATCTGGCTGCTGCCGCTAATTCTGTTGATTGGCATTTTAATAAAAGTTGTCAAGGACACTTCAAAAAAATAGCATGTATAAAATTTTTACAAAACATACCAGGCCTTTTTGGTGGCTGTTTGCAATAGTGGGAGCAATATTGTTACTGATGGAACAAAAACTGACAACTTACCATATTGATGCGATGGTTGTTTTTTCCGCTAATTTTTTTCTGTGTTTGGTGAGTATCGGGAATATCTTATTTCAGGAGAAGAATCTAAGCAATCCCAATCCCAATGCGGTTATCAGGGGGGTGATGGCAGCCACTTTTATCAAATTATTTGTACTGGCCGCCGCTGCATTGATTTATTTGTTCGCGGCAGGTGAAAACAGGAGTGTGAATGCAGTATTTCTGGGTATGGGGTTATATATCGCATATACCTGGTTAGAAGTTAGAGTATCACTTAAAATGAATCCTAAAAAATAATGCCTGTATCTGAACATCCCATGCAGGCATTGGCTGCTTTTTTACCTGAGGGTAGTTTTGAGAGGGTGGTGCATTATATACACCATTATAAGGTACACTTAACCATCAGTAAACAGCGAAAATCGGTTTTGGGTGATTATCGCCATGCAGGCTGGGGGGGCAACCATCGCATTAGTGTAAACGGGAACCTCAATAAATATGAGTTTCTAATCACTTTGTTACACGAACTGGCCCATTTACTCACTTATGAAGCCTTCAAAAATAAAGTAGAGCCACATGGTAAAGAGTGGAAAAACCATTACCGGTTGCTGCTGATAGATTTTGTGGGCCAATCTCTTTTTCCGGAAGACATCGCAAAAGCTTTGCAAAAATCCATCATGAATCCTGCTGCAACAGCCAATGGGGAAACAGATTTGTTGCTGGTACTTAGAAAGTACGATGCTCCTAAAAAAAGCGGCCACCAGCACATCATTGATTTACCCGAAGGTGCTTTTTTTCAGACCGATAACGGAAAGATTTTTCAAAAAGGCTTTAAGCGGCGAAAGCGTTTTGAATGTGTAGAAGTGAAGACAGGACTACATTACCTGTTCAGCCCCATTTCTGAGGTAAGGCAGGTACAGATTCCTGTGGCAAAATAGGGGTAAGCTCAGTGTTTATTGGTAGATTTAGCAAAAAAGTATGGCCAAAAACAAATTGCTCCCCCTGCTGTTTTGTTTCATTTTACTAGGCAGCTTTGTACAAAAACAAGCCGATAAAAAGGATAGCCCCCTGCTGCGACACGTTGTAATGTTTCAGTTTACAGAAAAAGCCACAGCAGCCGAAATCAGGAAAGTAGCAGATGCTTTTCGTGCATTGCCGGAAAAAATAAAAGAGATCAAAGGTTTTGAATGGGGAGTAAACAATAGCCCGGAAAAGCTGAACCAGGGGATGACCCATTGTTTTTTCCTGACTTTTGAAAGTGAAAAAGACAGGGATGCATACCTGGTACACCCGGCCCATAAAGCTTTTGGCGACTTGTTAAAACCCATTTTTGAAAAAGCGACCGTTTTGGATTATTGGGTGCATAAGTAATAGAATAAATAAAAAAAACCTGCCTTTACCGGGCAGGTTTTTTTATGAGTTGATATTGACAGCATTTATGCAACAGCTTTCTTTACCAGTTCAGCCGCTTCGCTTAGCTGGATGGCAGACTGTACCTGCAGGCCGCTTTCATCAATCAGTTTTTTGGCTTCTACTGCATTGGTACCCTGCAGGCGTACGATGATGGGGATATGAATATTTCCCAGTTTATTAAATGCCTCAATTACGCCGGCTGCAACACGGTCGCAGCGTACAATTCCTCCGAAAATATTGATCAGAATGGCTTTTACATTGGGGTCTTTCAGAATGATGCGGAAACCGGCTTCTACGGTTTGTGCATTGGCAGATCCGCCTACGTCAAGGAAGTTGGCAGGTTCGCCACCGCTTAGTTTAATCATATCCATGGTAGCCATCGCCAAACCGGCGCCATTTACCATACAGCCCACATTTCCATCAAGTTTTACGAAGTTCAGGTTGTATTGCCCGGCTTCTACTTCGGTAGGGTCTTCTTCTGTAACATCCCTTAAAGCAGCCACATCAGGATGGCGCATCAGGGAATTATCATCGATATTCATTTTACAGTCTACTGCAATGATTTTATCGTCGCTTGTTTTAAAGAGGGGATTAATTTCCAGCATGCTGCAATCCAATCCTACATATGCGTTGTACAAATTGGTGACAAATTTTATGCAGCTTTTAAACGATTCTCCACTGAGCCCGAGATTAAAGGCAATTTTTCTTGCCTGAAAACCCTGGAGTCCGCCGCCGGGATGTACCCATTCTTTGAAGATTTTGTCGGGCGTTTTATGAGCCACTTCTTCAATGTCCATACCACCTTCGGTACTGTACATTACCACATTCATTCCTGTGGTGCGGTCAAGAAGGATGGACAGGTAGAATTCTTTTACCGGATTGGGACCGGGGTAATAAACATCCTGTGCAACCAGGATTTTGTTTACTTTTTTGCCTTCGGCACCGGTTTGGATGGTAACCAGGGTGCCGCCAAGTATGTTTTTGGCGATTGTTGTAACATCTTCCAGACTTT
>JBDKLG010000153.1:0-11274 GCA_039795695.1 Bacteroidota bacterium
TTTCTGCCAATGCTTATTTCAATTATTTCCTCTTTTATAAAAAAGACCGGCATTACTGGGACAATAATGTTGATGTGAACATGGGCTACATTCAAACCACCAGCCTTGGAATCCGTAAAAACGACGACCGATTCGATTATTTGAGCAAGTATGGTTATAAAATGGACAGTACCGGCCAATGGTACCTGAGTGCCTTATTTAATTTCCGTTCGCAGTTTTTTAATGGATTTACATACAACAACAACATCAGTGAACTGGCTTCCTCCTTATTGTCGCCGGCTTACCTGATCCTATCGGTGGGATTTGATTATAAGCCAAGGCAGAATATTTCTGTTTTTGTTTCGCCCCTTACCTCCAGGGCCACTTTTGTAACCAATACCTATCTTTCGCAGAAAGGTAGTTATGGCATACCTGCCGGCAAGCATTCCATCAATGAGATCGGCACTTTCGTAACGGTTAATTATGATAATACGATTGCCAAGAACATCACTTATAAAGGCAGGATCGATTTGTTTTCCAATTATAAAAATGGCCCGCAAAATGTAGACCTGTACATGACCAACCTGTTCAATTTCAAGATCAATAAGAATTTTTCTGCCAGGTATAGTCTGGATATGATTTATGATGATGACATACGCTTGTTTGGACCCAACAACAACTCTCCGGGTTTACAGCTCAAAAGCCTTATTGGCATTGGTTTTCAGAAGGCATTAAACCAAAAGAAAATAAGTTTCAGCTAAGCTTTTACTTTGAGTAAATGTTTGATTTTATTGGCCTGGTAGGTGAGGTCCTGGTAGTCTTTGTGTACAATGGTTACATGCCCCATTTTTCTTCCCGGCCTGGTTTGTTCTTTTCCGTACAAATGCACAAATACATTCTCCATTTTCAATACTTCTTCAAGACCTTCATAAACGGCTTTTCCCGAAAAACCTTCTGCACCAAGGATATTTACTATTGCAGAAGGCAGCAAGGGTGCTGTATTGCCCAGTGGAAGCGAAAGGATAATTCTCCAGAGCATATCATACTGACTGGAATAATTGGCTTCAATGGTATGGTGGCCGCTGTTGTGAACACGGGGTGCGGTTTCGTTCACAAGCACTTCATCATTGGTGTCGATGAATAATTCGACTGCGAATAATCCGGGACTTTTCAGCTCTTTTACCACCCGCGAAGCGATGGCTTCGGCTTTCCACAATATTTTCTCAGAGAGTAAGGCCGGACTTAGCTGGTAGTCAAGTAAATTCCAAACAGGGTCAAAAATCATTTCTGCCGGGGGATATACTGCTGTTTCACCTTTTTCGTTCATGGCTACAATCAGGGCCATTTCTTTTTTGATGGGTACTTTTTTTTCCAGTACTGCAGGTGCATCAAAGCCCTTGTCCAGGTCATTTGCCGTTTCAATAATGGTCACACCTTTTCCGTCATAACCTCCTTCTCCTATTTTATGAACAGCGGGCAGGAAACCGCTCTGCTGTTTTAATTCGTCCAGGTTTTGTGTTACAACAAAAGCAGCAGTAGGTATCTCATGATTGCGGTAGAAGTCTTTCTGTATCACTTTATTTTTAATGATGCGGATTGCCGAAGGTTTGGGAAAGATTTTTACTCCTTCAGACTCCAGTTTTTCCAATGCATCCACATTCACGGCTTCTATTTCAATGGTGATGGCATCCAATGCCTTACCAAATTCATATACGGTAGCAAAATCGGTAATATCTCCTTTGGTAAAATGATGACAAAGATGTGCGGCGGGACAGTTGGCATCACTCTCCAGAACATAGGTTTCCACCACATAATTGGCCGATGCCTGCAAGAGCATTCTTCCCAATTGTCCTCCGCCTAAGATGCCTACTTTCATAGATTTTATTAAGTGAGGCAAATATAGGCATGACCGGGGGTTTTGAAAATAGCAATTTGTAACCCACCTCCGGTTTAGCTAAAGGGATATTTTTTATATCCTGTAACTACCTGCAATTATTTACCTTTGCTGCAATGATTCCCGATTACCCGCATAAATTATTCAGCGACAAACGATTTTGCTACTGTTTGTTGATGGAAGCATTGGCAATGGATCCTGCCTGAATGAGTTCTTCATCAGTTGCAGGAATCTTTTCTTTTGTCAATTACCAAATGAATTTATGGAAACCGTATTAACCAATATTGCTGTACCCAATGAGGTGCAGGACTTTCTTCCTTTACAGGGAACCGACTATGTTGAATTTTATGTGGGCAATGCAAAACAGGCAGCCCATTTTTACAAAACAGCTTTTGGTTTCCAGAGCCTGGCTTATGCCGGACCGGAAACAGGTGTAAAAGACAGGGCCAGTTATGTAGTGAACCAGCACAAACTAAGTTTTGTATTCACTACTCCATTGCGCAGCCAGAACCTGATCGCCGACCATATTTACAAGCATGGAGACGGTGTAAAAGTACTGGCATTAAAAGTGGATGATGCCCGAAAATCCTGGCAGGAAACGACAGCCAGAGGAGCCCGGTCTTATATTGAGCCTACTGTTTTAACGGATGAAACAGGAGAGCTGGTTTTAAGTGGTATTCATACTTACGGAGATACGGTTCATTTATTCATCGAAAGAAAAAATTACCGGGGAATATTTATGCCTGGTTATCGCAAATGGGAAAGCAATTACAATCCCCCCGACACAGGTTTGTTGTATGTAGACCATTGCGTGGGTAATGTGGGCTGGAACGGGATGGATCCATGGGTCAAATTTTATGAGGAAGTAATGGGGTTTAAAAATATTCTCAGTTTTGACGACAATGATATATCCACTGAGTATTCAGCCCTGATGAGTAAAGTGATGAGCAATGGCAATGGGTTTGTAAAATTCCCTATTAATGAGCCCGCCGAAGGCAAAAAAAAGTCGCAGGTAGAAGAATACCTGGATTATTACGATGGAGAGGGCTGCCAGCACGTTGCATTGGCCACAGCCGATATTGTTAAAACCGTAACCGAATTACAAAACAGGGGAATCGAGTTTTTAAAAGTGCCGGGATCTTATTATGATGAACTGGTTGAAAGGGTGGGGAAAATTGATGAGGATATCAGTCCTTTAAAAGAACTGGGTATCCTGGTCGACAGAGATGAGGAAGGTTACCTGCTCCAGATTTTTACCAGGCCTGTTGAAGACAGGCCGACATTATTTTTTGAAATAATTCAGCGCAAGGGAGCAAAAAGTTTTGGCAAGGGTAATTTCAAAGCCCTGTTTGAAGCCATTGAACGTGAACAGGCTTTAAGGGGAAATTTATAAGCCGCTTATCCATTTACAGCAGAACCAGCGCGGATAAGCCATCAGGGATTGGTCATAAAGCAGCCCAATCCCTGATGATTAGGCTTAGGCAGTGGATAATTGGATGCCCGGGTACAATTTCTGCAGCCAAAAAGCGTTAGCTAATAGTTATCCTAAATTCTGTTTACTCCCTTATTTTTGTGCACATGAAAAGATTGCCAGGAATCCTTTCCTTTTTTTTGTTCACGGTGAATTTGGTAGCCCAGCCTTCTTTTATTGCTACACAAAAGCAGTTTCCCAAAGTAGCCAATGCCTTTAAACAAAAAGAAGATACGCTGAAGAAGCAGTTGGCAGCCATGCATGTATCATGGCCTGTTAAACAAATATATGTAAGAAGTTTTAAATATGACAGTCAGCTGGAAGTATGGGTAAGGGAGAAAAAGACCGACCCTTTTCAGTTATTCAAAACCTATAAAGTTTGTGCATTATCCGGAGCATTGGGGCCTAAAAGGATCGAGGGCGATTACCAGGTACCGGAGGGTTTTTATTATATCAATGAATTTAATCCTAAGAGCAATTACCATATGGCACTGGGGCTGAATTACCCCAATCCTTCCGATAATTTGCTGAGCGATTCTTTGAAACCCGGCAACGATATTTATATTCATGGCAGTTGTGTAACGGTGGGTTGCATCCCGATACAGAACAACCAGATTGAAGAATTGTATATCCTTGCGTCATTAGCGCATGACCAGGGTCAGGATTTTATTCCTGTGCATATTTTCCCTATTCGGTTTAATGTGGAGAAAAGCAAGGATTTTCTGGTAAAAGCCACCAAAGACGATCCGGATTACCAGCATTTTTCGGGCAGGTTAAAGGAAGTTTTTGATTATTTTGAGCAACACAAAAAACTACCCCTGATATCCATTAACAAGAAGGGTGAATACATCCCTCTTTAGTGGTAAACTACCTGGACGGTTTCTTTGGTCCTTTGCGTTAATAAAATATTTTTTCCCTGTAACAATTCTTCCAGTAAAGGTATTTGGTAATGTCTAACGGTAAGTAACTGTAAATCTTTCTCTACCTGAACATCAAACAGTTTAGCAGCTTCCGCAGCGAAGCGGGTAATTTTATCATCAGGATTATCAATACAGATTTGCACGTTGATAGCACCTGTCTGAATCAGGTTTGGTTTTATTTTAAGCCGGCTAAACAGGCCATACAAATGAATCATTGGCTCTTCACCCACAAAAGAAAAGTCACGACTATTCAGCTGCACCAGCGCCTGGTTTTGTTTCACCACAATAATGGGAGGGAGGTTTTTTAAATGTTTTTGGTGAATATGCGTGCCGGGCAATTCAGGGTTTAAAAAACATCTCACAAAAAGCGAGATTCCCTTATTCTGCAAGGGTTTGATGGTTTTGGGATGGATTACCTGTGCCCCATAGAAAGCCATTTCAATTAGTTCTGTAAAATTCAACTCGGGAATCAGCAGGGCATGGGCATAGGTTTTCGGATCTGCATTCATAACCCCTTCCACATCCTTCCAGATGGTAATATTTTCTGCCTCCAGTATATTCGCAAAAACGGCAGCCGTATAATCGCTGCCCTCACGCCCCAGTGTGGTACTTTCATTATCAGGAGTAGCACCAATAAAACCCTGTGTAAGAAATATTCTTGATGAATCGGATGAAGCCTGAATGGCTTGCCTGATCCTGTTTTCCGAATATTTCCAGTCGATGGAAGCGTCCCTGAAATTATTATCTGTTCTGATGAGATCACGCACATCCAGCCATTCGTTCTCAATGCCTGATTCATTCAGGTAATGGCTGATGATACAGGTACTCAGTAATTCACCGACACAAACCACCTGGTCATAATAGTAATCAAATTCTCTTACAGCCGCATCGTGCAACAGCCATTCTACTTCTGTAAAAAAATCGGTTAACCTGGAAAGGCAGGAATTGAACTCTGTAACAAGCAGGTATTTGGCAATTTTCAGGTGCTGCTGCTTCACAGCAGCAAATAATTGCAGACTTTCTTCTTTTTTACCCGCATAAAAAGATTCCACCACTTTTTCGAGTGAATTCGTGGTTTTCCCCATGGCAGATATGATGATAACCAGGGGGCTTTGCTGTTCTTTCCGGATAATTGCTGCCAGGTTTTGGATTCTTTCAACACTATTCACACTTGCACCGCCAAATTTGAATACTCTCATGCTAAGGTTAAGATAATTTGCAGCAAATCTACATTAAATCAACAATGCAATTTATATGTATTGGTTACACATTAAGGATTCTATCAGTAAAAAAATATCAGTGGCATTAGTAGCCAGTTCCTAACTTTATCAAAATGATTTTTTATGAATGTGAATCGTAAAATTCTCACGCTGGACGAATTCACGCTAACACAGCTGCGCCAGTTTCCTACTGCCACAGGCGAACTAAGCCGTTTATTGAGGGATCTTGCCTTAGCTGCCAAAAGGGTTAATGTAGAAGTAAACAAAGCCGGATTGGTGGACATACTGGGAGATGCGGGATCTGTAAACGTGCAGGGAGAAGATGTTAAGAAACTCGATCTATTTGCCAATAATCATTTCATCGGGGTTTTAAAACATGGCATTAGTTGTGCGGGTATCGGGAGTGAGGAAATGGATGATTTTGTTGTTTTTGATGATGAAGTCAGTAATAACAGCAAGTATGTTGTATTATTTGACCCGTTGGACGGAAGTGGTAATATTGATGTCAATGTTTCCATTGGTACTATTTTCAGTGTTTTTAAAAGGGTAAGTGAACTGGGAAAACCCTGCACCAAAGAAGATTTTTTACAACCGGGCCACCGACAGGTGGCTGCAGGTTATGTGGTGTACGGATCCAGTACAATGCTGGTATATGCCACAAGAAGGGGCGTGAACGGATTTACCCTGGATCCGTCGATTGGAGAGTTTACACTTAGCCACCCCGACATAAAATGCCCTGAAAGCGGCAAATTCTATTCTGTAAACCATGGGAATTTTTTTCAATATGAAGAGTCGGTCAGAAAATACATCGATGGTTGTCAGAGAAAAACCAGGGAGACCGGCGGCCCTTATACGCAGCGCTATATTGGCAGTATGGTAGCGGATGTACATAGAAACCTGATCAAAGGCGGAATATTCATGTACCCATCCACACTGGACAAGCCAAAAGGTAAATTGCGTTTGTTGTATGAAGCAAGCCCCTTTGCATTTATTGTTGAAGTAGCCGGAGGTGCGGCCACCAATGGTAAACAAAGAATCCTGGATATTCAGCCAACCGAATTGCACCAGCGAACAGCCCTTTTTATCGGCAGTAAATTAATGATGCAGGAACTGGAAACATTTACCGGAACAATTAAAAGAATATGAAGATACCTGTAAGCATCGCAGTTTGGATGGGTTGTTTACTATTTGCAGCCAATGCACAACAGAAACTGAATCCGGGGCAGATGAATTACCTCACAGCACCCAAAACCAATAATATCATTTACCATGACACGGTTTTTACGGGCAGCAAACAGTTTAAACAATTGTTCTTTCGCACAAAAGACCCTGAATTAATGTATTATTTCGATAAGCACCAGTCCAATAAAATAGCCGGGCAGATTCTTGGTATCGCCGGTACTGTGGCAACCATTTTTGGCATCAGCAGGGTCACGGCTTCCGGTTCCGACAAAGGGTATGGTTGGGCCTTACTGGGGGGAGGTTTTGCCGTTACGCTTACCGGCAGTTACTTAACTTTGATGGCACAAAGAAACCTGTTAACAGCAATAACCTTATTTAACCAAAAAAACCAACGGGCGGCAATCGGCATTGGGGTTTCCAAGCAGTCGGCCGGTCTGGTATACCAGTTTTGACACATGCAAAAGACAATGATTGAGGTTAAAAACCTTCGAAAAAAATATGGCGATTTTGAAGCGGTAAAGGGTATTAGTTTCGAAGTAATGGAAGGGGAGATATTTGGTTTATTGGGTCCCAACGGAGCCGGCAAATCAACTACCCTGGAAATTATTGAAACCCTTCGCGGTAAGACATCGGGAGAAGTTATCGTGAATGGCTTGAATCTTGATGATTCTCCCAATGAAATCAAAAAAATTATTGGGGTACAATTACAAACTTCCGGGTATTATCCCAGTTTGAACCTGACGGAGCTTATTGCATTGTTCTCCGGTCTTTACAACCAGAAAGTAGATCCCATACAATTATTGGACAAGGTAAACCTTCGGGATAAAGCCAGGGCAAAATTCAAAGAACTGAGTGGGGGACAAAAACAGCGGTTTTCCATAGCTACCACTTTAATTAACCGGCCGAAAATTATTTTTCTGGATGAGCCCACTACGGGGCTTGATCCGCAGGCGAGGAGAAATTTATGGGACCTGATCAGGGATATCCGCAACCAGGGTACAACGATTATTATTACAACCCATTATATGGATGAAGCAGAAGTATTGTGCGATAGGGTAGCGATTATTGACAGCGGTAAGATTATTGCCCTCAATTCACCCGATAAGCTCATAGATGAACTGGTTGCTTCCGGATTTGAGAAACCAAAAGAAGTGAAGCAGGCCAACCTGGAAGATGTTTTTATCAATTTAACCGGGCATAATCTCCGGGTAGAATAATTTTTTCAACCATAAACTTATTGTAATGTCATTTGATCCCAGGTACCCAATTGGTAAATACGAAGCACAACCTTTTTCCAACTCTTTGAAAGAAAAATTATTGGCTGATTTGCAGTTTCTCCCGGACGAACTGGAGCAGTCTGTACTGAACCTTGATGCAGCACAATTGCAAACAGCTTACAGGGAAGGGGGCTGGACTGTGCAGCAATTGGTTCACCATGTAGCCGATAGCCATATGAATGCCTATACCAGATTCAAACTTGGTTTAACAGAAGACCAGCCTACCATCAAACCCTATGATGAGAAAGCCTGGGTACTACTGGCTGATATTGAGGTAGTGCCCATCAATGTTTCTTTAACCATTTTACATGCTGTACACAGGCGACTGGTGGCTGCCATCCGGCATTTAACGGATGAGCAATGGGAGAGAACCGTTGTACATCCTGAGAATAAGCGCAGCATGAGTTTATGGTTTTTATTGGGCATGTATGCCTGGCATGGCAAACACCATACAGCACATATAACCACTTTACGAAAAAACAAAGGATGGTAATGGATGCAGAAAGAGATTTGAAATGGAAACTATTATCCAGCAGGAAACTGTTCAGCGAAACATGGATGAATATACGCATCGACACCTGTGAAAAGCCTGATGGTACTGTTGTTACACCGTATTATGTATATGAATTTCCAGAATGGGTAGCCGCATTAGCCATTACAGCCGACGGCAAAGTGATTCTGGAAAAACAATACAGGCATGCATTGGGGCTAACCTGCTGGGAAATACCCGGGGGCTGCGTTGACAAGACAGATGCGGACTATGAAACGGCAATCAAACGGGAACTCCTGGAAGAAACAGGTTACCAATTTTCGCAGCTGGTTTATTTGGGTGATACTTCTTCCAATCCCTCTACAAATACCAACCTCATGCACATGTTCCTTGCAACCGGGGGTACTTACCTTCAGTCGCAGCAACTGGATGAGGGAGAAGATATCGATATTGTACTGGTAGAGATGGATGCATTCATTCAAATGCTGAGAGAGGACCGGTTTATTCAGTCCATGCACCTGGCTGTCATCTATAAAGCATTGGAAAAACTGGGTAGACTAAGCATAGCTTAAACAATTCTTACACTAAGTATTCAATACTGCGGGATGGTATGGGTTATTTTTTACCCCGGGAGTATGGGCCATCAGCCCATCGGCAAATCATTTACTTCACCCACCAGAAACACACTTCCGCATACCAGGATCAGGTCTTCTTTTTTGGATTGTGCCAAAGCCTCCCTGATGGCCAGATTTACATTCGGAAATTCTGAGCCTTTCAGTCCATATTTTTCTGCCAACTGCTGCAAATCCTTTGCAGGCAAGGCTCTTGGAATTTGTGCCTGCGTAAAATAATAATGCGCATTTTGAGGCAGGAGCGACAATACTTTGTCAATATCCTTGTCTTTCACCATACCTGTAACAATATGCAATGCATGGTGATTGGTAATTTCAAGCTGTTTCACCAATTCTGTAATACCGTCAACATTATGTGCCACATCGAGTATAAGGAAAGGGTTCTGGTGAATAATTTCCCATCGTCCGTGCAATCCAGTAAGCTGTTTGCTGTGCATCAACGCATTCCTGATAATCGGCTGGTCTATCTGCCATCCAAGCAATTGTAATTGATGAACTGCTTCAATAACGGTAAGCAGGTTTTTTGTTTGATAGATACCCGTAAGGTCTAACGCATAAGTATGGTGTTCGTCGGTCGCTTTTTTTACTACGGTAGCAGTCAGGAAATGATGCCTGTATTCAAATGTATCAACATACCATTTATCCTGTGCAAATACCAGCGGCGATTGCTCTGCAGCTTTTTCAAATATTTTTTTGGTAGCGCTGATATATTCGCCAACAACTACCGGCACACCGGCTTTAATGATACCGGCTTTTTCAAAAGCTATTTTTTCC
Organism: Bacteroidota bacterium; assembly: GCA_039795695.1. GTDB lineage: Bacteria > Bacteroidota > Bacteroidia > Chitinophagales > Chitinophagaceae > Sediminibacterium. The sequence continues at coordinate 9,840 of JBDKLG010000153.1, forward strand.
AGTGTATCGCCCAGCATATTCATATGATCCCAACCGATATTGGTAATGATGCTTAATTCCGGTGTAATAATATTGGTACTGTCGAAACGCCCGCCCAATCCAACTTCTATCACGGCTATATCCACTTGCTGTCTGGCAAAATAATCGAAAGCCATCGCAACGGTAATTTCGAAAAAGGAAGGTTCAATTTCCGTGATAAGTGGTTGTATCCGTTCCGTAAAATCTACCACAAAATCCTTCGGACATAATTCACCATTGATTTTAATTCTTTCCCTGAAATCCTTCAGGTGTGGAGAGGTATAGAGGCCGGTTTTATAGCCTGCTGATTGCAATATGGCTGCCAGCATATGACTGGTAGAGCCTTTGCCATTGGTACCGGCGATATGAATGGTTTTTAATTGTTGCTGTGGATTTCCCAGTGACTCACATAAGCGCAAAGTATTGGTAAGGTCTTTTTTGAAAGCCGCTGCACCAATACGGCTGAACATCGGTAGTTTTCGAAAAAGATACGCTATGGTTTCTTCGTAGTTCATAAGCTGTTGCAAATATGCAACAATTATCAGCCCCTTAATTTGAAATTAAACACCAGCGTACCTGTTTGCGCCTCAGCTGTACCGCTGTTTAATTTCAGGGATCTGGCTTTTTGCAGGGCTATATTTCTAATAGTGGGATTAGTTGTCGTAGTTCCTCTCTGGTTAACAATGGCCATTGTTACATTTCCTGTTTTATCAACCGTAATATCAACAGCTACTTTTGCATTTTCGTTAAAATCATCTTCAAAAGCAGGCAATTTGGTAATTCTTCTGCCATCCAAGCCGCTGCGGATACTAACGCCTGTACCTCCTCCGCTGCCGCTATTCCCACTTGCCGCATTCCCTTTGTAACTATCCGAATTTGGGTTCCCGTTTGGATTACCCTGGTCACCTTTTCCTCCTGCAATACCCTGGTCTTTGATGCCATTGTAACTATCGGCCCTGTTTCCGCCAGTGGTAACAGCACTACCCCCTTTAAAAAGGGCTTTGGGTTTGGGTGGAACAGGTACAGGATTGGCAACAGTTACAGCTGCTGTTTTTTTCACCGTTGCAGGTGGGGTATTAACGGTCTTTGTTGCGGGCTTAACAGTTTTGCTGAGGGCAGGGGCATCCCCATCTGCATATTCATCTGTTTTTACATCGGGTTGCCGGCTGCTTTCCTGTACAGATTTTTGCGGGGGAGTTTTACTGTCTTCAGCCTGAGAAGGTTCTCCCGGAGATAAGGGAATGGCATCACCGGATCCGGTTTCACTGTTACCTAAATTAACTTCAATACCCTCTCCAAAACTGGGAGCAGGGATTTGTGGCAATGTCCACTGCAGGTAAAAAAACAAGGCAAAAACCAATATACAGATCATGGCTGTATAAAGAGACGCTTTGATATTCTTTTCTCGTTCAAAACT